>NZ_LRIC01000048.1:0-432080 GCF_001758725.1 Janthinobacterium sp. HH106 | reverse complement strand
ACAGCAGGGATACAGGAAGATTCCTGAACTTCCCCTACTTAACGGGGACAGAGCCTTTTCATTGTGCGACGATTTTCGACAATACGGAAAAAGCCGCGCCCGTCTGCGACGCTTCCAGCAGCAAGGTCAGCTCCGTATACGTGCAGATGATGTTGATCAGGTTGATGCGCTCCCAGGCCAGGCGCTTGAGGATGGCGTGATACACGCCCGGCGTATAGCAGGTTTCGGCCGCCAGGTGCAGGGTCACGGCCGTCACCCGCTCCAGGCGCGCCAGTTCCTGCTCTTCGCCGAACACCTCCTCCACCAGCGCGTGCAGCGAACGGCTGCAGATCACCATCACCTCGTTGACGCCGCGCGTAATGGTGATGAATGTGCCCCGCTGGGGCGCTGCCAGCGCCAGCAACTGGCGCTGGCAGGCATACGTCTGGTCGGAATAGCGGTAGGTAACAACCATCAATTCGCTGCGCGTGGACAGTTCGCCCGCGCGGTGCGCCAGCACGATCTCGCCGTTTTTCTGCTGCGGCATCCGCTCGGCCAGGCGGCGCAGCGCCATCACCACGGCGGCCTGCCCCACCGGTTTCCATAAGTCGGTCTGCAATTGCGGCTGCAGCTGGCGCGCCAGCTCCGACAGGTTGAGCAAGCCACGGCCCAATCCCTCGCTGAGAAAGGCCGATTCCATCACGATCTGTTCCACTTTGGTCGCTATCGAAAGCATAGTTCGTCGGGCCGGTGATTCCGGTGCACGCACCAGGAGCCGGCAACCCTTCCTGAAAAAAAGATGCACTGCGCCAGCGGCCGCGCCGGGCGGCACGGTCGGACTTACAGAAAAGAATCCCCTCGCGGGGGAAGAGCCGGCTGGCGGCCGCTAGGAAGGCGGATGCAGCATGAGTGCCGCTCCAGAGGGGAAATGGCTGAAACCAACAGCAGAAAACAGAACTGACGTCATGTGAAACTCCCGATTTTTTTCCCGATGCGCTGTATCTGGACGCGGTCATTGCCGCGTGCGCTTTTTTTGTCTTCACGTGCTCCGCTGGGGGGCAATGCGAAGAGCTAGTGTAGATCGCAACATTTAGAAAAGGCAACAGTGTTTTTCCAACAGAGCGCGCCAATAGGGGTAGTAGTCCAAAACAAAAGTTGCAGCTTGTGGTAGATCAAACTTTCCAACGATGCGACGCCGATAAATGTTCAATTTTTAACAAAAATTCGCCTGATGACCCATTTCTTGAATTTTTTGACATGGCGATCTCGACAAGTTTAGTGTCCCCCTACCCGGCGTCATGCCATCACAAAACGGCAGGCTATCCGCCCGCCGCCAGGCGCGCCGGGGTGGCCATCAGGCATCGCGGCCAGCTCATTCACCATTTCCTTAACCGATACCATGGAGCAGAAATGAATTTACGTTTGACGATAGTTGCCGCATCCATCGCCGCCCTGCCGCTGATGGCCACCACGGCCGATGCCGCCACCCCGCTGCCACAGACCCTGATGGCCGCGCCGGTCGCCCTGGCTTCTCCACAAGAGACCGCCAGCCTGGTCAACAAGCTGGCCGCGCAGGCACGCAGCCGCGGTCTGAATACCGAGCATGGCTTTGCCGTCGGCGCCCAGCATCCGGGCGTCAGCGGCACGCGCGTGAGCCGCGTACAGCACACCTACAAGGGCTTGCCCGTCTTCGGTTCCGAGACGGTGGTGGTCAGCAACAGCGCCGGCGACATCGTCAGCGAATCCGTGTCGGACCGCGCGTCCGGCCTCGGCAGCGGTGGCGTCAATTCCGTCACCCGCAGCGCCACCACCGATATCGACACCACGCCGGCCGTCAGCGCCGCCGCCGCCATCGCCGCTGCCGTAAAAAGCATCGGCGTGCCGGCCGTCGACCATGTGCCGCCGCATGCGCAGCTGCTGATCTATCCCGTGATGAAAACCGTGCGCGTGGCCGGCGCCGAGAACAAATCGGAAGCCGCGCTGAACGCCCTCGACGTGCAGGACGTGGTCGACCACTACGAGCTGGCCTACCTGGTGCAGACGCGCATGATCAGCGGCAGCAAGCCCGTCTACTACGACACCATCGTCAGCGCCCGGGATGGCCGCATCCTGCGCCAATGGAAAGCCCTGAAAACCGTCGCCGGCATCGGCAACAGCCAGTACAACGGCCAGGTGCCGCTCAACACCACGCTCACGGGCAGCACCTACACCATGAAGGACCCCAGCCGCGGCACGGGCGGCAGCTTCGGCGGCATGGCCATCACGAATGCCAACCACGGCACCACCTCGGGCAGCGTGTACAGCAACACCAGCAATACCTGGGGCGACGGCCAGCAATACATCAGCGGCGGCAGCACCACCAACGCCAACGGTCAGACGGCGGCCGTCAATGCGATGTGGGGCTTGATGAACACCTACGACACGCACAAGAATGTGCTGGGCTGGTCCAGCCTGGACGGCAACAACACGGCCACCCACATCGCCGCCCACGTCAACACGGCCTACGACAACGCCTATTACGACAGCAACTGCAAATGCATGTACATCGGCGACGGCGGCAGCGCGTTCAACAACCTCGGCTCCATCGACGTGATCGGCCATGAGATGGGTCACGGCATCACGGACGCCACCTCGGGTCTGATCTACTCGCAGGAGTCGGGCGGCTTGAACGAATCGAGCTCGGACATCGCCGGCGAGATGGTGGAAGCGTATGCGCGCGCCGGCGGCACGGGCACCACGATCCCCAACACGGGCAACGATTGGATGACGGGCAAGGAGATCGCCAAGAATGGCCAGCCGCTGCGCTGGCTGTACAAGCCGAGCAAGGATGGCAGCAGCCCGAATGCGTGGAGCAGCACCATCAAGAACCTCGACGTCCACTACAGCAGCGGCCCGAACAACCGCATGTTCTACTTCCTGTCGCAAGGCTCGAATTCCACGTCCAGCAGCGACTACTACAGCTCCTACCTGAACAAAAGCCCGCTGGCCATGACCGGTATCGGCAGCGACAAGGCTTACCGCATCTGGTTCAAGGCCGCCACCACCAAGTTCACCTCGTCGACCAACTATGCCGACGCGCGCAACAAGGTGCTGCAGGCAGCCGAGGAACTGTATGGCGTGGGCAGCGCGGAATCGATCGCCGTCAAGCGCGCGTATGCGGCCATCAACGTGGGTACCGACGTCGATGAATCAACGACGGGCGGCGCGGTGATCATCACCAGCCAGCCGGCCAGCATCACCGTCGCACCGGGCGCCACCGCCTCGTTCGCCGTGGGCGCGGGCGGCGGCACGGCGCCGTACACCTACAAGTGGTACCGCAACGGCGCCGTGATCAGCGGCGCCACGTCGCCGGCCTACAGCTTCACGGCCGTGGCGGCCGACAGCGGCGCCGTCTTCAAGGCCACGGTGACGGATTCCTCGTCGCCCGCCGTGACGGCCACGTCGAACAACGCCACCTTGACGGTGGGCACCAGCAGCGCCACCGAAAGAGTGACGAACGGCGGCTTCGAGGCCGGCGCCACGGGCTGGAGCGGCACCACCGGCGCCATCGGCACATTTACGGGGCAAACCGCGTACGAAGGCACGCAGTACGCCTGGCTGGGCGGCAATGGCGTCACGGCCAGCGAATCGCTGACGCAAAGCGTGGCCATTCCGGCCGCCGCCACGTCCGCCAGCCTGAGCTTCGCGCTGCATATCGACACGGCGGAAACGGGCAATACCGTGTACGACAAGCTGGTCGTCACCGTGAAGAACAGCGCCGGCACGGTGCTGGGCACCCTGGCCTCGTACTCGAACGTGAACAAGGCGGCCGGCTACCAGATCCGCACTTTCGACCTGATCGCCTACAAGGGCCAGACCGTGCAGATCTCGTTCGCCGCCACCGAGGACGCGTCGCTGCAAACCTCGTTCGTGATCGACAAGGTCAGCCTGGTTACCCAGTAAGCGGCTGAACATGCGGGCAAGTCATCGAAACGAGGCTTGCCCGCACAGCACGATTGATTTCCTGGCAATTCCAGTCTACCCTGAGGCAGTGATTGCATCTTGCCTGCTGCCGGTACCCGCGACGAATTGAACTTTTTTGGATGGTTCCTGACCGATGCCTACTTCGACCTTGTCCGCACGCGCTTTCCCCCATTCCAGCCTGTCCATTTTTACGCCTGCCACCATGCCCGCCTGAGCCGGCCATGCAGTTCCACCTCCAGGTGCTGGGTCCGGCGGGCAGCCAGGCGCTGGCCATCGACGCCGCCAGCGAGGCCGAGGCGATCCGCGCGGCCGTGCGCGGCGGCTGGCGCGTGCTGGCCGTCGACGACGGCGCCGCGCCGGACGCGGGCGCCGCGCTGCGCCCCGGCAAACAAGGCTTGCCCCTGCTGCAATTCAGCCAGGAGCTGCTGGCCCTTCTCGAAGCGGGCCTGAACCTGGGCGAGGCCATGGCCACCCTGCACAACAAGGAAACGCGCCCGGGCGCGAGGAGCACCCTGGCCGCCATCGTGCTCACCCTGCAGCAGGGGCAAAGCTTCTCCGACACCCTGGCCGATTTCCCCGATATCTTCCCCGACATTTACATCGCCACCGTGCACGCGGCCGAACGCTCGGGCAACCTGCCTGAGGCGCTGGCGCGCTTCGTCGCCTACCAGCTGCAGTTCGACGCCATCCGCAAAAAACTCATTTCCGCCGCCATCTACCCGTGCATGCTGCTCGTCGTCGGCGGCCTGGTGACCCTGTTCCTGCTCGGCTATGTGGTGCCCAAATTCAGCGTCGTCTACGAAAGCTCGGGCCGCGAAATTCCCTGGATGTCGCAGATGCTGCTCGGTTTTGGTCAGACCCTGGCCGCGCATCCGCTGCTGTGCGCCGGCGCGCTGGCCGCCGCCGTCGGCGCCGTGGTCTTCGGCATCGCCAACCGCGCCATGCGCATGGCGCTGGTGCTGCGCCTCTTGCGCCTGCCCGTACTGGCGGACAAGGCGGCCGAATTCCGCCTGGCCCGCTTCTACCGCGCCCTGAGCCTGCTGCTGCACGCGGGCATCCCGCTGCACAAGGCGCTGGCCATGGTCGGCCCCATGCTGCTGCCGGCGCAGCAGGAGCAGCTGGCGCAGGCGCGCCGCGCGGTGCAGGAAGGCATGCCGTTTTCCACCGCGCTGGAACAGGCCGGCATGGCAACGCCGGTGGCGCAATCGCTGCTGAAGGTGGGCGAGAACACGGGCCGCCTGGGCGACATGCTGGAACGCTCGGCCAAATTCCACGACGAGGAATTCGCCCGCTGGGTGGACTGGGCTTCGCGCCTGCTCGAGCCACTCTTGATGACCATCATCGGCGTGGTGATCGGCGGCGTGGTGGTGCTGATGTACATGCCGATCTTTGAACTGGCGGGGAGCTTGTCTTGAACCTTATCGTGAAGGTGCGGCCATGAACGCGCGCGACGAAGAACGGGCCGTGCTCGATGCGGCCATGCTGCGCCGCGCCCACGCGAGCGCACTGGAACAGGGCCGTCCGCAGATGGCCGTGCTGCAGGAAACGGCGGCCCTGCCGCCCGAAGTCTTCCTGCGCCAGCTGGCCGCCCTGTTCCGCTACCCGGCCTGGACGATGGCCGAACTGCAGGCCGCCCTGCCCGCCTTTTCCCTGCTGCCCTACACCGATTGCGCCCAGCGCGACTGCGTGCTGCTGCAACCTGGCGTTCCGGGCACGCCGCCCGTGCTCGTCATCGGCAATCCCTTCAGCGAGGACCTGCTGCAATGGGCCGACTTCGCCCTGTCCACGCCCTTCACGGTGGCGCTGGCGCATCCGGACGACCTGGCCGCCTACCTGCAGCAGCAGGAAAGCGTGCAGCAGGCGATGCAGGAGATGCAGCACGGCGATGATCTGCCAGGACTCGACCAGAGCATCGAAGACATCTCGCTCATCCGCATCAGCGAAGACAGCAGCCCGGTCGTGAAACTGGTGAACTCCACCATCTACGATGCCCTGAAATTCCAGGCCAGCGACATCCACCTCGAATGCGACGTGGCCAGCCTGGTCATCAAATACCGCGTCGACGGCGTGCTGGTGCAGGCGGGCCAGGTGCAGGGGCTGCAGATGGCCGAACAGATCATCTCGCGCATCAAGGTGATGGCCGACCTCGACATCGCCGAGCGCCGCATCCCGCAGGATGGCCGCTTCAAGGTGCGCGTAAAGGGGGCGGAGATCGACTTTCGCGTTTCCATCATGCCCAATATCTTTGGCGAGGATGCCGTGCTGCGCCTGCTGGACCGGCGCGCGCTGACGGAGGCGGCGCAGGCGCTGCGCCTGGAAAGCCTGGGCCTGAACGAGGATGCCATCGAACAGATCCGCCGCCTGGCCGCCAAGCCGCACGGCATGCTGCTGGTGACGGGGCCCACCGGTTCCGGCAAGACCACCACCCTGTACGCGGCCATCACGGAAATCAACACGGGCCGCGACAAGATCGTCACCATCGAAGACCCCGTCGAATACCGGCTGCCGCGCGTGCTGCAGATACCCGTCAACGAAAAGAAGGGGCTGACGTTCGCGCGCGGCCTGCGTTCCATCCTGCGCCACGATCCCGACAAGATCATGATCGGCGAAATCCGCGACGATGAAACGGCGCAGATCGCCGTGCAGGCGGCGCTCACGGGCCACCTGGTATTTACCACCGTGCACGCGAACAACGTGTTCGATGTGGTCGGCCGCTTCCTGCACATGGGCGTCGATGCCTACAGCTTTGCGGCGGCCCTGAACGGCATCGTGGCGCAGCGCCTGCTGCGCCTCAATTGCGCCCATTGCGCCGTCGACGCCAGCGCCGAGGTGCTGGCCGACGCGCAGCAGCTGCGCGACAGCGGCCTGGCCCTGCATCAGGTGCAGGACTGGCAATTCATGGCCGGCAAGGGCTGCGGCCACTGCCGCGGCACCGGCTACAAGGGCCGCAAGGCCGTCGCCGAGGTCTTGATGCTCAGCGATACGATGCGCGAAATGATCTGCACGCGCGCGCCCCTGAGCCAGATGAAGGAAGAGGCGGCGCGCAACGGTTTCCGCCTGGCGCGCGAAGCGGGCCTGGACCTGGTGCGGCGCGGAGAAACCACTTTAGCGGAGCTCAATCGTGTCACTTATTGAACGCCTTGCCCGCGCCACCGTGTGCCTGCACCTGGCCCCGCACGGGCTGCACGGCGTGCTGCGCCGCGCCGGCCGTCCCCTGCCCGACAGCGCCTTCCACCTGCCCATTGCGAATCCCGACGCCAGCTGGGAAGTGGCGCTGGCCGCCCTGCGCGGCTGGCTCGAACACGATGGCGGCAAAAAAATGCCGCTGGCCGTCAGCCTGGCCAGCCGCTGGTGCGCCATGCTGATGGTGCCGTGGAGCGGTGCCTTGCTCGACCGGAGCAGCGCCCAGCGCTTCCTGCACAGCCAGTTCGGCGCCGTGTATGGCGAGGGTGCGCGCGCCTGGCGCCTGGCCGCCGACGACGCCCCATACGGCACGCCGCGCCTGGCCTGCGGCATCGATGCGGCCCTGCTGCAAGGCGTGCAGGACGCGGCGGCCGCGCATGGCCGGCGCTGCCTGTCCATCGAACCGATCGCCGGAGCGGCCTGGCGCAGCATCGCCGGTGCCAAGCCCGACGCCTTCGCCCTGGTGGAAGCGGGCCGGCTGCTGCTGGCAACGACGGGCGGCGGACGCATCACGGCCCTGCACAGCCAGTCCTGCGCCGCGGCCTGGGGCGATGAACTGGACCGGGCATGGCGGCGCTGGAACTTGCGCGCGCCGCAGCTCGACGCCATCGAACACGTGGCCCTGATCGACTTGAGCGGCGTGCCGCAGGCGAACGTGCCAGAACGCTTCGTGCCCATCGCCGTGGCCGGCCCCGCCCACCTGATGCGGGAGGCCGCATGGGCCTGAGTCGCCTGGAATTCCTGCCGCCCGGCGCCGCGCAGACGTTCAAGGGCTGGCGCCTGGCCCTGTGCCTGGCGGGCGGCTTGCTGTTGCTGCCGGCCGCGGTGTACTGGCTGGTGCAGGCGCAGGAAACGCGGCGCCTGGAGGCGCAGCTGGCGCAGCTGCAGCCCGCGCGTCCCGTGCATGCTCCGCTCTCGGCGAACCAGCAGCGCGAGCGCGACCTCGAACTGAAACAAGTAGCCGCCGCCGTGCGCCAGCTCAACCTGCCCGTCACGCGCCTGGTCAGGACGGTGCAGGCGCCGCGCGACGTGCGCGTGGCCCTGCTGGGGCTGGACCTGAACGCGCAGCAGGGACAGGATGGCGCCAGCGTGCTGAAAATCGCCGCCGAGGCGGAAACCCCGCAGGACATGCTCAATTACCTGGCCTTCCTGAACCAGCAGCCCATGTTCAGTTCCGTGTATCTGCTCAAGCACGAGATGAACAGTAACGCGAACGCGCCCGCACACCCTTACCGTTTTCAGCTGGAGGCGCAATGGCGGCAATAAAACCCCTGTTAAAAGCCGGCACGCCCGTGGCCCGGCCGCGCCTGCAACTGCGCCTGCCCCCGCGCCTGGCGTGGGAAGCGCAGCGTCTGTGGCGCATGCTGGGCTGGCCCAGCGCCATCGGCGCGGCAAGCCTGGCGCTGGCCGCCGTCGCCGTGCAGCAGGGCGAGGCGCTGGCCGGACGCCAGCAGCCATTGCGCGCGCAACTGGCCGTGATGGCGAAACAGGCGGCGCTGCCGCCGGCGCCCGTCACGCTCGATGCCGATGCGGACAGCCTGGCCGCCTTTCACGCCTACCTGCCCGCGCACGACAGCATTCCCGAGCAGCTGAAGGCCTTGCTGGAAGTGGCGCAGAAGAGCGGCGTCACCCTGGCCAAGGCCGACTACAAGCCGCAGGAAGACGGCAACACGGCCTTTTTGCGCTACCAGATCACCTTGCCCGTGAAGGCCGAATACGCGCAGCTGCAAACCTTTATCGTCGACGCCCTGCAGGCGTTGCCCACGCTGACGCTCGACTCCGTGCTGTTCAAACGCGAGCAGATCGAAGCGGGCGAGATCGATGCACGCATCCAGTTCATCCTGCTGGTCAAGAAGCCGGAGGCGCGCCGATGAAAAAAGCCGTACTGGGGGGCGCCGCCGTGGCGACCTTGCTGGCCGCCCTCTTCGCCCCGGAGGACGAAGGCAGCATCGTGGGGCCGGCCACTGCCACGCCGCGCCAGGTGGAACGGGTGGCGGTCGCGCCCCTCGTCGTCGCCACTGCCGCTGCGCCAGCCAATCGCGCGCTGGCCATCGAACCGCGCCGGGGCCTCGATGACGAAGAAGCGGCCACCCTGTTCGCCAAGCAAAGCTGGCAGCCGGAGACGCCGAAAAAGATCATGCTCGACCAACAGGCGGCGCAGGCCACGCGCACTGTCGCCGCCGTCGATGCGAACGCACCGCCGCCTTTGCCCTTCCAGTTCCTTGGCCGTTTCGTCGACGAAGGCAAGGCCGCCTATTTCCTGCAGGCGGGCGAACGCAACGTGGTGGCGCGGCCCGGCGACACGCTCGAAGAGCGCTACCGCTTCGACGGCGTGGTGCAGGGCGCCCTGCAATTTACCTATCTGCCGCTCAACCTGAAACAGACACTCGCCGTAGGGGATATCAATTGAAACGACGCACACCACGTACTGGCATTACCCTGCTGCCGATGCTGTCCCTGCTGGCCGCCTGCGCCGGCAACCAGGCCTATACCGACGGCCAGGCCATGCTGGGCGCCGGCCGCACGGAACAGGGCCTGGCCCTGCTGGAACAGGCGGCGCAGGCCGAACCGACGAATGCGAAGTACCGCATCGCCGTCACCAACGGCAGGATGCGCGCGCTGAACAACCTCAATGGCCGCGCCGAGGCGCTGCGCCAGCAGGGCAAGCTGCCCGAAGCGCAAGCGCTGTACCAGCAGGCGCTGGCGCTGGACGCCAGCAACGACGTGGCGCAGCGGGGCCTGGCCGGCGTGGCGCAGGATGAACGGCACCGCAAGCTGGTGCAGGAGGCGCAGTCCAGCTACCAGCGCGGCGGCGAAGCGAATGTCGCGCAGGCGCAGGAAGCCTTGCGCCAGGTGCTGCAGGAACGTCCCGCGCAGCGCGAGGCGCTGGCCCTGAAAGGCCGCATCGGCGACGAGCTGGCCAAAAGCCGTCCGGCCGGCGGCAAGCTGGCTGCTGCCTACCGCAAACCCGTGACGCTCGAGTTTCGCGACGCGCCCCTGCGCTCCGTGTTCGATCTTCTCAGCAAGGTGTCGGGCCTGAACTTCGTCTTCGACAAGGAAGTCGATCCCGCCCTGCGCGCCACCATTTCCGTGCGCGACACCAGCATCGAGGAAGCGATCGCCATGCTGCTGGGCGCCAACCAGCTCGAGCAAAGCGTCACCAGCGACAAGTCGATCACGATCTACCCGAACACGCCGCAAAAGGTAAAGGATTACCAGCAGCTGGTGGTACGCACTTTTTTCCTCGCCAATGCGGACGTCAAGACGGTGGCGTTCTCCATCAAGACCCTGCTCAAGGCCAAGGATGTCGTCACCGACGAACGCCTGGGCATCATCATGCTGCGCGATACGCCGGAAATGGTGCGCATGGCCGAGCGCATCATCAACGTGCAGGACCTGGCCGACCCGGAAGTGATGCTGGAAGTCGAGGTGCTGGAAGTCAAGCGCACGCGCCTGATGGAACTGGGCGTGCGCTGGCCCGACCAGGCCAGCCTGACCCTGGCCGGCGTCGCAGGCAGCACGGGAGGCCTGGGCGGCCTGAAGGTGGCGGACCTGCACCGCATCAATGGCGACAATATCAACCTGGGCATCGGCGGCGTCACCCTCAACGCCAACAAGACGGACAGCGACAGCAATATCCTGGCGAACCCGCGCATCCGCGTGCGCAACAAGGAAAAGGCGAAGATCCTCATCGGCGACCGCGTGCCCGTCATTACCGTCACGACGAATAACGGCGTCAGTTCCGACAGCGTCAACTACATCGACGTGGGCCTGAAACTCGACGTGGAACCGAACGTCTACCTGGACGACGAAGTGGCCATCAAGATCAACCTGGAAGTATCGAACGTCGTCAAGGAAGTGATCAGCAAAACGGGCACGCAGGCTTACCAGATCGGCACGCGCAGCGCCTCGACCGTGTTGCGTTTGAAAGATGGCGAGACGCAGGTGCTGGCGGGCCTGATCAGCGACGAAGACCGGGGCACGGCCAACAAGGTACCCGGCGTGGGCGAACTGCCCGTGCTGAACCGCCTGTTCGGCAGCCAGAAGGATGACGCCATGCGCAGCGAGATCGTGCTGTCGATCACGCCGCGCCTGCTGCGCAGCATCCGCCGCCCGGACCTGATGACGGCCGAATTCAACTCGGGCACCGAGGCGTCCGTGGGCGGGCGCGCCAGCGTGGGCGGCACGCCGGAAGCCATCGCCGCGCCCGAGCAAGCCCCTGCGCGCGCCGGCTCGCCCATGACGGGCGGCGACGAGGCGCCCGCGGCAGGCGACAAGTCCGGCAAAGGTGGCCAGTGAGGTGGCCAGTGAAAGAGCGGGGCTTTACCTTCATCGAACTGATGATCACCCTGGCCATCATGGCGACCTTGGCCACGGTGGCCGTGCCGATGGCGCAGGTGGCCTTGCAACGGGCCAAGGAGCAGCAATTGCGCAGCGCCCTGATCGAGATGCGCGAAGCAATCGATGCCTACAAGCGCGCTTCGGACAATGGCCGCATCAAGCTGTCGCTAGGCGCTTCCGGCTATCCGAAAAAACTCGAGGAACTGGTTGAGGGCGTGCCCGACCAGCGCAGCCCGTCGAAGCAGAACATCTACTTTTTGCGCCGCTTGCCGCGCGACCCGTTCCAGCCCAGGGAAGCCGGCAGCGCGGCCGACAGCTGGAGCAAGCGCGCCTATGCCTCGCCGCCCGACAATCCCAGCGAAGGCGAAGACGTGTTCGACGTCGCCTCGCGCTCGACCAAGGTGGGCCTGAACGGCGTGCCGCTCAATCAATGGTGACCGCCATGCAGACCTCGACCATACGCCGCGGCTTTACCCTGGTCGAACTGCTGGTGGTGCTGGCGATCATCTCGCTGCTGCTGACGATCGCCATCCCCCGCTATTTCGGTTCCGTGGAAAAGTCGAAGGAAGTCGCACTGAAGGAAAACCTGCAGGTGCTCAGGAGCGGCCTCGATAAATACTATGCCGACAAGGGAGAATATCCGGCCGCGCTGGACGACCTGGTGACCCACCATTACTTCCGCAGCGTGCCGCTCGATCCCGTCACGGAGTCCGCCGCCACCTGGCAATTGATCCCTTCGCCCAATGGCGAGATCGGCGGCGTGGCCGACGTGCGCAGCGGCGCCAAGGGCAAGACGCGTGAGGGGATTCCGTTTGAACAGCTCTAGTTTCCGGCGCGGCGCACGGGGCTTCGCGTATATCTGGACCCTGATGCTGGTGGCCTTCATGGGCGTGGGCCTGGTGCTGGCCGGCGAACTGTTTGCCACGGCCGCGCGGCGCGACAAGGAGCGCGAGCTGCTGTTCATCGGTCATGAATTCCGCAACGCGTTGGGCCGCTACTACGACAGCACGCCGGCCGACGGGCGGCCCCGCTATCCCTTGACCCTGCAGGAACTGCTGCGCGACCCGCGCTTTGCCAACGCCCGGCGCCATTTGCGCCGCCTGTATGCGGACCCCGTCACGGGCAAGGCGGAATGGGGCGTGCTGCGGCAGGAGGGACGCATCGTCGGCATCCATTCGCTGTCGCCGCAGCTGCCCATCAAGCAGGACAACTTCCTTGACGAAGACGCCAGCCTGCGCCGCAAGCAGCGCTACGCCGACTGGCACTTCACGTATCCGCACGACCTGGTGCTGGCTCCGCCCGACGCGGCCGGCGGCGCGCCCGGCCTCAAGCCGAAAGGCGCGAACTGATATCATGCCCGCATTCCATATTCAGCATCGAGCAAAGGAGCAGGCATGAGCATAGGTGGCACTTCCATCGAACAGGCATTGGCATCGCTGTCGGACATGACGGGCGGCATGGTCGCCATCGGCAAGGACGAACATGCGCAACGCATCGCCAAGGCGCAAGCGTTCATGCGCGCACAGGGCATCGCCGCCATCTACCTGAACGCGGGCGCCAACCTCACCTATTTCACGGGCACCAAATGGTATGCCAGCGAACGCATGGTGGGCGCCATCCTGCCGGCCAGCGGCGAGATCGAATACATCGCCCCCGCCTTCGAGGAAAGCACCCTGCAAGGCTTCATGCTCATCGAGGGCAAGGTCAATTGCTGGGAAGAGCATGAAAGCCCGTACCAGCTGTTCGTCGACGTGCTGGCGCGCATGGGAATCGTCCAGGACGCGAATCGACCGCTACGCGTGGGCATCTGCGAAAGCGCCGCCTTCTTCATCTACGACGGCATCAAGCCGCTGGCACCCGGCTATGCACTGGAAAACGCGCGCACCGTCACCGCGTACTGCCGCAGCAGAAAATCACAGGCGGAAATCGCCCTGATGCAGCGCGTGATGGACATGACCCTGGCCGTGCACGTGGCCACGGCCAGCATGCTGTACGAAGGCATCACGACGGTGGAAGTGGAGGAATTCATCCAGCGCGCGCACCGCAAGGTAGGCGCGCCCCGCTCGTACTTCTGCATCGTGCTGTTCGGCGAGGCGACCGCCTACCCGCATGGCGTCAACTACGAGCAGACCCTGAAGGCGGGCGACACGGTGCTGATCGACACGGGCTGCCAGGTGATGAACTACATCTCCGACATCACGCGCACCTATGTTTTCGGACAGATCAGCGAGCGCCAGCGCAGCGTATGGAACAGCGAAAAGGCCGCGCAAGCCGCCGCATTCGCGGCCGCCCAACTGGGCGTACCGTGCGGCGACGTGGACCGCGCCGCGCGCGTCTCGCTGGAAGCGGACGGCTACGGCCCCGGCTACAAGCTGCCCGGCCTGCCGCACCGCACGGGCCACGGCATCGGCCTCGATATCCACGAGTGGCCTTACCTGGTGGGCAACGACACGACGCCGCTCGACGTGGGCATGTGCTTCTCGAACGAGCCGATGATCTGCATCCCCGGCGAATTCGGCATCCGCCACGAGGACCATTTCTACATGACGGAAAACGGACCGCGCTGGTTCACGCAACCGGCGCACAGCATCGACGATCCGTTCGGTTTGCGCACGTAAGCCGGCGCTCCTGTGTTGGATTACGCTGCGCTAATCCAACCTATACCGCCAATGCCCGGTAGGTCGGATTAGCGCGCAGCGCGTAATCCGACACAGCACCCTGCGCCAGCTTGAACACGGCCAGCGCCGTACCCAGCTGCACGGCCTGTTCCTGCAGCGATTCAGCCGCCGCCGACGCTTCTTCCACCAGCGCGGAATTCTGCTGCGTCATCTGATCCATGCTGCCGATGGCCACGCCGATGTCGCCGATGCCGGCACTCTGCGCCTGGCTGGCGGCACTGATCTCGGCCATGATGTCGGCCACCTTTTTCACGGAATCGACGATCTGGCCCATGGTCAGACCCGCCTCGTCGACCAGCTTCGAGCCGACATTCACCCTGGCCACCGAATCGCCGATCAATTGCTTGATCTCGCGCGCCGCTGCCGCGCTGCGCTGCGCCAGGTTGCGCACTTCGGACGCCACTACGGCAAAGCCCCGCCCCTGTTCGCCGGCGCGCGCCGCTTCCACGGCCGCATTCAAGGCCAGGATGTTCGTCTGGAAGGCGATGCCGTCGATGACGCCGATGATGTCGACGATGCGTTTGGATGCATCGTTGATCTCGCCCATGGTGGTGACCACCTGGCTGACCACCTGCCCGCCCTTCACGGCAACCGACGATGCCGACACCACCAGCGCATGCGCCTGGCCCGCGTTGGCGGCGTTGTCGCGCACGGTGGAAGTCAGGCTGTCCATGCTGCGCGCCGTCTGGTCCAGGCTACCCGCCTGCGATTCCGTGCGCGCGGCCAGGTCCGCATTGCCCTGGGCGATTTCCGCGCTGGCCACCTGGATGGTTTCGGCCGACGCCTTGATATCGGAGACCATGCCGCCAAGCTTGGCGCGCATGTCCTTCAGCGCCGCCAGCAGGCTGTCCTGGTCGCCCGCCTCGGTCACGATGTGCATCGACAGGTCGCCATCGGCCACGGCGCGCGCGATCTGGCGCGCATATTCGGGTTCGCCGCCCAGCTGCTGCCAGATGGCGCGCACGACGAAATGCGACACGGCCACCAGGCAAACGATGACGGCCAGCGCCACGGCGATGCTGGTATTGAGCGCATTGCGCACATTGGCCGCGCTGCGTTCTATGCCCTGCCTGAACTGCGCTTGCGCCTGTTCGTTGGTCTTTGCCAGGTCGGCATTGAGCACCGCCAGCGCGCCCTGCATGCGCGCCACGGTCGCTTGCGGGTCGCCCTCTTCCATTTCCAGCATGATGCGCGCCGCGCTCAGGGCCGGCGCATAGTAGGCATCGAATTCGCTGGCCAGCCGCGCGCCGTGCTCGCGCTGGCCGGGGATCGCAGCAAAGGCGGCCAGTTTTTCGCGCAGCTTGACGGCCTGGCCGGCGACTTGCCCGATACGTTCCTTGTCGCCTTCGCTGACGGCGTCGCGCAGGGCGTCGCCGACGGCGGCCACGTCCAGGGTCAGCGACTTGGCCATGTCAAGCACGGGATAGTCCGCGCTTTCCGTGGCGTGGATGGAATTGAGCGTGGCCGTGGACAGGTAGGCGCTGACGGCCAGTCCCAGCCCGAAAATCACGGCCGAGACGACAGGCAGCGCCCATATCTTGCGTTTGATGCTCATTGCTGTCTCCTGATTCTGATGAATTATCGGGCCGCCGCATGGCGTGCGGCCCGGGCCGGCTTTATGGCGCCGTCAGCACCACTTTGACGCTGGCGTCGACGGCACTCTTTTCGATATAGCCGATGGCTTTCGGATCGGCAGCCACGACCTTCTTCACGTCGGCGCTATTGGCCACTTCCTTCGGCAAGGTGGCCTTGCCCGTGAAGACCAGCTTGGACCACAGGGCCTTCGCTTGCGAGGGTTCCTTGTCCGTCACCTTCTTGTAGAACTCGGCGCGCACGGGGGCGCTTTCCGGCTGGTCGATCGGCGTCATGGCCGTCGATTTACCGAGGAAGAATTGCGCCACCTGTTCATTCGTCATGGCGCCAGCGGCGCTTTTCGGATTGACCACCACGACCACTTCGGCCATGGCGGGAACGGCGGTCGACAGCGCCAGCAAGGCAGCCACATTCAAGATCAATGGTTTCATGCGGCGCTCCTCAGAAAACGAAATCGATGGCGGCGGCAGCCACCGTGACGGGACCATGGAAGCCCGGCTTGGCTTGCACGAACAGGCCAGGGCCATTCTTCGGCTTGATGCGGTCGATCTGCACTTTCAGCGCGGCCGAACGGTGGAAGTCCCAGCGCACGCCGATGCTGTCCGTCGATTGCTCGAGCTGGTTGCGCATGGTGGCCAGAGTCTCGACGCCGGCCGACAGGGCGCGCAGGGTCGGCGTACAGGCCGCCGGATAGCCGGCAGGGCAGGATGCGGGCACGGTGTTGTTCACGCGGCCATCGGCCTTCAGGCTGGCGTGGCTGTAGTAGGGCAGGAAGGCACCGATGCGGTAGCCGCCCATCACATACCACGAGGTGCTGTCGCTGACATAGCTGTCCGTCTTGCGCTTCGCATATTCCGACTGCAGCAGCACATTGTTCCAGTCCAGGCCCAGGCCTACGGAGGTAAACGACGCCTTCTTGTCCTTGACTTCCAGCGCATCGGCCAGGGCGCCCAGCTGGGCGATCCGGTAGCCGCTGCCGGCCGCGCGCAAGCTGCCCATCAGGGTGTTCAGGCTCGGCGAATCGTTGATCGTCAACCTGGTCTCGGCCCGGCCGAAGCGCACGGTGACGGGGCCATGCTCGGCCACCACGTTGAGGGCGACGATGGACTTGCCCTCCACCTGCACGGTCGAAGCGGGACCCGTGGCCAGGGTGGCCTTGGTGCGACCCAGCGCCAGCTGCGTGGTGATGCTGGTATCGCCCGCGCTGAACTGGTAGGTGGCGTCGATGCCGTCGATGCTGTTCAGCGGTACCTGCGAATACATTTCGCCGGGCGGGCGCAGCATGGTGTTGGCATAGCCCACGTTGCGATAATCGGAAATCATGAAGACGGGCAGGCCCATGCGGCCGACGCGCACGCTGAAGCTGTCCGATACCTTGGCCTTGGCGAAGGCCCACGCCAGTTCGGCGCCGACATCATCTTCGCCATCCTTGCGCGCCAGGCCCTGCACGGTGGCCGACAGCCACGGGTTGACGGTGACATTGGCTTGCAAGCCCAGGTTGGAATCGACGCCCGTGCGGGCGGTGCGGCCGGCGCCGGCAGCCTGGTTCGGGCGCGCGAACTGCGCGTTGTCCGTATCGGCCATGGTCAGGGCGGCCGTGCCGTAACCGCTGATCTTGACGGCGGGGCCAACGGCCTCTTCGGCGTAGGCATGGCTGATGGCCAGGGGCATGGCCAACAGGAAAATCAGGACGTGTTTATTCATAGTAATTAAATACCCGTAGCGGTGAACGTTAATCGTGGAATGGAACTCGCGGTCGAGGGTTCACCAGCCGTAAAGGGCCGGGTCCGTTTTTTTTCGCGCCGTCATCGCCTTTGGCGTGCATGGCGGCGTGACCAGTGAGTAAAACCATGCTACATAGAAAAGGTTTTACGTTGGAAAGTTTTCTTGCGGCAATGAGCGAATTCGCCGCTTTTGATGAAAAAAGCACGCGTTCTAGAGGGGTTTATCTAAATAGCACGCTGTGCAAAACCACACTTAGCCTATATTTTTCATACACTTATGGATAATTCAAGAGCAAAAGAACCCCCATAAAAAAAGCGCCACCCGCGCGAAGATCGCGGGCGGCGCCATTCATACCAGTCCTGCCGGAGACGCCTACTCTCGGACTTACTCGCGCTTGGAGACCAGGGTCAGGATGTCGTAGCTGGCCACCAGTTCCTCGTTCTGGTTGGTCACCTGAACGTCCCACGCGACCACGCCCTGGCCCACGCCAAACACGTCCTTGCGGTTGCGGTCGACCTTGCGCTTGCACGTGAGGCGCGCGCGGATGGTGTCGCCAATCGCCACCGGCGCGACGAAGCGCAGGTTGTCCAGGCCGTAGTTGGCCAGCACGGGACCGACGCCAGGCGAGACGAACAGGCCGGCGGCGGCCGACAGCACGAAGTAGCCGTGGGCGATGCGCTTGCCGAACTGCGATTCCTTCGCGGCGATTTCATCGAAGTGCATGTAGAAGAAGTCGCCCGAGATGCCGCCGAAGGCGACGATGTCCGCTTCGCTGACCGTGCGGCGGTGCGTGAGCAGCGAGTCGCCCGTCTTCAAGTCCTCGAAGTGCTTGCGGAACGGGTGGATCGGGCTTTCGTTGACGTCCGCGCCGCGCACGTATTCGCCCGTGATGGCCGCCAGCATGGTCGGCGAGCCTTGCACGGCCGCCCGTTGCAGGTAATGGCGCACGGCGCGCACGCCGCCCAGTTCCTCGCCGCCGCCCGCGCGGCCAGGACCGCCGTGCTTCAGTTGCGGCAGGGGCGAGCCATGGCCCGTCGAATCCACGGAGGCCACGCGCTCGAGCACGTGCACGCGGCCATGCGTGGCCGCCACTTGCGGCACCACGCGCGCGGCGATCTTCGGATCGCGCGTCACCAGGGTGCTCACCAGGCTGCCCTTGCCGCGCGCGGCCAGGGCCAGCGCTTCGTCGATATCGTTGTAACCCATCATGGTGCTGACGGGGCCGAACGCTTCCACGTCATGCACGGCATCGTTGCCGAACGCGTCGCGGCACATCAGCAGGGTCGGCGAGAAGAAGCTGCCGTCCTGCGCGCCATCGCCGAGCGGATTGAATCCGTCGGCCGCGCCGAACACCACCTCGTTACCCCGTGACAGGGTGGCGACACGCTCGGCCACGTCGTTCTGCTGCTCTTTCGAGGCCAGCGCGCCCATGCGCACGCCTTCGATGGACGGGTCGCCCACCACCACCTTGGCCAGGCGCTCGCGCAGGCGCGTGCCGACGGCGTCCATCAGGTGCTCGGGCACGATGATGCGGCGGATCGCCGTGCACTTCTGGCCCGACTTGCCCGTCATTTCGCGCACGACTTCCTTGACGAACAGGTCGAATTCCACGTCGTCTGGCGTGACGTCCGGTGCCAGGATGGCGCAATTGAGCGAATCGGCTTCGCCGTTGAAAGGCACGGACTGGGCGATCAGGTTGGAATTCGTGCGCAGCTTGGCTGCCGTGGCGGCCGACCCTGTAAACGTGACGAAATCCTGGCCATTCAGGCGGTCCAGCAAGTCGCCCGTGGAACCGATCACCAGCTGCAAGCTGCCGGCCGGCAGCAAGCCCGATTCATGCATCATGCGCACGACGGCCTGCGTCAGATAGCTGGTCGCCGTGGCCGGCTTGGCGATGCAGGGCATGGCCGCCAGGAAGCTGGGCGCGAATTTTTCCAGCAGACCCCAGATGGGGAAGTTGAAGGCATTGATATGCACGGCCAGGCCGCCGCGCGGCACCAGGATGTGCGTGCCGGCGAAACCGCCCTTCTTGCCCAGCGCGATGGCCGGGCCTTCATGCAGCACGTTCGACGACGGCAGCTCGTTGCTGCCCATGCTGGCATAGGCGAACAGCGTGCCCGTGCCGCCTTCGATGTCGACCCAGCTGTCGGCGCGCGTGGCGCCCGACAAATGCGAGATCGCATACAGCTCCTCCTTGCGCTCGACCAGGTACAGGGCCAGCGCCTTCAGGCGCGCGGCGCGCTGCTGGAAATCGAGCGCCATCAGGCCCGGCACGCCCGTCTTGCGCGCATACGTGACGGCTTCGTCGAAGTCGATCTTTTCAGCATGCGTGTGATAGATGACGCGGTTGTTCAAGGCGCTGTGCAGGGGCACGGCGGCGCTTTCGCCCAGCCAGCGGCCGGCGATCAGGCTTTGCAGGGTGGATATGTAAGCCATGTGGTTTCTCCGTAAAACGAGGGTGTTGGTGACGTTGGTGGTGGTGTCGGATGACGCGGGGCGCTGCCCCGCTAATCCGACCTACGCTCATATGGTTTATTGCGCCGAGGCGTTCTTGTGCAAATGCAGCGGCAAGGCCGATTCGAAATTGAGGCGCTGGCGGTTCGCCTCGACTTGCGTCAGCGCTTCCACTTCGCGCATCGTCTGCATCGAGCGCACGGCCAGTTCGTGGTACTGGCCCGTGCCCGAGCTTTTCCATTTGATTTCATCGTCGGTCAGCGCGCGGATCACCTTGGCGGGCGTGCCCACCACCATGCTGCGCGGTGCGACGACCATGCCTGCCTTCACGAAACTCATGGCGGCGACGATGGATTCCTCGCCGATGACGGCGTTGTCCATCACCACGGCGTTCATGCCGACGAGCGCATTGCGGCCGATGCGGCAGCCGTGCAGCACGGCGCCATGGCCGATATGGCCATCGACTTCGACTACCGTGTCGCAGCCGGGGAAGCCGTGCATGACGCACGTGTCCTGCAGGTTCGCCCCCTCTTCCAGGATCAGGCGGCCGAAGTCGCCGCGAATCGAAGCGAGCGGACCGATATAGCAGCGCGGACCGACGATCACGTCGCCGATCAGCACGGCCGATGGGTGCACATAGGCGCTGGGGTGGACGACGGGGGTGACGCCGTTGATTTCGTAGACTTTGACCATACAAACTCCTATTCATCTGCGCGCCATGCACGCTATTACTAGACGCAGCGGAAAACTGGGGTCAGACCCGGCGGGTCTGACCCCGGCCCTCCGCTGCTGTCTTCACATACCCAGGTACGCGCTCTGTACCTGCTCGTTGTGCAGCAATTCGGGGCCGGGACCGGACAGGGTAATCGCGCCCGTCTCGATCACATAGCCCACATCGGCGATCGACAAGGCGGCGTGCGCGTTCTGCTCGACGAGGAAGATGGTGATGCCCTGGTCGCGCAGCTCGGCCACGATGCGGAAGATTTCCGCGATCAGGAGCGGCGCCAGGCCCATGCTCGGTTCATCGAGCAGCAGCAGTTGCGGGCGGCCCATCAGCGCGCGCGCCATGGCCAGCATCTGCTGCTGTCCTCCGGAGAGCGTGCCGGCCAGCAGCAGGCGCTTTTCCTTCAGGATCGGGAACAGGCCGTACATGCGCTCCATGTCGCCCGCCACGTCCTGTGCGGGGCGTGTAAACGCGCCCAGGCGCAGATTGTCTTCCACCGTCATGGGGCCGAACACTTGCCGCCCTTCCGGCACCTGGCAAATGCCGGCGCGCACGCGCTTGTCGGCGCTCATGCGGCTCACGTCCTGGCCGGCGAAGGCGATGCTGCCGGCGCTGATCGGCTGCACGCCGGAAATCGCCCGCAGCAAGGTCGTCTTGCCGGCGCCGTTCGCACCCACCAGCGCCACCAGCTGGCCCTGGCGCACCTGCAGGTCGATGCCGTGCAGGGCCTGGATGCGGCCGTAATGGCTGGTCAGGCCGGCGATATCGAGCACCAGCGGTGTCTGAGGTTTTTCCATCTTCATCATGCCGCCACTCCCAGGTATGCCGCCACCACGTCGGGATTGGCGCGCACTTCGGCGGCGGTCCCTTCGGCCAGCTTCTTGCCATAGTCGAGCACCAGGATATGGTCCGACAGATTCATCACCAGTTTCATGTCATGCTCGACGAGCACCACCGTCACACCCGATTGCGCCACCTTGCGGATCAGGGCTTCGATCTCGCCCGTCTCCGTGTGGTTCAGACCCGCCGCCGGTTCGTCGAGCAGCAGCACTTTCGGCTTGGCCGCCAGCGCGCGGGCGATTTCCAGGCGTTTTAATGCGCCATACGACATCTGCCCCGCCTCGTCGCCGATGTGGCGGCCGACGCCGACAAACTCCATCAGGCCCGCCGCCTCGTCGCGGCAGGCCGCGTCCGCGCGGCGCACGGACGGCAGGCGCAGCATGGAGGCGAACAGGTTCTGGTTCAGGCGCAGGTGCGCGCCCACCATCACATTGTCGATGGCCGTCATGTTCATGCACACCTGCAGATTCTGGAAAGTGCGGCTCATGCCACGCCGCGCCAGCGCATCGGGCGACATGGCGGCCACGTTCTCGCCATTGAGCAGGATCTCGCCTTTGGTCGGCGTATAGACACCGGTGATCAGGTTGAACAGGGTCGTCTTGCCGGCGCCGTTCGGCCCGATCACGGAGTGGATATTGCCTTCCTTGACGGTAAAGCTCACGTCCTGCACCGCGTGCACTCCGCCGAAGCTCTTGCTCAGGTTGTTAATCGTCAGCATCTCACACCTCCCGTGCAGATTGAGGCGGTGCTTTCGGCGTGGCAGAACGCTTGCGCGAACGGCTGGCCAGGCTCGGCACCAGGCCCTTGGGCATGAAGATCATGGTCGCCATCAGGATCACGCCGAACACTACCGTTTCCCAGCCTTCAAAACTGGACAGCAGTTGCGGCAAGACCGTCAGCAGCGCGGCGCCGATGATGGAACCGAAGATCGACGCCATGCCGCCCACCACCACCATCGTCACCAGCTCGATCGAGTGGAAGAAGCCGGCCAGGTTGGGCGTGATGAAACCGATGTAATGGGCGCTGATGCTGCCCGCGATGCTGGCAATCACCGCCGACAGCACGAACACGCGCACCTTGAAGCGCGTCGTATCGACGCCGACGACGCGGGCCGCCACTTCCGAACCGTGGATGGCCTGCAGCGCGCGGCCGACGGGCGAATCGATGAGGTTCAGGGCCAGCCACGTGACCAGCAACAGCAGCACGGCGCACACCAGGTACCACGATTTTTCGCCGGCGATTTCCAGGCCGGCGACACTGAAGGCGGAGACGCCGATGCCGTCCGGGCCGCCCGTCCATTGCGTCTCGTTGTTGATGACGATGGAAATGATGATGCCCAGTCCCAGCGTCGCCATGGCCAGGGTATGGCCCTTGAGTTTCAAGACGGGACGCGCCAGCAGCAGCGCCAGCAGGCCCGTGGCAACGGCGCCGGCGGCCAGGGCGGCCAGCGGCGGCCAGCCATAGTGCGTGGTCAGCACGGCCGACGCATACGCGCCCAGGCCATAGAAGCCCGCATGACCGAGGCTGATCTGGCCCGTATAGCCCATCAAGAGGTTCAGGCCGATGACGACGATGGCGTTCAGCGCGATGCGGATCGCCACGTCATAGTAGAACGCATTGCTGAGGAACAGCGGCAAGATGGCCAGCACGAGCGCCAGCACCAGCAGGCCGCCATGGCGCGAGCGGGTAAGGAAATTCTTCATACACGCTCCGAATTTTTAGCGCCAAACAAGCCTTGCGGCAGGAAGAACAGGATCAATAGAATCAGCACGAACGGCACCGCATCCTTGTAGGCCGACGAGATGTAGCCGGCCGTCATGGCTTCGGCGATCCCGAGGATCAGGCCGCCGGCAATCGCGCCTGCGCCGCCACCGAGGCCACCCAATACGGCGGCGACAAAACCTTTCAGGCCCAGCATGATGCCCGCGTCATACGAGGTATACGTGATCGGTGCGACGAGGATGCCGCCCGCCGCGCCCAGCAGGGCCGACAGGCCGAACGAGAACAGCAGGATCTTGCGCGTGTTGATGCCCACCAGTTGCGCGGCCAGCTTGTTGTGCGAGGTGGCCAGCATGGCCTTGCCCATCAGCGTGCGGCCGAAGAACCAGCCCAGCACCAGCACGATGACGACCGTCACGCCCAGCACCCACAGGCTTTGCGGCAGCAGGCTGGCGCCCAAAAATTCGATCGGCGCGTCGCCGGAAAAGGCCGGCAGCGAGTGCGTATCCTTGCCCAGCCAGATTTGCACGAGGCCGCGCAGCACCAGCGAGGCGCCGATGGTGATGATCAAGAGGGTGATGACCTGCGCGTTCTGCGCCGGTTCGATCACGGCTTTTTCCATCAATAGGCCAACGATGCCGGTGGCGATGACGGCCAGGATGATGGCCAGCGGCAGCGGCACGCCGGCGGCCGACATCACGGCGGCCAGCATCCCGCCCAGCATGATGAATTCGCCTTGCGCGAAATTGATCACGCCGCTGGTGTTGTAGATGATGGTAAAGCCCAGCGCCGCCAGCGCGTAGGCGGAACCGACCGTCATCCCGGAATACAGAAATTGTAGAAATTGTGCGACTTCCATGGTGTCTCCATTATGTTCGGCTATGCGCGGGCCGCCTTCGGGGGCGGCCTCGCGCAGGTACTCTGGCTTACATCACTTCGACAATTGCCATTCGCCGTTCTTCACTTCCACCATGCGGAAAGCCGACAGGTCCAGGCCCATGTGGTCTTTGGCCGACATGTTGAACACGCCGGTGGTGCCCACAAAACCCTTGGTCTGCTCCAGCGCCGTGCGCACTTTTTCGCGGTCCGTGCCGCCGGCGCGCTTGATGGCGTCCACCGACAGGTTCAGGGCGTCGAGCGCATAGCCGCCAAAGGTCGACGGATCGATCTTGTAGCGCTCTTTATACGTCTTGTCGTAGCCGACGACGACGGCCTTTTGCGCGTCGCTGTCGGGCAGCATGGCGCCGATCAAGAGGGCCGGCGTCGGCAGCCGCACGCCTTCGGCAGCCTTGCCCGACAGCTTCAGGTATTCGTCCGACGCCACGCCATGCGACTGGTACAGCGGCAGCGCGGCCATGCCCAGCTGGCCGTAGTTCTTGGTCACGACCGCCGGGCCCTGGCCCAGGCCGAACACGAAGACGGCCTGCACGCCGGCCGTATTCTTGATGCGCGTGAGCTGCGCCGTGATGTCCGTGTCTTTCGGGCCGTAGGTTTCATCGGCCACCAGGGTGATGCCATACTTCGAGGCGACGATCTGCGACTCCTTGCGGCCCGAGGCGCCGAAGCCGCTCGTTTCCGACAGCAGGCCCACCTTGCTGATGCCGCGCTTCTTCATGTCCTCGAACACCTTCTCGGCCGCCATGCGGTCCGTATGCGGCGTCTTGAAGACCCATTTCTTGACCGGATCGATGATGACCACGGCGCCCGCCAGCGAGATGAACGGCATGCTGGCGCGCTCCACCAGCGGCGCCATCGCCATCGTCGCGCCGGTGGTGGTGCCGCCGATCAGCACGTCGACCTTGTCCGACTCGATCAGGCGCTTGGTAAAACCGTTGGCCTTGGCCGCATCGCTGCCGTCGTCGTAATGCACCAGTTCCAGCTTGCGTCCCAGCACGCCGCCCGCCGCATTGATTTTCTCGATATACAGCTGCAGGGTTTTCAGTTCCGGGTCGCCCAAAAAGGCGGCAGGGCCCGTGACGGACAGCACGGAACCGATCTTGATGTTGTCGGCCGCGTACGCACCCGCGGCAGTCATGGTCAGCACGCCGGCGATCAGGGTTTTCTTGAAGATATTGGCAATCATTATGGTCTCCACCAGGTTGGCACTACGGTCAATTATGGTTGGCGCTTTTTTGCAAGCCTGCGCCTTTTTTGTTGTTTTACTTTTTTATACGCGTTCAATGACGACAGCAATACCCTGCCCCACGCCGATGCACATGGTGCACAGCGCATAGCGCCCGCCCGTGCGTTCCAGCTGGTTCAGCGCGGCCATCACCAGGCGCGCGCCCGATGCGCCCAATGGATGGCCGATGGCAATCGCGCCGCCATTCGGGTTCACGTGGGCCGCATCGTCGGCCAGGCCCAGGTCGCGCGTGACGGCCAGCGCCTGCGCGGCAAACGCTTCATTGAGTTCGATCACGTCCATCTGCTCAATGGTGAGGCCGGTCTGCGCCAGTACCTTGCGCGACGCCGGCGAGGGACCAAAGCCCATGATGCGCGGCGCCAGGCCGGCCGTGGCCATGCCAAGCACCTTTGCGCGCGGCGTCAGTTTGTATTTATCCACGGCGGCGGCGGACGCGAGCAAGATCGCGCAGGCGCCGTCGTTCAAGCCCGAGGCATTGCCGGCCGTGACCGTGCCATCCGCCTTCACCACGCCTTTCAGTTTCGCCAGCATTTCCAGCGAGGTGTCCGGACGCGGATGTTCATCCATCGTCACCATCTTCGGCTCGCCCTTTTTTTGCGGCACGGCGACGGGCACGATTTCGCGATCGAACACGCCGGCCGCGTTGGCGGCGGCCCAGCGCTGCTGGCTGCGCAAGGCCAGCGCGTCCTGGTCGGCGCGGCTGATGCCAAATTCCACGGCCACGTTTTCCGCCGTTTCCGGCATGGTGTCGATGCCGTACTGCGCCTTCATTTTGCCGTTGACGAAGCGCCAGCCCAGGGTCGTGTCTTCGATTTTCGCCGCGCGCGAGAACGCGCTGTCGGCCTTGCCCATCACGAAAGGCGCACGCGTCATGCTTTCCACGCCGCCGGCGATGATCAGCTCCGCCTCGCCCGCCTTGATCGAGCGGGCGGCCATGCCCACGGCGTCCAGGCTGGAGCCGCACAGGCGGTTGATGGTATTGGCCGGCACGGCCGCCGGCAAGCCCGCCAGCAGCGCGGCCATGCGGCCCACGTTGCGGTTGTCTTCGCCCGCCTGGTTGGCGCAGCCGTAGAACACGTCGTCGATGGCGGACCAGTCGACGGACGGGTTGCGGGCGATCAGCGCGGCGATCGGCAGCGCGCCCAGGTCGTCGGCGCGCACGCTGGACAAGGCACCGCCGTAGCGGCCGAAAGGTGTGCGCACGGCGTCACAGATAAAGGCTTCGTTCATGTTTGCTTCCTTGTTCGGGCTATCAGGAGAAAATCTTCGGGCGCTGGTCGACCACGCGGCGGGCCTTGCCCGTCAGCGTGCGTTCGATGCCGGCGGCGGCCACCAGGCGCACGCGCGTGCTCACGCCCACGTGCGTCTTGATGCGGTGTTCCAGCTCGCGCGCCAGGGCATCCGTTTCGCTGGCCGAGATGGTGGCCGTCAGGTCGATGCGCAGCTCGGCGATCACTTCGAGCTTGTCGAGGTGGCCGTCGCGCGTGACGACCAGCTGGTACTGCGGCGCCAGCTTCGGCATTTTGAGGATCAGCTCTTCGATCTGCGTGGGGAAGACGTTCACGCCGCGAATGATCAGCATGTCGTCGGAGCGGCCCGTGATCTTGCCGATGCGGCGCATCGAGCGCGACGTCGGCGGCAGCAAGCGGGTCAGGTCGCGCGTGCGGTAGCGGATGATGGGCAGCGCCTCTTTCGACAAAGAGGTAAACACCAGTTCGCCCTCTTCGCCGTCCGGCAGCACTTCGCCCGTTTCCGGATCGATGATCTCGGGGTAAAAATGGTCTTCCCATATGACGGGACCGTCCTTGCTCTCGATGCATTCGGACGCCACGCCAGGTCCCATCACTTCGGACAGGCCGTAGATGTCGACGGCGTCGATGCCGGCGCGCGCTTCGATTTCCGAACGCATGGCGTCCGTCCACGGTTCGGCACCGAAGATGCCCACTTTCAGCGACGATTCGGCCGGGTCCAGGCCCTGGCGCGTGAATTCCTCGATGATGTTGAGCATGTAGGAAGGCGTGACCATGATGATGGACGGCTTGAAATCCTGGATCAGCTGCACCTGTTTTTCCGTCTGCCCGCCGGACATCGGGATGACCGTGCAGCCGAGGCGCTCGGCGCCGTAGTGCGCGCCCAGGCCGCCCGTGAACAGGCCGTAGCCATACGAGATATGCACCATATCGCCCGCGCGGCCGCCGCCGGCGCGGATCGAGCGCGCCACCACGTTGGCCCAGGTGTCGATATCGTTCTGCGTGTAGCCGACCACCGTGGCCTTGCCCGTGGTGCCGCTCGAGGCGTGGATGCGCACCACCTGCTCGCGCGGCACGGCAAACAGGCCAAACGGGTAATTGTCGCGCAAGACTTTTTTGTCCGTGAACGGAAATTTGGAAAGATCGGACAAGGATTTGAGATCGTCCGGATGCACGCCCGCTTCGTCAAAAGCGGCACGGTAATGTGGCACGTTGTCATACGCGTGCTTGAGCGTCCATTTCATGCGTTCGAGCTGCAGCGCCTGCAGTTCATCCTTGCTGGCGCACTCGATCGGCTCGAGGTCATTCGGGGAAGGCGTACGTTGGACCATCATTGTCTCCTGTTTAATTCTTTAACTATTCAATCGGTTCCGGCAGTTCAAGCCTGCTCTTGTATGACTTCGCCCGCCACGCGGATCGACTTGCCCCGGAAGAGCGCGACGGCGCGGCCTTCCTGGTTGCTGACCTTGACGTCATAGACGCCGCTCTTGCCCGCCAGCGCCTGTTCGACGGCGTGCGCCGTCAGCACGTCGCCTTCGCGGCCTGGCGCCAGGTAGTCGATGGTGCAGCCGGCGCCCACGGTGTTCATGTTGTAGCTGTTGCAGGCAAAGGCGAAGGCGCTGTCGGCCAGGGCAAAAATAAAACCGCCGTGGCAGGTCTGGTGGCCGTTGAGCATGTCGGCGCGCACCGTCATCGTCATGCGCGCATGGCCGGGACCCACGTCGGCCAGGGCGATGCCCATGGCTGCGGTGGCGTTATCGCGCGACAGCATGGAGGCGGCAGCCGCTTCGGCCAAAGCCTGGGCAGCGTGAATATGGTCTTCCTTATGCATGAAACGGTGCTCCATTGGCGAGTTTGCGGCGCAGCAGCGGCGAGACCCGGTAGCGGTCTTCGCCATAGCCTTGCGCCAGGTGGTGCAGCACGGTCACGATCTGTTGAACGCCGACCGCATCGGCCCAGGCCAGCGGTCCGCGCGGATAATTGACGCCCTTCTGCATGGCGATATCGACGGCATCCGCCGTGCACACGCCCTGGTTGACGGCGTCGGCCGCCTCGTTGGCCAGCATGGCGACGGTGCGCATGACGGCCAGGCCAGGCACGTCGTCCAGGCGCGTGACGGTGAAACCGGCCGCCTGGAACAGGCCGACGACGGCCGCGTAGGCCTCGTCGCTGCACTGGTCGGCACGGGCCACGGCGATGCGCTTTGCACTGGCGTAATCGAGCGCCAGGTCGAACAGCACCGTGTCCGGATGCTGGTTGTCGTGCGCGCGCTGGGTGGCGCTGCGCCCATCGGTCAGATAGATCGCGGCGCCATGGCAATGCAGGGCCGGTGCCTCGTCATGCGCCTGGCCTTCCTGCGTCACGCGGCGGCTGACGGTGACGCCCGCCTGCTCCAGCCGCTGCACCAGGCTGCGGATGATGCCGCTGTGGCCACGGCCATCGCCGCCGATGGCGGCCGACAGGGCGACGAATTCCGGGGCCGCTTGCGCGCTTTCCGCCTGCGCCACGGGGGCAGCCGCGCCTTCGCCGTACAGATAAAAGCCTCGGCCCGATTTGCGGCCAAGGAATCCCGCGTTGACCATTTCCTGCTGCAGCACGGATGGCGTGAAGCGCGGGTCGTTGAAGTAGGCGCCGAACACGGATTGCGTGACGGAGAAATTCACGTCGTGGCCGATCAAGTCCATCAGTTCGAATGGCCCCATGCGGAAGCCGCCCGCTTCGCGCAGCACGGCATCGATGGTGGCGGCATCGCCCGCCTGTTCATTCAGCAAGCGCCAGCCTTCCGCATAGAACGGACGGGCGACCCGGTTGACGATGAAGCCTGGCGTCGATTTCGCATGCACGGGCTTCTTGCCCCAGGCGATGGACGTGTCATACACGGTGGCAGCGACCTGCTCGCTGGTGGCCAGGCCACTGATCACTTCCACCAGCGCCATCAGGGGCACGGGATTAAAGAAATGCATGCCGACCAGGCGTTCCGGCCGGCGCAGCTTGGCGGCGATGGCCGTGACGGAAATCGACGAGGTATTCGTCGCCAGGATGCAGTCGTCGCTGACTAACGCTTCGAGTTCGGCGAACAGGCCGCGCTTGACGTCGAGGTTTTCCACGATGGCTTCCACCACCAGGTCGCAATCGCTGACATCGGCCAGGCTGCCGGCCGCCTGCAGACGCGCCGTGGCGGCCGTGGCTTCGTCCAACGTCATGCGGCCCTTCTCGGCCAGCTTCGCATACATCTTGCCGATATCAAGCAAAGCCTTGCTCACCGCTTCCGCGCGCGTGTCGTACAGTTTGACTCTGTAGCCGGCGGCAGCGGCCACCTGCGCGATGCCGGCGCCCATGGCGCCGCTGCCGATGACGGCGACGATACTGTTGTTGTCCAAAGCTGCCATATCAATGTCCCTTGAATTGCGGTGTGCGCTTTTCCATGAAGGCGGCCACGCCTTCGCGGTAATCGTCGCTGTTACCGAGATCGCTCATCATGCGCGCTTCCAGCGCAAGCTGCTGCGGCAGGGTATTGGCGCCACTGAGAGCCAGCGCCTGCTTGGTGTACGCCAGGCCCTTGGTCGGTGCGGTAGAAAAGTGCACGGCCAGCTTGCGCGTCTCTTCCGCCAGTTCGGCATCGTCCACGCATTTCCAGATCAGGCCCCAGTCCTCGGCCTTTTCCGCCGTGAGTTTTTCGCCGAGCATGGCCAGGCCCATGGCGCGCGCCGAACCGATCAGCCGTGGCAGGAAGAAGGTGCCGCCCGTGTCCGGGATCAGGCCCAGCTTGCAGAACACTTCGACGAAACTGGCCGACTTGCCGGCGATGACGATGTCGCAGGCCAGCGCCAGGTTGGCGCCCGCGCCGGCGGCCACGCCGTTGACGGCGCAGATCACGGGCATAGCCAGGGCTTTCAAGGCCAGCACCAGCGGCGCATAGTTCTTTTCCACCGATTCGCCCAGGTCCACGCCCTTCGAACCGGGTTCCACGGCGCGGTCGGACAAATCCTGGCCCGCGCAAAAGCCGCGGCCCGCGCCCGTCAGCACGAAGACGCGCACGGTGCTGTCGGCGTTCACTTGCGCAATCGCGTCGCGCACTTCCTCGTGCATGGCTTGCGTAAAGCTATTGAGCTTGTCGGGACGGTTCAGGGTGAGCGTCGCGATACCCTGCTCGATGGTAAAGAGGATGTTTTGGTAGGTCATGGCGTCTCGCTATTTTTATTTATTGGCCCGCAGCGGAAATCTGGGGTCAGACCCGGCGGGGTAATTCGCCCCAATGGGCCGAATTACGATTCCGCAGGAACTGACCCCGGCTTTTATTCTGCCTGATCGAAGTCGACGACGACCTTGTCGGTCAGCGGGAAACTCTGGCAGCTGAGGACGAAGCCGCGCGCCACTTCATAGTCTTCCAGCGCGTAGTTGACGTCCATCTCGACTTTGCCGTCGAGTATCTTGCAGCGGCAGGTCGAGCATACGCCGCCCTTGCACGAGTAGCGCATGTCCAGCCCACTGCGCAGTCCCGCGTCGAGGATGGACTCCTTGTCCTTGTCCATCATGAAGGTGGTGTGGTTGCCATCCATGATGACGGTCACTTCCGTTTCCTGCACGGCATCCGCAGCCAGCTGGGCGCGCGGCTTGTGGGCGTTTTTCGGGATGCTGGCGGCGAACAGTTCGATCTTGATATTCTGCTTGGGCATGCCGGCCGCCTGCAGGGCAGCGGACACGCCGAGCATCATATCTTCCGGGCCACAAATAAACGCGTTGTCGTAGTCTTCGACTTTGATCCAGTGCTGCAGGAACTGTTCGCATTTTTCTTGCGTGATGCGGCCGTTGAACAATTCGATGTCCTGCTGCTCGCGGCTCATCACGTAGACGAGGTTCAAACGCTCCAGGTACACATCCTTCAAGTCCGTCAATTCTTCCTTGAAGATGACGGACGACGAGGCGCGGTTGCCGTAAAACAGGGTGAAGCGGCTCAGGGGTTCCGTCAGCAGGGTCGTCTTGATGATGGAGAGGATGGGCGTGATGCCGCTGCCGGCCGCGAATGCCAGGTAGTGCTTGCGGTTGACGCAGTCGAGCGGCACGTTGAAGTGTCCCATGGGCGGCATCACCTCGATGGTGGCGCCGGCTTTCAGGGTGTCGTTGGCCCAGGTGGAGAAAGCGCCGCCCGGCGTGCGCTTGATGGCCACGCGCAGGGTGCCGTCCTGCACCGCCGAACAGATGGAATACGAACGGCGCACGTCTTCCGCATTGATATTGGTGCGCAGGGTCAGGTGCTGGCCCTGCTGGAAGCGGAACTGCTGCTGCAGTTCAGACGGCACGTCGAACGTGACGGCGATGGTGTCGCGTGTTTCGTTGCGCACGTTCGCTACGCGCAGCGGATAAAATTTACTCATGCTTCATCTCCAGTTTCTTCGGAACGTGTGCCTGATTTTTTTAGTGGCACTTGAAGTAGTCAAACGGTTCGCGGCAAGCCAGGCATTTGTACAGGGCCTTGCACGGCGTGGAGCCGAACTGGCTGGTCAGCTGCGTATGCGTGGAGCCGCAGTTCGGGCAAATGACGTCCAGCTTGGGCATCGGTTGCCGTTTCACGCCACCACGCAAGCCGCTGATATCGATCACCTGCTGCTGCGGCGGCGCGATGCCATAGCCTTTCAGCTTGACCTTGCCCGCCTCGCTCATCCAGTCCGTGGTCCAGGCGGGCGCCAGCTGGTTCACCAGGGTCACCCTGGCCACGCCATGGCTGCGCAAGGCATCCGTGACGGCGTCGGCGATCACTTGCATGGCCGGACATCCCGAATATGTGGGCGTGATCGTCACGATGCAGGCATCGCCATCCGTCACTTCGACGGCGCGCACGATGCCCAGGTCCACCACCGAAATGACGGGGATTTCCGGGTCAGGCACATCGCCGAGCCAGGCCCAGACCTGGGCCGCGTCCAGCGCTGCCATGGGCGTGTTCATTACCACTCCGCCCCGGGGTAGGCGCGCTGCAGGAACTGCATCTCGGCCAGAATAAAACCCAGGTGTTCCGTGTGCGTGCCCTGCTTGCCGCCCTTTTGCATCCAGGCGTCGGGCGCCGGCATGGTCAAGGTGGCTTCGGCGAAGATCTCGGCCACGTGCTCGAGGAAGGCCCGGCGCAGCACGTCCGATGGCGGCGCGATGCCGGCGGCGACCATGGCCTGGTCGACGGCGTCGTACTTGAACATCTCGCCCGTGTACATCCACAGCTTGTCGGCGGCCGCCTGCGTTTTCGCATGGCTGTCCGCCGTGCCGTCGCCGAGGCGCACGATCAGGTCACCGCTGCGGCGCAGGTGATACGTCACTTCCTTGATCGACTTTTGCGCCACTTCGACGATGCGCGCATCCGCCGATTTCGTCAGTTCCAGCAGCTGGAAGTAGTGCCAGCTGTCGAAGAAGAACTGGCGCATCATGGTGTCGGCGTAATTGCCGTTCGGCTGTTCGACCAGCAGGCAGTTCTTGAAATCGTGGGCATCGCGCAAAAAGGCAATGTCGTCCTCGTCGCGGCCCGCGTTTTCCAGTTCGGCCGCATAGCTGAACCACAAGCGCGTCTGGCCCAACAGATCGAGCGCCACGTTGGTCAGCGCCATGTCTTCTTCCAGCGCCGGTCCCTTGCCGCACAGCTGCGACAGCTGCTGGCTGAGGATCAGGGCGTTGTCGCCCAGGCGCAAAAGGTAGTTGACCTTGTCATCCATTGCAGGCGCTCCCATCACAGGTTCTTGACTTCTTCCGGCATCGGGAAGAAGGTGGGATGGCGGTACACCTTGCTGTTCGACGGTTCGAACAGGGCGCCCTTGTCGCCGGGGCTGCTGGCGACGATATCGGCCGCGCGCACCACCCAGATGCTCACGCCTTCATTGCGGCGCGTGTAGACGTCGCGCGCATGGTTGACCGCCATGGCGGCGTCGGACGCGTGCAGGCTGCCTACATGCTTGTGCGCCAGGCCGTGCTGGCTGCGGATGAACACTTCCCACAATGGCCATTCTTTGCTCATGTTGCTATCCCCTATCTGTCTTATGTAATTACGCTGCTGCTTTGTTGGCGGCTTGCTTGTCGGCATACGCGACCAAGGCATCGCGGAACCATGCACCGTCTTCATACGCTTTCACGCGCGTTTGCAAACGTTCGCGATTGCACGGGCCATTACCCTTCAGGACATTGTTGAACTCGGCCCAGTCGATCTCGCCGAATTCATAGTGGCCCGTCTCCGCATTGAACTTCAGGTCGGGATCGGGCACGGTCAGGCCCAGGTATTCGATTTGCGGCACGGTCTGGTCGACCATGCGCTGGCGCAATTCATCGTTCGAGAACAGCTTGATGCGCCATTGCGCCGATTGCGCGCTGTTGACGGAGGCGGCGTCGGACGGGCCGAACATCATCAGCGATGGCCACCACCAGCGGTTCAAGGCATCTTGCGCCATGGCTTTCTGTGCGGGCGTACCCTTGCACAGCGACATCATGATGTCGTAGCCCTGGCGCGCATGGAACGATTCTTCCTTGCAGACGCGGATCATGGCGCGCGCATACGGACCGTAGGAACAGCGGCACAGGGGAATCTGGTTGATGATGGCGGAACCGTCGACCAGCCAGCCGATGGCGCCCATGTCGGCCCACGACAGGGTGGGATAGTTGAAGATGCTGGAATACTTGGCTTTGCCAGAATGCAAGGCGGCCAGCAAATCGTCGCGCGACACGCCCAGGGTTTCCGCGGCGCTGTACAGGTACAGGCCGTGGCCCGCTTCGTCCTGGATCTTCGCCAGCAGGATCGACTTGCGTTTCAGGGTCGGTGCGCGCGTGACCCAGTTACCTTCAGGCAATTGGCCGACGATTTCCGAGTGCGCGTGCTGCGAAATCTGGCGGATCAGGGTCTTGCGGTAGGCGTCCGGCATCCAGTCCTTGGCCTCGATCTTGATGCCTTCGTCGATGCGCGCCTGGAAAGCGCGCTCTTCCTGGCCCATGTCGTCGATGGAGCGGACGTTCTTGAGGCCGGTTTCAACCATTTGTGCGTACATGATGTGTCTCCCATGTCTTTGATTTTGCGCAGCAACGCGGTGCGATAAACAGATAATACGATACAAAAAACGATTTGCATACACTTGATGTGAATCATTTTAAAAAATCGTATCTTGTGCAGCTTTTTTGTGCGTATGATATTGCTTATGAGAAAACACCATGGGGCGCTACCCGCGCTTCCGGCAAATTATTGCCGCGCTACCCGCGCAGCCAAGTAAACTGCTGCTTTTATTGAACCGACCGCAACACGGCCAGACCGGAACCACATGAAGAACACCCGCTGCACGGCATGGATAGCCGATTTCCTGGAAAGCGACCCACCGCGCTCGAAGTCCCTGGTGATGACCATCTTCGGCGACGCCATCGTGCCGCGCGGCGGCGCCATCTGGCTGGGCAGCCTGATCGAACTGCTGGCGCCATTCGGCGTCAATGACCGGCTATTGCGCACCAGCGTGTTCCGCCTGGCGCAGGAAGGCTGGCTCAGCTCGCAGCGCGACGGCCGCCGCAGCGCCTATGCGATACGCCCGGAGGCGCTGGCCCGCTTCGAACGCGCCTACCGCCGCATCTACGCGCCGCTGGTCGTGCACTGGGATGGCAGCTGGACCCTGGTGATCGGTCCGGCCGGCAGCATCGGCGCCGCCGAACGGGGCGCGCTGCGCAAGGAATTATTGTGGGCGGGCTACGGCTTGATCTCTCCCGGCATCTTTGGCCATCCGGCCAGCAATGCGGAGGCGCTGGAAGATATCCTCGTGCGCAACGAGGTGCAGGGCAAGCTGTATGTCTGCCACACCACGGAATTGCCAGGCGTCAGCACGCGTCCCCTGCGCGACATGGTGGGCGACTGCTGGGACTTGTCGGAAGTGATGGCTGGCTACGAAAAATTCATCGCCAGCTTCCAGCCGCTGCTGACCCTGCTGCAGGAAGAACCCGTGTTCGATGCGGAGCAAGCGTTCGTCATCCGCTCGCTGCTGACGCACGCCTACCGTCGCGTGCAGTTGCACGACCCGCAACTGCCCGTCGAACTGCTGCCCGAACCGTGGCCTGGCACGCAAGCCTATGCGCTGGCGCGCGACCTGTACCGCATCACGTATGCTCCTGCAGAGGAACACATCCTGGCCACCCTGCGTCGCGAGGATGAGCACGCGCCGGACGTGGAGCCGTGGTTTTACGAACGCTTCGGCGGACTGAACACCTGATAAAACGTCCATGGCGGCGTTGCAGGGCCTGGGCGTACGTTCGTACTGCCTGCGGCCCTGCGCCTTGCCCTGGCCATTTTTCAGGTGTTCAGGAATAAGAACACCTATCAAAACCTACTGCGCGTCGGTATTTGCGGCCTGCGATGCTCACTGTACCTTCGTACAGTTGCGCTTCTCAACCACAACTCCCTTCCGCTCGCTACGGTTTTGTTAGGTGTTGTAAGTCACCGCCTGCTCACTGTTTTGCCACCACCTGCTTGGCCCCCGCCAGCAAATCCTGCCCCAGCTTTTCCAGCGCATTGGCCTGCACCAGCATGGTGTCGAGGATGGCGACGTTGAAGCTGAATTCGGCCGGCGTCGTGTAGCCGGGGAAACGTATGATGCGCAGCAATTCCTGCAAGGTCGTGCCCTTGCCCAGGTGCGCCAGCGCGTCGCTGAGGGCGCTGATTTTCTTTTCCAGTTCGCGTATGTGGTTGCTATGGTCGTCCATGATGATCTCCCCATGTCGGAGCTTCCACGTTAGCAAAGCATGTCCGTCATCGTTTGCGCCAGCACAAAGGCCACCGCAAAACAGGTATCATCGCGCCATTGCACACGATGCAAAACCCATACGTTTTTATCAGGAACACTCATGACCATTAAAATCAGCCAGCAATTCGACGCCGGCGCGATCGAGGTGCTGCGCGCCGACGATGCCCAGTCCATCGAACTGAACATCCGCAAGGATTCCCACGCCGACATCACGCAGTGGTTTTACTTCCGCCTGCAAGGCGCGCAAGGCGAGGCGTGCACGATCCGCTTCATGAATGCCGGCAAGTCCGCCTACCCGGACGGCTGGAAAGACTACCAGGCCGTGGCCAGCTACGACCGCGAAACCTGGTTCCGCGTGCCGACCAGCTTTGACGGCACGGTGATGACCATCGAACACACCCCCGAGGAAGAAAGCGTCTACTACGCCTATTTCGAACCGTATCCATGGGACCGCCACCTGGCCCTGATCGACAGCGCGCAAGCGTCGCCGCTCGTGCGCCTGATCGACCTGGGCAGCACGGTGGAAGGCCGCGACATGAATCTGCTGGTCGTCGGCGACGCCGATGCCGAGAAAAAAGTCTGGGTCATCGCGCGCCAGCATCCGGGCGAGACGATGGCCGAGTGGTTTGTCGAAGGCATGCTTGAAGCCTTGCTGGACCAGGCCAATCCCTTTGCCCGCCAGTGCCTGCAGGACGCCGTCTTCTACGTGGTGCCGAACATGAACCCGGACGGTTCCGTGCACGGCAACCTGCGCACCAACGCGGCCGGCGCCAACCTGAACCGCGAATGGATGACGCCGACCATGGAGCGCAGCCCGGAAGTGTTCCTGGTGAAACAGAAAATGCATGAAATCGGTTGCGACCTGTTCCTCGACGTGCATGGTGACGAAGGCTTGCCCTACGTCTTCGTGGCCGGCAGCGATGCGCTGGAAAATTTCACGCCAGCACAAAAGGCCGAGCAAGACCGCTTCATCGCCGACTTCAAGGTGGCCAGCCCCGACTTCCAGGATGAGCATGGCTATGAAGACGGCCCGTTCACGCCGGAAGTGCTGACCATGGGCTCGCCCCACATCACGCACGCTTTCGGCTGCCTGTCGCTGACCCTGGAATTGCCGTTCAAGGACAACGCCAACGATCCCGACCCGCAAACGGGCTGGAGCGGCGCCCGCAGCGCCGCACTGGGCGCGGCCGTGCTGCAACCTATCCTGTCCACCTTGCGCGCCTGAGCGCCTGGGCCGACACGGCCCGCTTGATCCCTTGCCCCGCTCGCCGGGGCATTTTTTTTGACCGCACGACAAGCGTTGCTGGCCGAGCGGATTTTTTTCCTAACATCTTGCCTGTCAGAAATTATCGTCCTACACTAAGCAACAGAATCGGGCCGCGCCACGCTGCGCTGCCCCGCAAGAATATCTCGCCGGGCGGGTCGCCAATGACTTCCCGGCCACCGGCAATACGCATCCACGGCCCTGTCCCTGCCGAATTAGCTTTCTGTAACGCAAACTGACCGCATCAGCATCGTCTTGAATGGACACAGCCTGTCCGCGGGACGATTCCCTGCGCACGCTTTCCGCTTTTCGCCGAGGATGAATGACCTATGTATAAGCTTAAAATCAGTACCCGCCTGGCCGTCAGTTTCGGCTTGATCATTGTCCTGCTTGCCATGGTGGCATTTGTTTCCATCAGCCGCATTCGCAACATCAACACCTCGACGGAAAAAATTCTCAACGACCGCTATGTCAAGGTCATGTTGTCGAATACGATACAGTCCGAGGTCAATATCCAGGCCCGCCTGCTGAGCATCGCCATCATCGGCGCCAACGATGCCGACGAAGTCAGCAGTTCCGTGACCAAGATTCAGGCCTCGATCAAAAAGAATACGGAGCTGCTGGCGCGCCTGAAAACCATGATCAACACGCCCAAGGGCCAGGAACTGCTCCAGGCCGTGATGAGCAGCCGCGAAAGCTATGCCAGGACGCGCGATGCGAACATCAAACTATTACAAGAAGGCAAATCGGAAACGGCGGGCATCTTCCTGTTGACGCAGTTGCGCTATCCGCAAGAAAAATTCTTGACGGCCCTGGCGGCCATGACCAGCTTCCAGGAATCGCTGATGGAAAGCGAAGGCAAGCAAGCCGCCGCCGATGGGCGCATGGCCATCATCCTGACCTTGTCCCTGTCCATCGCGGCGACGGCCATTGCCATCGCGCTGGCCATCCTGATCAGCCGTTCCATCAGCCGGCCCATCGCCGATGCCGTCAAGGTGGCGCAACGGGTGGCGGCCGGCGACTTGTCGGTCAGCATCGACGCGCGCGGCAACGATGGAACGGGCCAGCTGCTGCGCGCCTTGAAAGAGATGAATGACAATCTGCAAGGCATCGTGGCCCGCGTGCGCCATGGCACGGACGCCATCGCCCACGGCTCGCGTGAAATCGCCTCCGGCAATATGGACCTGTCTTCGCGCACGGAACAGCAAGCCAGCTCGCTGGAAGAAACGGCCTCGTCGATGGAAGAACTGACGTCGACCGTCAAGCAGAATGGCGAAAACGCACGCCAGGCCAACCAGATGGCGCAATCGGCCTCCAGCGTGGCCAGCAAGGGCGGCCAGGTAGTGGCGGAAGTGATCACGACCATGGATTCCATCAATGCCTCGTCGAAGAAAATCGTCGACATCATCAGCGTTATCGACGGCATTGCCTTCCAGACCAATATCCTGGCGCTGAATGCGGCCGTGGAAGCAGCCAGGGCAGGCGAACAGGGACGGGGCTTTGCCGTGGTCGCCACGGAAGTGCGCAACCTGGCCCACCGCTCCGCCTCCGCCGCCAAGGAAATCAAGATCCTCATCGACGATTCCGTGCACCAGGTCAGTCTTGGCAGCACCCTCGTGAACCAGGCGGGCAGCACCATGGAGGAAATCGTCAATAGCGTGCGGCGCGTCACGGATATCATGGCCGAGATCACGTCCGCCAGCAACGAGCAGGAAGCGGGCATTGAACAGATCAACCAGGCCATCACGGAAATGGACGCCGTGACCCAGCAAAATGCAGCCCTCGTGGAAGAGGCGGCCGCCGCGTCCGAAGCGCTGCAGGATCAAGCGGGCATCCTGGCCGAAGCCGTCAGCGTGTTCAAACTCGACGGCACACAGGCGCTGGCGCCAGTCGCGCCAGCATCGCGGCCGGAGCCAAAGCCGGCGCCACGGCCCGCAGCCGCCACGGCGGCCCAGCCCCGGCTCGTCGCCAACGCCCCCGCCAGCCGCAAGAGCGCCGCGCCCGCCATGGTGGCGGAAGGCGAGTGGGAACAATACTGACCGTACTGACCGTGCCGCGGCCAGCCGCCCGTGCCGCCCTCCGGCACGGCGGGCGGCATCGCCATGGCGCAGCGCAGCATCACAAATCGTTGCCACGCCGGCTATTGCTGCCTATACTGGGCGCAGCATTGTCTGTCCCTCCCCTTGCCGATAGCGACCCCACCTATGACCATCAAAGACCAGCCACGCGCTGAGGCGCGATTTTCACCGACCCGATTTGCACACGTGTGCATATCTTTGTTGCTTGGCTTGCCCGGCATGCCGGGCGCAGCGGCCGAACTCAGCCCTGCCGCACAGCTGGGGCGGCGCATCTTCCACGATGCCAGTCTGTCCGCCTCGGGCAAGCAGTCGTGTGCCAGTTGCCATGACCCGGCCCATGCTTACGCGCCAGCCAACAAACTGGCCGTGCAACTGGGGGGCGCAGATGGCCAGGCGCACGGCTACCGCGCCACGCCATCGCTGCGCTACCTGGAACACACTCCGCCCTTCCGCTTTGATGGGGAAGGCGCACCCAACGGCGGCATCAACTGGGACGGCCGCGCCGCCAGCCTGGCGGAACAGGCGGAACGGCCTTTCCTGGCACCGCACGAAATGGCCAATGCCAGCACGGATGAAGTGGTGGAACGGCTGCGCAACGGCAGTTACGCGGAAGCATTCCGGCACGTCTTTGGCGCTGCCATCTTTACGCAACCGCAACAGGCATTCAGCCGCATCACCTATGCCTTGCAGCAATTCCAGCAGGAAGAGCCGGACTTCCACCGCTACGATTCCAAATATGACCTCTACCTGGCCAACAAGGTTCCGCTGGAGCTGGCGGAATTGCGTGGCCTGGCCCTGTTCAACGATGAACGCAAGGGCAATTGCGCCGCTTGCCACCCCAGCGGGCGGGGCGAACATGGCGCGCCGCCCTTGTTTACGGACTTCAGTTTCGACAATCTGGGCGTGCCGCGCAATACGCGCATTCCCGCCACGGCCGACCCCGCGTATTTCGATTTGGGCTTGTGCGGTCCCGACCGCACGGACCTGGCGCTGAAAGGCGAGCTGTGCGGCGCCTTCAAGGTGCCCAGCCTGCGCAATGTGGCCACGCGCCAGGTGTTTTTCCACAACGGTGTGTTCGACAACCTGACCGATGCCCTGCGCTTCTATGCGCGGCGCGATACGCATCCGCAAGAATGGTATCCGCGCGACCAACAAGGGAAAGTGCAGAAATTCAATGACGTACCCGCGAGGTACCGCGCCAACGTCAACGTCAGCGAAGCGCCGTTCGACCGCAAGCGCGGCATGGCGCCGGCGCTGACGGCGGGCGAGATCGAGGATATGGTGAAATTTTTGGCCACCCTGACGGATGGCTATCAAGTCCAGCAGTAAAGCATGGGGCGCCTGCGCGGCGTAGCCGCGGCGGGTCCCCAAGCACTCAGCCGCCGGCCACCACCATGCTCTCGATGAGGATGGAACCCGTCTCTTTGGTGCCGCGGCGCAGCACGTCGGCGCCTACGGCAACGATGTTGCGCAGCATGTCCTTCATGTTGCCGGCAATCGTGATTTCTTCCACCGGATACTGGATCACGCCATTTTCCACCCAGAAACCGGACGCGCCGCGCGAATAGTCGCCTGTCACGTAATTGGTTCCTTGTCCCATCAGTTCCGTCACCAGCAAGCCCGTGCCCAGTTTTTTCAGCATGGCACTAAAATCGTCGCTGGCGGCCGTCAGGCTCGAGGTCAGGTACAGATTGTGCGAACCGCCCGCGTTGCCCGTCGTCTGCATGCCCAGCTTGCGGGCCGTATAAGTCGACAGGAAATAGCCTTGCACCACGCCATCCTTGACGACGTCGCGGCTGACGGTTTTCACGCCTTCTTCGTCGAACGGCGCCGAACCGACGCCGCCGATCACGTGCGGATCTTCAAAGATCTGCACGTGCGACGGCAGCACCTGCGTGCCCAGTGAATCGTTCAGGAACGTGGATTTGCGGTACAGGGCGCCGCCCGAGGTCGCTTGCACATAGGTACCGAGCAAACCGGCCGCCAGCGGCGCCTCGAACAGCACGGGGCAAGTGCGCGTGCCCAGCTTGCGCGCGTTCAGGCGCGACAGCGCGCGCTCGGCGGCATAGCGGCCGATGGCTTCCGGGCTCGACATCTTGGCGGCGTCGCGCACGGACGAATACCAGTCGTCGCGCTGCATCTTCGCGCCCTTGCCGGCGATGGGTGCCACGGACAGCGTGTGGCGCGAAAACGGATAGCCGCCGATGAAGCCGCGCGAATTGGCGGACACAAAGTGCGATTGCTGCACGTGCACGCTGGCGCCCTCGCTGTTCGTGATGCGCGGATCGACGGCAAACGCGGCCGCCTCGGCACGTTGGGCCAGTGCGACGGCTTCCTCGGTCGAAATGAGCCAGGGATAGAACAGTTGCAAATCGCGGGGGGACATTTCCAGCATGTCGGCGTCGGCCAGGCCCGCGCAATCGTCCTCGGCCGTGAAGCGCGCAATATTGTAGGCGGCGTCCACCGTGGCGCGCAGGGCGGACGGCGAAAAGTCGGAGGTGCTGGCATTGCCGCGTTTCTTGCCGACAAACACGGTCACGCCCATGCCCTTGTCCTTGTTTTGCTCGATCGTCTCGATCTTGCCTTTTCGTACAGAAACGGACAGGCCGCCGCCTTCGCTGACCTCGACGGCAGCGTCGGTGCCGCCCGCTTCCCGCGCAAAAGACAACACATCACGGGCCAGTTGCTGCAATTGCTCTTGACTATGGGTAAATACGGAGTCGTTCATGCGCTGTTTTCTTCGGAAAGCCGCTAAAAAGGTTATCATAGCAGTCGTTTACAGTTTACAGGTGCGGCCTACGCGGCCAATCCCGCCTTATCATGCCAAATCCAAACCGGGGAGCTTGCGGCTTCCAATCCACCGAATTCGAACAGGAATATGAACGTCCGTCGAAATCGGAACTCAAGCGCCAGATGACCGTCCTGCAAAAGCTGGGCGAAGAACTCGTCAATGAGGCACGCGACCGCGTCAAGCGCGTCCCGATGCCGGAAGACGTGCGCGACGCCATTCTCGAATGCCAGCAAATCAAGGATCACGAAGGCCGCCGCCGCCAGCTGCAATACGTGGGCAAGAAAATGCGCACCCTGGATGAAGAAGAAGTTGCCGCCATCCAACGCACCATCGATAGCTGGAAAGGCTTGTCGAAAGCCGACACGGCCAATATGCACGCGATGGAACGCCGCCGCGACAAGCTGTTGACGGATGACAAGGCGCTCACCGTCTTGCTGTCGGAAAACCCGGAGCTGGACGTGCAGCACCTGCGCACCCTGATCCGCAATGCCCGCAAGGAGCAAGCCGAGAACAAGCCGCCGAAAGCCTACCGCGAAATCTTCCAGATCTTGAAAGAGATCGCCAAGAAGAACAACAGCGGCAAGAAAGATGCCGATGAAGATGGCGTTGAGCAAGAAGAAGACGAATAAGCAACTGGGGTCAGACCCGGCGGGTCTGACCCCGAAAGCAGCGAAAAACCGGGATCAGCCCGGTTTTTTTACGACATAGACAGGTGCCCCATGACCACGATAGAAGACGAATTGATTATCGGCCTCGTGTCGATCTCGGACCGCGCCAGCGGCGGCGTGTATGAAGACCTGGGCATCCCCGCCCTGGAAAGCTGGCTGTCCGCCGCCATCCGCACGCCGTTCCGCCTGGAAAAGCGCCTGATCCCGGACGAGCGCTCGCAGATTGAAAACACCTTGATCGACATGGTCGACCTGAACCACTGCCATCTGATCCTGACGACGGGCGGCACGGGTCCCGCGCGGCGCGACGTCACGCCGGACGCCACGCTCAGCGTGGGCACCAAGGAAATGCCCGGTTTCGGCGAACAGATGCGCCAGATCAGCCTGCAATTCGTGCCGACGGCGATCCTGTCGCGCCAGGTGGCCGTGATCCGCGAAACGCCCGAGCGCGCTTGCCTGATCATGAACTTGCCGGGCCAGCCGAAAGCCATCAAGGAAACCCTGGAAGGCTTGAAAGACGCCGACGGCGTGCAACTGGTGAACGGCATCTTTGCCGCCGTGCCGTATTGCATCGACCTCATCGGAGGTCCCTACATGGAAACCGACCCGGCCATCTGCAAGGCCTTCCGTCCCAAATCGGCGCTGCGTCCGGCGCAACCATTACCTGAGGAAAATACATGAGCACCTTGCTGGAAACCATAGAACTCGACAGCGCACCGAATCCCACCGTTTCCATCATCTGGATGCACGGCCTGGGCGCCGACGGCAACGATTTCGTGCCACTGGTGAAGGAACTGGACCTGCGCGGCTGCCCCGCCATCCGCTTCATCTTCCCCAGCGCCGGCACCATGCCCGTCACCATCAACAACGGTTATGTGATGCGCGCCTGGTACGACATCCTCGTAAACGACCTCGTGCGCCGCGAAGATGAGGGCGGCCTGCGCTCCTCGCAGGCGCAGATCGAAGCGCTGATCGCGCGCGAAAAGGCGCGCGGCATTCCCTCCAGCCGCATCATCCTGGCCGGCTTCTCGCAAGGCTGCGCCATGACCTTGCAGACGGGCTTGCGCCATGCGGAACCGCTGGCCGGCCTGATGTGCCTGTCCGGCTACCTGCCCCTGGCCGACAAGACGGCTCTTGAGCGCACGCCGGCCAGCCTGGAAACACCGATCTTCATGGCGCACGGCACGGCCGATCCCGTGGTGCCGATCGGCCGCGCGCAGCAGTCGCGCGACTTGCTCACCGGTATGGGTTACAAGGTGGAATGGCATGAATACATGATGCAGCACTCGCTGTGCCAGGAAGAGATCGACGCCATCGGCGCGTGGCTGAAAAAAGTGCTGGCATAAAGTAAAACAGGCGCGGTGTGCGCCGCGCCTGTTGTTGTACCTGTACGTAAAGTACGAAGCGCCGGGAACGATCAGTTCGCCGGCGTTTTTTCGTTCCAGATTTTCAGCATGTCGGCCGACGCTTCCGAGCGGATACCGTTGTCCGTCAGCACCGATTCCGTCGCGGCCAGCATCTCCTTGCGGGGCACGACGACCATTTCCGCATCGCGCTGCTGAAAGCGGAATGTCAGCAATTCATCGGTCTGGTCGCGCAGCAAGGCCACCAGGTGCGCCAGGCTGCGCACGCGCACGCCATTGACGGAATCGACGACCGAGAAGAAACGGGTGCTGTAGCCATTCATCAGCTTGTGCGGGAAGAACGGCGCGGCGATCACCACCAGCTCTTCGCGCTCGGCATCGGGCGCATCGCCGCGCCGCGTGGCCAGCGGATTGCCGGCGAACGCCATGCCGCCCAAGATCGCCGGGTTGCCATTGGGCGCCGCCATGAATTCCGTCGTGGCGCGCGAAAACACCATGGGGCCGAAGATGAAATAGGAAGGATAACTGCCCTGCAGGCCGCTGATGAGCATCGGGTGCGCCGCCGAGACGGGCACCTTGATTTTCAGGGGCGCGCCCTGGCGCACCACCGTCAACGGCAATTCGCCGTCTTTCGCCAACTGCTGCACGCGGTACTGGAAGCGCACGCGGCTGTTGGCATTCAGCTTGACCATGCCTTGGTTATCGACCGGAAAATCGCCGATATGCGTGATGACATCCCACTCCTTGAGTGGATAGGCGGCATCCTTGCTGGCCGGCGTCATCACGACGGCGCCCTCGACACCCTTGGCCAGTTTCAGGTAGGTGCGCAACGCGGGGTTTTCCAGCGTTTGCGTCACGTCGCGCATGGCCGGCTTGCCCTTGGGCGCGCCGCCTTCCTGGTCGCGCAGGAACAGCTCGATTTCCTCGTTGGGGATGATGTAGCCGATGTTTTGCGCATTGAGCATGCCCGCAAAGGCCAGGCCGATCATCTTGTCACCGGCAATCACGGGGCCGCCGCTATTGCCCGGATTGATGGCCGCATCGATCTGGATGCGCAGGCCGGAGACGGGAAAGTTGTAGCGCACGAATTCGATGCGCGACACGATACCCTTGGTGATCGACAGCGAGGTGCCGCCCGTCGGATAGCCATACGCCAGCACGGCATCGCGCACGTCGGGCAAGACATTGGCGCGTGGCACCGCCTTGTGGCTGGCGAAAAAACTGTCGTCGTCGATCTTCAGCAAGGCCAGGTCCATGCCGCGCGAAATGGCCAGCACGGTGGCCGGTATTTTGTCGCCCGCGCCATTGGCCTGGATCTGCACCTGGCTGGCATAGCCGACCACGTGCGCATTGGTGAGGATGCGGCGGCCTTCGATGACGACGCCGGAGCCCGTCACCTCCTGCGGCGCGGCCTTGCTCCACGGTTTATACGGGTCCGGCCCGCGCAGGGTGGAAAACACCTTGACGACGGAATTTTCCAGGGCGGAAGCGCTGGGGTTAGCCGTAGCGGCGGTCTCGGCGGCCAGCGCCCGCACCGTCATCAATGGGCAAAAAGAAAGGGCCAGCGCCAGGAAGGCGCGGCCCATCAGGGTGATGCACGGACGAGTTTTCATTGAGCTTTTTGGCAATGGAAGGGAAGCAAAATTATATATTGAATAATTGCAACTTCATTACACTTTATCCATCTTTGCCCGAAGAACTATTCTAATCGGGCAAAGGCGTGACGCCCAAGGCCGGCACGGCCGTCTGCGCCCCATTCATCACCATGGCCAGGAAAGTGTAATAGCCATTGATGCCCATCAAGTCGACCACGCCGTGCTCGCCGAACAGCGCCAGCGCCCGTGCATACGTGGCATCGCTGATGCGCTTGTTCTGCTGCAACTCGATGCAAAAATCGTGCACGGCTTGCTCATCTTCTTTCAGGGCCAGCGGTACGCGCCGCGCGGCGATGGCATCCACGGCCGCTTGCGCGATGCCGTTCTGCACGGCCAGCGGCGCGTGGATGGCCCACTCGACTTGCTGGTCCCACTGGCGCGCCGTCACCAGGATCGCCAGTTCCGACAGCCGCGTGCCGATGGCGCTGCGGTAGCGCAAATATTCCCCCATGCGCTGCGCCGTTTCCATCAGCTCGGGGCTGCGGATCAGCGGCACGAAGGGGCCGTACAGCGCCCCGCGCGGCCCGTCGATGATGGCTTGCGCGGCCGCGCGCTGCTGGACATCAAGCCGGTCCAGCGGCAACGCGGGCAAACGGTCGATATCGCTACCGGCCATCAGGCAGTCCAGGCGACCACGTCCTGCTGCTGCTCACCGAGGCCGGCGATGCCCAGGCGCAGGCTGTCGCCTTTTTTGAGGAAGCGCTGCGGCTTGCGACCCTGGCCCACACCCGGCGGCGTGCCCGTGGCGATCACGTCGCCCGGTTCCAGGGTCATGAATTGCGACAGGTAGCTGACGATCTGCGCCACCGTGAAGATCATGGTTTGCGTATTGCCAGTCTGCATGCGCTTGCCGTTGACTTCCAGGTACAGGTCCAGGTCCTGCTCGTCGATGACTTCATCGCGCGTCACCAGCCACGGGCCGACAGGGCCGAAGGTGTCGCAGCCCTTGCCTTTATCCCACTGGCCGCCCCGTTCCAGCTGGAACGAGCGCTCGGAAATGTCGTTGACGACGCAATAGCCGGCCACGTATTTCAAGGCGTCCTCTTCGCTCACGTACTGCGCGCGCGTGCCGATGATCACGCCCAGCTCCACTTCCCAGTCCGTCTTTTTCGAGCCTTTCGGCAGCACGACATTGTCGTCCGGACCGTTCAGGCAAGTGATCGCCTTCATGAACACGATGGGTTCGGCCGGGATCGGCATGCCCGATTCGGCCGCGTGGTCCGCGTAATTGAGGCCGATGCCGATGAACTTGCCGACCTTGGCCAGCGGCACGCCGAAGCGCGGGTTGCCGCGCACCAGGGGCAAGGTCTTTTCGTCGAGCTTGGCCAGCTTGCGCAAGGCCTTGTCGGACAGTTGTGCGCCGTCAATATCGGCAATCACGCCGGACAGGTCGCGCAGTTTGCCTTCTTCATCGATCAGGCCCGGTTTTTCCTTGCCTGGACGTCCATAACGAACGAGTTTCATAGTCTTCCTTGGAGTTGATCATTGCCGCTGTGCAGGCTGCCATTTTACCGGATGGCCCGGCACGCCTGTAGCGGTTGATGAAAAACATCGCAAGTCCTGGCAGTTGCAAGGCCGCCAGCACGCCAAACGCCGCCTGATACGCCTGCGGCGGATACTGCTGCTGGCCGTTCAGGGGCCAGCAGCCGAGGATCAGGCCAAAACCCGCCTGCACTAGGAAGGCGCCCGTAAAAATGAGCAAATTCAGACAGGTGGCCGCCCTGCCCGTCAGGCTGGTCGGCATGCTTTGCGCGACGATCGCATACTCGAGGCCCGTCACCGTGCCCAGCAAGGTAAACAGCACAGACAGCAACGGCAGGCTGGGCACCACATTACACGCCATCGCCGCTTGCACGGCGACAAACAGGATGATGCCCACGGCCGCCACTTGCATGGGCGCAATGCCACGCCGCCCGGCCCATTCCGTCAGCATGCCCATGCCGATGGCGCCGAAGATGACGGCCGCCATGCCCAGGTACAGCAAATACGCCACGTTGTCATCGGACAAGCCGCCCACGTCGGCCAGCCAGCGTCCCACCCACAAGCCCTGCACGCCAAAGAACACCGTGTGCGGCAACAGGATCAGCGCGATGGTGCGGCGAAAGCCGGGATCGCGGTACACGCTCCAGACGCTGACCTTGCTCACCTTGTGCATGCCTGCGGCAGGCGCGGGCATGGCCGGCGACAGCAGGCGGATCAGCAAGCCGACGGCCAGCGCCGCCAGCGCCAGCCCCAGGAACACGCCGCGCCAGTCCGTGTAATGCAGGGCCAGCTTGACGGGCATGGTGGCCGTGGCCGCGCCCAGGCCACCCACGGCGATCAGATAGCCGTGCACGGAGGGCAGCCGCGACGGCGCGATGGCGCACGAGATCGCTTTCACGGCAGCCATGAAACAGCCGCCCAGCCCCGCCCCCATCAGGGCGCGCGCCCACATCAGCTCGGCAAAGCTGTGGCCCCGGCTGAACAGCCACACGGCCAGGGACGCCAGCGCCAGCAGCCACAGTTGCACGGTGCGGGGGCCGTAACGGTCCAGCGCCATGCCGACCGGCAATTGCACCAGCGCAAAGGCGAGAAAAAAGGCGCTGGTCAGCAGGCCCAGCTGGGCTGGCGTCAGGGCGATGGCGCCCAGCAATTCCGCCGTCAGCACGGCATTGACGCCGCGCAACAGGCACGACAGGTAATGCCCGAGCGCGAATGGCAGGAACACCAGGCAAAACACGGCCACGCCGGAACGGGCGGGCGCACCGGCGGCAGGCATGCTCAGGCAGCCTGCGCCAGGCGGATGATTTTATGCGGCAGCTGCGGCACAGGTTCATCCGTCTCGAAGAAGAATTTATCGTGGCCGAACGCGGGCTTCAAATCGTCCATCCACGTCGCTTCCGCATCGAATTTCGCAAAGAACGGCCGGCGCACCCAGTCCGGGTTGCGTGCCTGCAAGAATTGCAGGGCAAACAGTTTTTCGCCATTGATGGTGACGATGCCGTCGATGACGATCTTGCCGGGAAAGGCGCTCATGGACGGTCCCCGCACCGTGCGCGACAGGCCCGACACCATCTGGTAGGCGGCCTGGAAAATTTCGTGCGCCTTCGCCAGCGGCAACTCGAAATAGCCGCGCGGGCCCGTGTCCCGCTCCACAAACATGTAATACGGAATCGCCCCCAGGCGCGTGCCCGTCTGCCATAGCTCGGCCCAGCTTGCCGGGTCTTCGTTGATGTGGCGGATCAGCGGCCCCTGCATGCGCAAGGTGGCGCCCGTGGAAACGATGCGTTTCACGGCTTGCTGCGCGATGTCCTGGCGCAACTCGACGGCATGGCTGTAATGGCCCATCACGGCCAGGTTCTTGCCCGCCTTGACGATGCGCTCGAACAGGCGCATCAAGTCATCCGCATCGCGGTCCGAGACAAAGCGCTGCGGCCAGTACGCCACCGCCTTGGTGCCGATGCGGATGTTCTGGATGTGTTCCAGGCCCGGCGCCAGCAGCGGCTCCAGGTAGGCCGCCAGTTGCCGCGTGTTCATGATCATCGGGTCGCCGCCCGTGATCAGCACGTCCGTCACTTCCGGATGCAGTTTCAGGTAGGCGGCCAGCTCGTTTGATTCGCGCGCATCGAACTTCATGTCGTCCATGCCGACGAACTGGGGCCAGCGAAAACAGAAAGTGCAATACGCGTGGCAGGTCTGGCCCGCGCTGGGAAAAAACAGCACCGTCTGCGCATACTTATGCTGCAGGCCGCGCACGGGCGCATCGTTGACCCGCGGCACGTTATGCGTCATTTGCCCGGCAGGATGGGGATTCATTCCCAGGCGCAAGCCATGCACATAGGCGTCGATGGCCGCCTTGTCGCGCTGCACCAGCACCAGGTCGCGCAGGTGCGCGTACTGCTCCGGCGGCAGCATGTCGCGGTGGGGAAAGACGAGGCGGTAGATGGGATCGTCAGGGATGTTGTTCCAGTCGATCAATTGATCAAGCACATATTCATTGGTGCGAAACGGCAAGACGTGCGAGACCACCTGCACGGCTTCGCGCTGCTCTTCCGGCAGCCATTCCCACTGCCGCGCCTGTTGAATGGTTTGCCGCGTATACGGCTTGAACTTGGGTGCAGACGGCTCGGTAATGAGTGCGGACACGATCAGCTCCTTGCCTGTAAATGGCGACAACTTTCATGAAATCGGCCGTATATCGGCCAATTCCAGCTTTTTCCTCTCCATGCCAGTCCAGCGCGGCATGCTGTGAAAGTCATCATAGTTCTTGCCCCTAGGAACCAAATTGCTACATATCAACAAGCGGTCGATACGTTGCATGCTGCCTACAAGCAACACCTAAGTTTGTTCCACCGCAATTTGATGGGACTGTCGGCGACGTAAATTACGGCTTGGCAACACATCCCTCGATATCACAAGGAGCTTTCATGAAACGCTTATTCACGGGTAGCCTGCTGTGCCTGGCATTTGCCGGCGGCAGCGTCAGTGCCGCGGTCGAACCAACGGAAAAAGACGCCATCGCCATGGCCGAACGGGGCGCCGCCTTCATGAAGGCGCATGGCAAGGAAGAAATGATGAAGAAAATCACGGCGAAAGACCCGGACTTCGTGCAGGGCTCGCTGTACGTGGACATGCGCGACATCAAGACGGGCATCGTGCTGGCCCACCCGATCAATCCTTCCATCGTCGGCAAGGATTTGACGGATGTGCCCGATGCGAATGGCAAGAAATATCGGCGTGAAATCATCGAGCTGGCGCAAAAGCAGGGCAAGGGCTGGGTCGACTACCAATACAAGAATCCCACCAGCGGCAAGATCGAGCCGAAAACCACCTACATCCTGCGCGTCAACGATGTAGTGCTGGAAGCGGGCATCTACAAAAAATAAGGCAGGGGCGGCGTGCACGCCGCGCGCCGCCTGCGGTTTGATCAGCCATAGCCAGGAGTCAAGCATGCTCAATCAATTACGCATCGGACCAAAATTATTGCTGGCGCCCACCCTGGTCTTGCTGTTGCTGATACTCAGCTCGAGCGGTGCCTGGTATGGCATGGTGCGGCAAAATGCCTCGCTGGAAAACATGGTGCGGGTACGCATTACGCATTTGAAGGCGGCCGCGGACGTACTAGGCGAGGCCAAGCACGTACATGGCAATATGTACCAGCTGCTGTCATGGACGAATGGCAGCTTCGCCAAGGCCCGCCTCGATGCGCTGGAGCAACAGATCAAGGCGCGCCACGCGGCCATCGGCGCCCAGCTGGGCACGCTGCGTTCCACGGCCACGGGTGCCGAGCGCACCCTGGTCGATGCGGCCATCACGGCCCTGGCCGGTTATCGCAAGGCCGTACTGGAAACCATGGAAATGGCGCAGATGGACCAGTCGATCGCCACCAACTCCATGCTCAAGGCGGAAACCCAATTCGTCCAGTTCAATACGCAGCTGGCGCAACTGTCTGCCCTGGAAACAACGCTCAGCAGCCAAGCCCACGCGACGGCCAGCGCCGAGTTCCGCAGCCTGGGCTGGAGCCTGCTGCTGACGGTCCTGCTGTCCATCCTCGTCTCCATCGTGGTGACCATGCTGGTGCGCCGCGCCATGCTGGTGGAAATCCGCGGCATTGCCGACGCCGTGCAAGACCTGGCGGCGGGCAAGCTGATGGCCAGCGCCCCCAAGCCGGGCAATGACGAAATCGCCGCCACGTCGCGCGTGCTGGACCAGACCATCGCCCACCTGAACCAGACCTTGCGCACCATCACGGGCGCCGTGCAATCGATCGACACGGCCTCGCGCGAAATTGCCACCGGCAATCTGGACCTGTCGGCGCGCACGGAAATGCAAGCCAGTTCGCTGGAAGAAACATCGAGCGCCATGGAAACCTTGACGGCAGCCGTCAACAACAATGCGGATAATGCCCAGCTGGCCTGCGAGCTGGCGGGACAAGCGTCGACCCTGGCCGTGCAAGGGGGAGCATCGATGCAGCAAGCGGTGGCGACAATGGCGACGATACGCGCCAATTCGCGCCAGATCGTGGAGATTATCGGCGTGATCGACGGCATTTCCTTCCAGACCAATATCCTCGCGCTGAACGCGGCGGTGGAGGCGGCGCGCGCGGGCGAACAAGGCCGGGGCTTTGCCGTGGTGGCGTCGGAAGTGCGCACCCTGGCGCAGCGCTCGGCGCAGGCGGCCAAGGAAATCAAGACCCTGATCGCCACCTCCGTCACCACCATCGACGGCGGCAGCGTGGCCGTGCAGCAGGCGGGCGACAGCATGGGCGCCATCGTGGCCTCGGTGCAGCAAGTCAACGAGATCATCCAGCGCGTGAAAGAGGCCAGCGCCGAGCAGGCGTCGGGCATCACGGAAGTAAACCAGGCCGTCGCGCAAATGGATGACGTCACGCAGCAAAACGCGGCCCTGGTGGAGCAGGCGGCAGCGGCGGCGGCCAGTTTGCAGGACCAGGCCGTCAAACTGTCGGCGGCGGTCAGCGTCTTTACCCTGGATCCAGCCGCGCCGGCCACGCCCGCCGGCGCGGACGACGACGCCTTTCAAGACCCCGCCATGACGCCACCCCAGGACCGGCGCGCGCTGCACAGTCCGCTGCGCGGCAAGCCCGGCATGCGTAACGCCAAGGATGCGCCCCAACGCCGGCGTGGCTAGCGAGGTAACTCGATGACAGGCGCGCGCATCGGCTTGCTCAGGTAGGGCGAGCCTGCCAGCACGAAACGCCACGGCGTCTCCATCGCCTTGGAAATGCCGATGCGCGGCCCCGCCTGTACCGCAACCTCATCCTCGCGGGCCAGCAGCATGAACGGCGGCGCATCGAGCGCCAGCCGGTTCTGCAGATGGCTCACACCGAGCGCCTGGCACACCTTGCCCGGCCCAGAACACAGCTGCCGGGAATCCTCGACGCCGCGCCGTTCGCGCATGGTATCGAGTCCCACGAGCGGTTCGATGGCGCGGATCAACACGCCCGCGCCATGGCCCGCTTCGCGGCACACAAAGTTCAGGCACCAGTGAATGCCGTACGAGCGGTAGACATAGGCGTGCGCGGGCGGGCCGAACATGGCCGCATTGCGCGGCGTCATGCCGCCATACGTGTGCGAGGCGGGGTCCAGCCGGTCATACGCTTCCGTTTCCACGATGCGCCCGCCCACGCCGTCCACCAGCACGGTCACGCCGATCAACTGACGCGCCACGCTGCTGGAATCGTCCGCAAAATCGATACCCGCGAGGATTTTTTTCATCCGGCAATTGTACTGCCGCACTGTCCGCAGCACGCCTGGCCCCACCTTGAAAACAAATAAAACTTGATTTTTCCATCATGAGTATCGGGATAGGGAGCGTCGTAAAATGTGGAAAATAGGGGATGGAGCAAGCCAAAACGGGGATTTTTTCCAGAATAATTTGCAGAGACGAACTATTGCCATGCATAAACAGCGATAATCGTCGGGCACTGCACCAGACGCCCACGAGGCCGGCAGCGGCAGTGCGCAACAGAATAACCACAGGCAAGGCAATGATGATGAGAGCGGCAGCGCAAAAGCAGGTAGTGCAGGAAGATCCGGTTGACGCCCTGATGCGTTCCATCCGTATCCCGCCGCGTCCCAGCCTGCTGGTCGACCTGCAGCGCGAACTGGCCGAACAGGACCCGTCGCCGCGCCGCATCGCGCGCATCATCGCCGACGATGTCGGCATGTCCGGCGCCCTGCTGAAACTGGCGAATTCGCCGTTCTATGGCGCCGCGCGCAAGGCCAAATCCGTCGAGCAAGGCATCAACTTTCTCGGCATTAACCAGTGCAGCGCCATGATGACGGGCTTGCTGGCGCGCCAGGCGCTGGAAGCGGAAGGCGTGGAACTGACCCACTTCTGGGATGTGTCGGCCAAGCGTGCGCGCGCCCTGGTATTTACCTCGCGCAAGCTGCGCATCGCCCCGCCCGACATCGCCCACACCTTCGGCCTGTTCTGCGACATCGGCGTGCCCCTGCTGATGAACCGCTTCGCCGACTACGTCAACACGTACGCGGCGGCGGCCAACGATGCGCACAATTGTTTTACGGCCCTGGAAGACGCGCGCCACCAGACCAACCACGCAGCCATCGGCTGCTTGCTGGCACGCAACTGGGGCCTGTCCTCCGACGTTTCCTGGGCGATTTTGCACCACCACGACTACACGGTGCTAGCCGACCCGTCCACGGACGATGCCATCCGCTCGCTCGTCGCCCTGTCGCTGCTGGCCGAAAAGGGCATTCAGCGCTACCATGGCAACAGTACCTCGCTCGAGTGGGACAAGGGCGGTGAGCTTGCATGCCAGCATCTTGGCCTGTCGCAGGAAGAAGCCGCCGACCTGCTCGACGAGCTGCACGAGATGTTCGATACCGACCATTGAAGTATCAGGCGGCCGCGTCCGCCTGTATGATCTGTCCCGGCGCCAGGCAAAGCCTTGGCGCCCGTTTCCGTTTGCCTGACCCGTATTCCTTAACCTGTTGATCGCCATGCCCAAAAATAAGCGCCCTGTCCCCCGTAAATCCGCCAACACGCCTGAAGACAAGGACGAATCCGTCACGCGCATGCTGTGCACGATGGCCCTGAACCTGGCCGAGCAGGAAGACAGCGAATCGCAGGGCACGGTGCTGGCCGAGCAAGCCGTCGAATTCGGCCGCCTGATCCGCAAGGCCTTGAATCAAAAGAAGGATGAAATCCTGTACGACGCCATCGAGCGTTCCAAGTACGAAGACGTGGGCGCCTACCAGTATTTGCGCAGCCATATCGAGGAAGCGGCGTCCATTTCCGTGATCCGCCGCGAAAACGCCCCGGCCATGGAAATCAACGCCTTCGTCGTGCCCTTGCTGGTGCAAAGCACGGGCGGCCTGAAAGAAGCGGACAGTTTCCAGGACCAGGACGCGTTCGAAGCGCTGGTGAAAAGTTTCCAGCAAGCAGAACTGGAAAGCGCCAAGGCCAAGGTGGTATTGATGAGCCATGCCTATGACCTCGATGAAATCGACCGCATTACCTATAGCCATCTGCATGAGATGGTGCGCGATGCCTATTCGTCGATGACAGACAAGAAAATCGTCGCCACGCCGGGCCTGGAAAGCAGCATCGTCGGCTGGAGCGAGACGGCTTTCGGCCCGCAGGACACGGCCGTCGAACTGCGCTTCCTGCTGGGCTTTGCCCTGAAGCGCGTAGACGACCCGTTCTATACGGAACCGAAGGACGAAGCGGCGCTCGACGCCTGGTTTGATGCGCGCATGGCCCGCTACCAGCAGTGGACGACGGAAGTGGGCGACCTGGTGAAACGCTGCCTGGCGCCGGCCGGCAGCGCGCTGGAAGTGAGCTTCCTCTACCAGGACTTGTTCCACGGCGGCAAGGAACAAGGCATGAGCGAATATGCGATGCTGCAGATGATGTCCGGCATCAACCATGCACTGGCGGAAAACAAGGTGGACGCGGGTGACGTCTCGGTGGTCGTCGGCCCGGCCGATGAACACGGTGAAATGCTGCTGCGCGTCAACGTCAGCACGGCGGGCGGCGCACTGCTGCACAGCGCCGACAAGCCGCTGGACCTGGCCGCCGACCTGCAGGACGAAGTCGACGACATCTGCGACGCGCTGGCCACCATCGGCGTCACCAACTTGTCCGTGGCGCTGAGATTCGATGCCAAGGGGCAACCACTGGAAGCGCAGCCGTACGCGCCTGCGTAAAGGCCGGCAACACGATTAACGCGCGGCCGGCTCCGGTTGGCCACGCAACGACAGCCACGCCTGCAATTTCTGCGCATACGCGAGCGTGTACGCCGGGCTGCTTGACGGCAAGCTGACGATGCGGTAACGCTGCGCGTGCTCGCCCAGCACCGTGAGGCCCAGCTTGGCGGCCGTGCCGCCGTTGAAGGCAATCGTGTGCAGCCGCGGCAAGCTGGCGGCCAGGGCCACCAGGTCATTGTCGTCGCGGGCGCGGATATTGCTGTCCAGGCTGCCCGTGCGCTGCGCCTGCGCCACCACATCCCACAGGCCCACGCCGTGCGCCAGCAAGGTGGCCAAACGCTCTTCATAGGGCAGGCTCTTCAACTCCACGCCCAGCACCTCGCCCAGCAGCATCCAGAACTTGTTTTGCGGATGCGCATAGTACTGGCTGTGCGCCAGCGATTTTTCGCCGGGCAGGCTGCCCAGTATCAGCAGGCGCGTGCCGGCATCGACGACGGGGGCGAAACAGCGCTTGCGCGGGTCCGGCATGGCCGGTTCAACAGACAATAAGCGGGTCAAAAGCGGCATCCTGCAGGATTGGGGACAGCGTCTATTTTACTGGGGCCATTGCACGGGCACAGACATGATGCCCTTGTCATCCCACACCAGTACCTGTGCCGTATGAAATCTGCCTTGCGGTGTGACGGCATTGCCGACGCCGTTGACATGGTATTGGTAGCCCGATCCATAGCGCTGCGCCACGATCGCACGCGCCTGCGTAGCCATATCTCCATGGGAGGCATGCAGCTGGAAAGCCACGCCAGCCATGCCGAGGATCAGGCCGCAGATGGCAGGGATGCGCAGATCGCGTCGCTTGTAGCCCCTGGCATCGCAGGCGGCCATGACGGCAGGCATACCCAGCTGACGATACAGGTAATGAATGACCCACAATGACAGCACGGCTTCCAGCACCGACCAGATACGATAGCCGGGTGCGAGCTTGAATTGCATCACCGTCAGGGACATCGGCTGCAGAAACAGGAAATCGATCGCCAGCACGGCAGGCACGATCCAGAATACCGCCAGCCAGCGCAGCCATACTGCCGCGCGCAGCTTGCCGCGCACCAGGCAGGCACCAAAGATCAGCAAACCGAGATTGCCAAACACATAGGTCCGGCTACCTGTCTGCAAGGTTTCCAGCAAGCCCGCCACTCGCAACACCACCCATGCGAACAGCAACACATAGCCCGCAGACCGCAGAAAGGGGCCGGCTGCTTCCTTGAGCGCGGCAGTGGCCGGATCGAGCGGCTTGTCCTGCGGCCGCGCGGCCCACTGGCGCTGTTCTGCCGCATGGTCATCCTGCTGGCGCTGGGCAATTTCCGCTTCGATGCGCTGGCGCCGTGCCGCATCGGCTCCGTCGGCGCCGGACAGGGCTTGTTGCAGGGACGCCATCGAATAGCGCTGGTAATCAGGGTGGCAGGCTTGCAATATCACGGATACCTTTATTCCATCTGTACAGTGAGTGAAAACATTTCCAATTGGAAATAATAGCCCATAATTTCCAATACAACAATTCTGCGGGCGGTTCGCTGCGTTCGGTTGCCTGAGTTCCGGTGTAGAATTTCCAGCCAGAACACCACACAAGAGACCGCCCATGCGCACCATCGACACCCTGCTGGCCCAGTATGGCGAAAGCCACCGCAACCACATCAATGAATGGGTGCACATCGTGTGCGTGCCGCTGATCGTTTTCAGCTTGCTGGGGCTGCTGTGGAGCGTGCATCCCAGCGTGGCGCTGCTCGGCAGTATCCTGGCCTTATACTATTACTACAAGCTGTCGCGCCCGTTTGCGGCGGGCATGCTGGCGATGCTGGCCGCCATGCTGGGCCTGCTGCAGCTCATGCCGCCGCTGACCATCCTGCCCGCGTCGCTGGCGCTGTTCGTGCTGGCCTGGATAGGCCAGTTCATCGGCCACCAGATCGAAGGCAAGAAGCCGTCGTTCCTCGACGATGTGCGCTTTTTACTCGTGGGTCCGCTGTTCGTGCTGGGATTTTTGTACCGGCGCCTGCGGCTGGCGTATTGAGCGGCAGGCGGTCACGTGGCCACTCGGTCACGCGGGGCCAGTAACAGATTTTTACTATTCGCAACTAGTTATCTTAGGCAAGTGTCCTTATGATAAGTCATCATCTGCCGGTCGACGCAATCGGCAACCAACTTTTGTCCAAGGGAGTCCTACATGAAAGCACCAATTATTGCAGTGGCATTGCTCGCCACCCTGGCCGGCTGCGCCGTACAACCGAACTCGGCAAATGTCTACAACGCGCGCCAGGCGCAGAATGAACAATCGGTTCGCATGGGCACGGTTGAATCCGTGCGCCAGGTAACCATCGACAAGGGCGAAACGGGCACGGGCGTGCTGGCTGGCGCGGCGCTGGGCGGCGTGGCCGGCTCGACAGTCGGGGGCGGCAAGGGCGCCATTGCGGCCAGCATCCTCGGCGCCGTCGCCGGCGGCATGGCCGGCAAGAGCATAGAAGCGAACGCGTCCAACAAACCCGGCCTGGAAATCACCGTGCGCCTGGACAATGGCGACATGCGCGCCATCGTGCAAGACGCCGACGAGCTGTTCCGCCCCGGCGAGCGCGTGCGCCTGCTGTCGGACGGCCGCAAGACCCGCGTCACCCACTGATCTGCTTGCCGGCGCATGCGCTCAGCCGAATGCGCCGGCAGCGAGCAAGGCAGAAGGGTGCAGCCAGATGGCAATCACAGCAGTCACGACGACATACACAAGCACGCTCCATACTTTGATGTGCAGTGAGGCTGGCATGGCGGTCCCCTTCAAAGATGCAATCCGGAAAATATTTACTTGATATTAATGTAAATATTTTCATAAATTCAATATTTTTCAGAAGCACTGCGCTGGCTCAATGCCTGGTGTTTCTTGGCAACACATCGAGCAAGCTCGACCGCACTCGCCATCGCTGCACGATGCCCGCTCGCCATCGCTGCACGATGCCCGCTCGCCATCGCTGCGCGATGCCCGTATACTTGCGCGATGTCCTCTCCTCTCCTGTTCATCATTGCCTGCCTGATCTGGGGCTCCACCTTCTGGGCCATCACCTTGCAGCTGGGCGACGTCGCCCCCGCCGTTTCCGTGGTCTACCGCTTTGGCCTCGCGTCCGCCACCCTGTTTGCCTGGTGCGCCGTGCGCGGCTACCGCCTGCGCCTGCCCTGGCGCGCGCAAAAATGGATGCTGCTGCAGGGCCTGGCCTCGTTTGCCCTCAGCTATGTGTGTACGTATAGTTCGGAGCAATACCTGGTGTCGGCCCTCGTCAGCGTGCTGTTCGCGTTGATGGTGTTCTGGACGCCCTTGCTCAACCGCATTGCCTTCGGCACACAAATCACCTGGAGCACCTGCTGCGCCGCGTTTGTCGCCATCTGCGGTATCGTGCTGCTGTTTTACCAGTCCATCGGCGCGGCGCTGCACGATATGCTCGGCGGCGGCAATGGCCATTTTCTGCTCGGATTCATGCTGGCCCTGGTGGCCACCGTGTCCAGCACGGTGGGCAATGCCCTCGTCATGAAAGTGCGCGAACAGTCCGGCAATGTGATGCTGACCATGGCCTGGACCATGCTGTGGGGCACCTTGATGGTGGCCTGCTGGGCCATCGCCACAGGCCAGTCCTGGCAGCTGCCCACGCGCCCCAGTTACTGGATGGGATTGTTGTACCTGGCCCTCTTCGGCTCGGTGATCGCCTTCAGCGCGTATTTCACCCTGATCGCCCGCATCGGCACGCAAAAGACCGTGTATATCGGCGTCGTCACGCCCGTCATTTCCGTGCTGCTGTCGGTGCAGTTCGAACATTACCGGCCCGCTCCCATCGAATGGGTGGGCATGGTGCTGTGCCTGTCCAGCGTGGCATGGGCCCTGACGTCGGGCGCGCGCAAGACGGCTGCCGTTTCCTCTCTTTCCACCACTTCATCCGCAAAGGCAACATGAGCACCTCTTCCTCCCTCGCCATCCGTCCCGCGACCGCATCCGACGTGGCCGCCATCTTCGGCATGATCCATGAACTGGCCGTGTTTGAAAAACTCGAACACATGATGATCGCCAAGGAATCCATGCTGCACGACAGCCTGTTCGGCAAGCACCCCGCGTGCGAAGCGCTGGTCGGTGAGGAACATGGTGAAGTAGTGACGTTCGCCCTGTTCTTCCACAACTTTTCCACCTTCCTGTGCCGCAAGGGCCTGTACCTGGAAGACCTGTACGTGAAGCAATCGGTGCGCGGCAAGGGCTATGGCAAGCAGATGCTCGTGGCGCTGGCGCAACTGGCCGTCGAACGCGATTGCGGCCGCTTCGAATGGTCGGTGCTGGACTGGAATGAAAACGCGATCAACTTCTACCAGGGCATGGGCGCGGACGTGATGCCGGACTGGCGCATCTGCCGCGTGGCTGGCGATGCCTTGACGCAATTGTCGGCGGGCACGCCGAAAGCCATTGCATTGGAACCGTCAGAGTAAGTTCCCCAAAAAAAATCCCCGCGGGCTAGCGGCACCGCGGGGTGAACCCATTGTCAAGTGGGAGGGGGAGAATGCAATCAACGGTTATCAATATAAACGCAGCTGCTTGCGATGGCGCAGACCTTTACATTTGCTTACCGGGCCTTACATTTGACTTAAATCTGCTAACCAAGTGTCACCAAGTGTCGCTCGGATGACACTGATTATTTCCGTGGTTCAATCAATGTGCCGTGCAAGCCGATATGTTGTTGCGCAACCCCACTGCCACCCTGCGAATTTTTATAGATTTGGTACACTGTCAGGCAGGCGATGCAGCCAGCAACCACGGCAAAAATGACCATGCGACGCTCCTTGAGTATGCTTGATGGGATCAGGGCTCGCGGCTGATGATGTCCAGGCGAGCAGGGAAGATTCAGTGTGGCATCTGCGACGTTGGGGGCATTGCGCAATGTCAAACGCGCCAATTTGACGGGGTCATGGCGTTTGATATGACGCAAAGTGGCGGCATTCCGCTCACACAAAATGAACGCATCATTTCGCATCCGGGAGCCACATCATGAATGTCTCTGCCAAACCGCTCGTCATGAAGATCTACCGCGCCTACCTGCGTTCCCGCCTGGAACGCTACACGCGCGACTTGCAAGCCATCGCCGAACAGCGCGAAAACGACTTCCAGGCCGAACGCATCCTGCACCAGGCCGTCGTCTCGGTGCGCTCGAAACTGCACTCGCTGTAACCGTGATGCCGTCAGCGCTGCCGGCCGGCCACGGCCCAACGCTCCACCAGTTCGAACAGGCCTTGCGTCAGCAGGGCCAGCACGGCTGCGGGGATCGCGCCGGCCAGCAGCATGTCGTTGTCATTCAGCGCCAGGCCGATGGTGATGCGTTCGCCATAGCCGCCCGCGCCGATGAAGGCGGCGATGGTGGCCGTGCCCACGCTCATCACGGCCGCCGTTTTCACGCCCGCCAGCATCACGGGCAAGGCCAGCGGCAAGTCCACATGCAGCAGGCGGTCGCGCCGGCTCAAGCCCAGCGCCAGCGCCGCCATGCGCAAGCCTTGCGGCACCTGCAGGATGCCCGTGCACGTGTTGCGCACGATGGGCAGCAAGGCGTACACGAATAGGGCCACCAGCGCCGGCACGGTGCCGATCATGCCCAGCACGGGAATCAATATCGCCAGCAGGGCCAGCGACGGCACCGTCTGCAGCACGCCGACGAAGGCCAGCACGGTTTGCCGCAGCGGCGCCGAAAACGCCGCCAGCACGCCCAGCGGAATACCGATCAGGCACGCCAGGGCCACCGACAGCAGCACCAGCGTCAGGTGCTGGCGCGTCAGGGTCCACAGATCGTCGCCGATGATTTTATCGAGCAAACCGCTGCGCGCGGCGGCCGGTTTGTTCGGCCGCGTGCCCGATGCCAGCCACTGCCGCGCCACGCCGGCAAAGCTCTTGCCGTCGATTTCCACGGCCGCATTCATGGCGATCATGTCGCCCTCGCTGATACGCCCCTGCAACCCTTGCAAGGCTTGCCAGGCGGCGGGAAAGCGCTGCGGCAGGTCGAGCCGGTACAGCAGCATGGCGTCGTAGCGGGGAAAATACTGCTGCGTGTCGGCCAGCACGCGCAAGCCGTACTGGCGGATCTTCGCGTCCGTCGAATAGATGTCGATCACATCCACCTGGCGCTGCGCCAGCGCTTCATACGCAATGCCGTGATCGAGTCCGCGCGGGCGCTGCGGCAAGCCATAGCGCGCGGCCAGGCCAGGCCAGCCATCGATCCTGCCGATGAATTCATGCGACAGGCCGAATGTCAGGGCCGGGTGCTGCGCCAGCTGCGCCAGGCTCGTGATGGATGTTTCATCGCCGCGCATGGCCAGCGCATACGTATTGTTAAAGCCCAGCGGCACGGCCACGCCCAGCCCCAGCACCGCCAGCTCGCGCCGCATCTGCGCCAGGTCGATGGCTTTGTCGTGCTTGAGAATTTCGCTGGCGATGGTGCCCATGTATTCGGCATATACGTCGATGCTGCCTGCCTGCAGCGCGGCCAGCACGATGGCCGTGTTGCCCAGGCCCTGGCGGTGCTGCGCCCTGACGTGCGGCGCGGCGCTCTGCTTGACGATTTCGCCGAGGATGTACGATTCCGTAAAGCGCTTCGAACCCACCTTCAGGGTGCCGCCGTCCATGGCAAGTGAGGACATGGGCGCGGCGGCGAAGACTAGTAACAACAGCAAGTAAAACGGCAAATAGGCAGCACGCACGCGGCGCTCCAGGACGGATGATCAATCCGGCAAGCTTACCACCGGCGCGCGCCAGACACCGCCGTGCACCACGCCCGCGCACGGGTTCAGGCCCAGCGCATACGCCAGGTCGGCCGGGCGCGCGATGCGCCACAGGGCGAAATCGGCGCGCTTGCCCACTGCCAGGCTGCCCGTTTCCTGCTGCAAGCCCAGCGCGCGCGCCGCATGGCACGTAACACCGGCCAGCGCTTCCTGCGGCGTCAAGCGCCACAAGGTGCACGCCATGTTCATCGCCAGCAGCAATGACGTCATCGGCGACGTGCCCGGATTGCAATCGGTGGACACGGCCATCGGTACGCCGGCCGCGCGCAAATCTGAGATGGGAGGTTGCTGTACTTCGCGCAAAAAATAATAGGCGCCCGGCAGCAGCACGGCCACCGTGCCATGCCGCGCCATGGCGGCGATGCCCTCGTCCGACAGGAATTCCAGGTGGTCGGCCGACAGGCCGCCGTAGCGGGCCACCAGCGCCGCGCCGCCCAAATCCGACAGCTGCTCCGCATGCAGTTTGACGGGCAGGCCCAGCGCCTGCGCCGCCTCGAACACCGTTTCGGTTTGCGCCGGCGTAAAGCCGATGCGCTCGCAAAACGCGTCGACGGCGTCAACCAGTCCATCGCCGGCCAGCCGGGGCAGCATCTGCGCGCACAGCAGCTCGATATACGCATCGGCCTGTCCCGCGTATTCGGGCGGCAGCGCGTGCGCGCCAAGAAACGTGGTGCGCACGGTGACCGGCAGCTCTTGCCCGATGCGGCGCGCCACGCGCAGCATCTTCGCCTCGCTGTCCGCATCGAGGCCGTAGCCGGACTTGATTTCCAGGGTCGTCACGCCCTCGGCCAGCAGCGCCAGCACGCGGGGCAGGCTTTGCCGCAGCAATTCATCGTCGCTGGCCGCGCGCGTGGCGCGCACGGTGGACATGATGCCGCCGCCGGCGCGGCTGATGTCTTCATAGCTGGCGCCATTCAGGCGCGCCTCGAATTCGTCGCTGCGGTTGCCCGCGTGGACGATGTGCGTATGGCAGTCGATCAGGCCGGGCGTGAGCCAGCAGCCCTGGCCGTCGTGCAGCACCGCGCCGCTGGCCGGCAGCTCGTCGCCGGGACCGAACCAGGCGATGCGGCCATCCTTGACGGCGATGGCCGCGTCGAGCAGTTCGCCATAGCCATGTTCCATGGTGGCCAGGTGGACGTTGTGGATGACCATATCCCAGTCTTGCATCGCTTTTCTCTCCTAGATGAACAGGTCGACGCGGAACACGGCCGTGCGCTGCAAGGCGTCGAGCCGCCAGTCCGGCGCGTCGTCGGCGTCCAGCAGCAGCGCGTCATGGCGGGCCAGCGCGAACTGCTGCTCGCCACCGCGCGCCAGCACGTGGCCTTCGCCGGCGACGAACAGCAGGGTCGCCGCGCTGCGCCGCGCCAGCTTGCCCGGCGCCGTGATTTTTTCCAGCTGATGGCGGCAGCGGTCGCGCCGCGTCATCACATTGAAATCCGTCGTCGGCCCCTTGACCTGCGCCTCCACGGCGGCCTCGCCGGGAAACCACAGCATCGGTTGCGCCGCGCTCAAAACCACCTTGCGCGTGCCGTCGAGCGTCAGCTGCACGCTGTCGCCATCGACCAGCATCAGGCTGCGGTCGATGCCGGGAAAGCTGGAAAACGGCCCGCTGGCCGTGATCGTCGCCAGGCTGATACGCCAGTCAAAATCGTCGAAACCGGCGTCCGGCGGAGAAATGGCGATTTCCGTCGTGCTGCCGCCGCCGTTTTTCCACGGCGCGGCGCGCAGGTATTCCTGTGGGATGAAAGTCGCCATCAGAGCGCCCTCAGTTGCGCCAGTGTGCGCTTGTAGGCGGTGGCGATGGCGTCCTGCGCCACGTGGCGCCCATCGCGCACCTGCCACTGGCCGCCGCACAGCACGTCGCGCACCAGCTTGTCGTTGCCGCAGAAGATAAAACTGCCCAGCACGTCGGCGATGGCCACGCCGCACAGGTTCACATGCGCGTCGTCGAGCACCAGCACATCGGCGCGGCAGCCCGGTGCCAAAGCACCGAGCTTGCGTCCGGCCGCCTGCGCGCCGCCCCGCAAGGCTGCCTGCCACAGATAGTCGCCCACATGGCGCTGCTCCGGCGTGGCGGCCACATTGCGCTGCTGGCGCTGCAAGCGCTGGCCGTATTCGAGCCAGCGCAATTCTTCCACGGGCGACTGCGACACGTGGCTGTCGCTGCCGACGCCGAAACGCCCGCCGGCGGCGATGAATTCGGCCAGCGGGAACAGGCCATCGCCCAGGTTCGCTTCCGTCGTCGGGCACAGGCCCGCGACCGCGCCGCTGGCGGCCATCCGCGCCACCTCGTCGGGCTGCACATGCGTGGCATGCACGAGGCACCAGCGCGCATCGACGTCGACCTGGTCGTACAAATACTGCACCGGGCGCCGGCCGCTGTAATCCAGGCACTGGCGCACCTCGCCCTGCTGCTCGGCGATGTGGATATGGATAGGGCGATCCGCGGGCAGCGCTTGCGCCACTTCGCGGATCTGCACCACGCCGGCCGCGCGAAGCGAATGCGGTGCAAAGCCCACTTCCACCTGCCCGCCGCGCTGCGGCGCCAGCGCCTCGATGATGCGCAAGACATCGTCCGCACCGGTGCGGAAGCGCGCCTGCCCGGGTTTAAGGGGCTGCTCGCCGAAGCCCGCATGGCTGTACAGCACGGGCAGCATGGTCATGCCGATGCCGCTGACGCGCGCCGCCGCCAGCACCCGTTCTGCCGTTTCGGCGGGACGCGCATACAGGGCGCCAGCCGCATCGCGCTGCAGGTAGTGGAATTCGCAGACGGACGTGTAGCCATGGCGCAGGCATTCGGCAAACAGCTGCGCGGCGATGGCCTCCATCTGTTCCGGCGTGATGTGGCGCGCGAAGCGGTACATCAGCTCGCGCCAGGTCCAGAAGCTGTCCGCTACCTGATTAACCTCGTCACCAGCAACCTCCGTCATGCCGCCCAGCGCCCGCTGGAAGGCATGCGAATGCAGGTTGACCATGCCGGGCAAGACATACTCGGCCACTTCCGCGCCGGGCGGCACTGTGGCGCCCTCCGTCACCGCCGTCAAGTCGCCTGCCGCATCCCATTCCAGCAGCACGTCGCGGCGCCAGCCTTGCGGCAGCAGCGCGTGGCGCGCGAACAGACAGGTACTCAACGCGCCACCCATGCCACGGCCGCTTCCATCATCTGGCGCAGCAGCGGCTGCACCCGGGCCGCCAAGTCGGGCCGGTAGCCGAAAGGCGCCGCCTCGTCCATGCCAGGTTCATTCATGTATAGGCACTGGCACATCTCCAGCTGGATCGCATGCACGCGCTTGTCCGGCTGGCCGTAATGGCGCGTGATATGGCCGCCTTTGAAGCGGCCATTCAAGGCCACGGTAAATGCATCCTGTGCGCGCGCGATGTCCACCACGGCGGACGTCAGGCCCGCATCGCAGCTGGCGCCATCGGCCGTGCCGAAGTTCAGGTCGGGCAGCTTGCCGTCGAAGAAGCGCGGCACATGCGAGGCGATGGAATGGGCATCCCACAGCACCACGGCGCCATGCACGCGCAGCAGGCGGTCCAGTTCCGCGCTCAGCTGCGCATGATACGGCGCCCAGTAGCGCTGCAACCGGCGCTGCACGTCGGCCGCATCGGGCTCCTTGCCGACCAGGTACAGCGGCTCGCGGTGGAAGGTATCGTTGGGCAGCAAGCCCGTCGTGTCCTGGCCCGGGTACAGATTCGTGTCTTCCTGCGGGCGGTTCAAGTCGATGGTGTAGCGCGACCAGCGCGCCGACAGCACGGACGCGTCCATCTCCTGCAAAAAGCCGTACAGCTCGCGCAAATGCCAGTCCGTGTCGGCCTTGATCAGGGCCTGCGGCGTCATGCGCGCGGCGATATCGTCCGGTATGTCGGTGCCCACATGGGGCATCGACACGAGCAGCGGGATGCTGCCTTCGTTGAAGCGGAAATCCATGCCTGTCTCCTTGCGCCCGCTCAAGCGTACAGCGGGGCGAACAAATTCTTGCAGGTGCTGCTCAATTCACCCTGCAACACCATCTGCTTGGCCGCTTCGATATCGGGCGCAAAGAAGCGGTCGGCGTCGAAGAACGGCACTTTCTGGCGCAGCTGGTGGTGCACGTGCTCCAGGTGCGGCGAGGTTTTCAGCGGACGGTGGAAATCGATGCCCTGTGCGGCAGCGAGCAGCTCGATGCCGACGATGACGGCCGTGTTGTGCGCCATGTCGTCCAGGCGGCGCCCGGCGAACGTGGCCATGCTCACGTGGTCTTCCTGGTTGGCGGACGTGGGCAGGCTGTCGACGCTGGCCGGATGGGCGAGCGACTTGTTTTCCGACGCCAGCGCGGCGGCCGTCACGTGGGCGATCATGAAGCCGGAATTGACGCCCGGATCGCGCACGAGAAACGGCGGCAAGCCGGACAACGTGGCGTCGATCAGCAGCGCGATGCGGCGCTCGGCCAGGGCGCCGATTTCGGCGATCGCCAGCGCCAGCGTGTCGGCGGCAAAGGCCACCGGCTCGGCATGGAAGTTCCCGCCCGAGACGATTTCCGCCTGCCCGTTGGGGCCATCCTGGAAGATCAGCGGATTGTCCGTGACGGCATTGGCTTCGATCAGCAGGGTACGGCCCACGTTGCCGATCAGATCGAGGCAGGCGCCCATGACTTGCGGCTGGCAGCGCAGGCTGTACGGGTCCTGCACGCGCTCGTCGCCTTCCAGGTGCGAGGCGCGGATCGCGCTGTTGGCTACCAGCTGGCGGTACATCTGCGCGGCCAGTATCTGCCCCGGCTGTCCCCGCACGGCGTGCACGCGCGCGTCGAACGGCGCATCGCTGCCCTTGGCCGCGTCGAGCGACAGCGCGCCCGTGACCATGGCCGCTTCCAGCAGACGCTCGGCCATGAACAGGCCATGCAGCGCCAGCGCGTTCGACACCTGCGTGCCGTTGATCAGGGCCAGGCCTTCTTTCGCCGCCAGCACGACGGGCGCGATGCCCGCCTGCGCCAAGGCATCGGGCGCCGCCATCAATTCGCCGTTGACGCGCACCTCGCCCACGCCCAGCATGGCCAGGGTCATGTGCGACAGCGGTGCCAGGTCGCCCGAGGCGCCGACGGAGCCCTTGGCGGGAATGGCCGGCATGATGCCCGCGTTGTACAGGGCGATCAGGGTGTCGACGATCAGCGGGCGCACGCCGGAAAAGCCGCGCGCCAGGCTGCCGATCTTCATCAGCATGATCAGGCGCACGACGGCGTCCGACAGCAGTTCGCCCGTGCCGACGGAGTGCGACAGGATCAGGTTGCGCTGCAATTGCTCGAGCTTTTCATCGGGGATGCGCGTCTTGGCGAGCAGGCCGAAGCCCGTGTTGATGCCGTAGGCCGCATCGCCCTTGGCGACGATGGCCTGCACTGCGCCGGCCGACGCCTCGATGACGGGATAGGCCTCGGCGGCGAGGATCAGTTTGGCGGGCGCGGCCCAGACGGCGCGCAGGTCGCCCAGGGTCATCGCGCCCGGTTTCAGGGTCCAACTTTTGGCATGCTGTGTCATAGTCATTCGCATCAAGGTCTCAAGAAAGCATTGGAAGAATCAGGCCGTTGCGCTTGGCGCAGGCGGCCGCTGTTTCATAGCCGGCATCGGCATGGCGCATGACGCCCGAGCCGCTGTCGTTGACCAGCACCCGGGCCAGGCGTTTCGCCGCGCTTTCCGTGCCGTCGGCCACGATGACCATGCCCGCATGCTGAGAATACCCCATTCCCACGCCGCCGCCATGGTGCAGCGAGACCCAGGTGGCGCCGCCGGCCGTGTTCAGCATGGCGTTGAGCAGCGGCCAGTCGGAGACGGCGTCCGTGCCGTCCTTCATGCTTTCCGTCTCGCGGTTCGGGCTGGCGACGGAACCCGTGTCCAGGTGGTCGCGGCCGATGACGATGGGCGCCTTCAGTTCGCCCGTGCGCACCATCTCGTTGAAGGCCAGGCCGGCGATGTGGCGCTCGCCCAGTCCCAGCCAGCAGATGCGCGCCGGCAGGCCCTGGAAGGCGATGCGCTCGCGCGCCATGTCCAGCCAGTGGTGCACCTGCTTGTGGTGCGGGAACAGCTCCTTGATCTTCGCATCCGTTTTATAGATGTCTTCCGGGTCGCCCGACAGGGCCACCCAGCGGAACGGCCCCCGCCCTTCGCAGAACTGCGGGCGGATATACGCGGGCACGAAACCGGGGAAGTCGAAGGCGTTCTGCACGCCCTGATCGAACGCCACCTGGCGGATGTTGTTGCCGTAATCGACAGTGTGCACGCCCATGGCGTGGAAATCGAGCATGGCCTGCACGTGGGCGGCGCAGGAATCGGCAGCGGCCACCGTCAGGCGCGCGTGGCGCTGCGGGTCCTGCTGCGCCGCCTTCCAGTCCGACACGCTCCAGCCGCGCGGCAGGTAGCCGTTGACCAGGTCGTGCGCGGACGTCTGGTCCGTCACCAGGTCCGGCACCAGGCCGCCCGCCTTGGCGCGGCGCACCAATTCCGGCAGCACTTCGGCCGCGTTGCCCAGGAGGCCAATCGAAATGGCTTCCTTGCGTTCGGTGTGATATTTCACCAGCGCCAAAGCTTCGTCCAGGCTGGCCGCCTGCTTGTCCAGGTAGCGCGTGCGCAGGCGGAAGTCGATGCTGCTTTGCTGGCATTCGATATTGAGCGAGACGGCGCCCGCCATGGTGGCGGCCAGCGGCTGCGCGCCGCCCATGCCGCCCAGGCCCGCCGTCAGGATCCAGCGCCCGCCCCAGTCGCCGCCGAAATGCTGGCGGCCCGCCTCGGCGAAGGTTTCATACGTGCCCTGCACGATGCCCTGCGTGCCGATGTAGATCCAGCTGCCGGCCGTCATCTGGCCGTACATGAACAGGCCCTGGCGATCGAGTTCGTTGAAGTGTTCCCAATTGGCCCATTTCGGCACCAGGTTGGAGTTCGCGATCAGCACGCGCGGCGCGTCCGCATGGGTCTGGAACACGCCCACCGGCTTGCCGGACTGGATCAGCAAAGTCTGGTCGTCTTCCAGCTCGCGCAGCGAGGCGAGGATCTGGTCGAAACAGGCCCAGTTGCGGGCCGCGCGGCCGATGCCGCCGTAGACGACCAGGTGCTGCGGATTTTCCGCCACTTCCGGGTCCAGGTTGTTTTGCAACATGCGGTAGGCCGCCTCGGCCTGCCAACTCTTGCAAGCCATGACCGTGCCGCGCGGGGCGCGGATGGTACGGCTGGCATCAAAGCGTGGATCGGTGTCCATTGTGCTGTTCATGCTGTCTCCTCGTAGGGTGCGAGCGGGCGTATTTAGACCGCTCCTGTACTCCCAGCATAGGTTGTCTATACAACCAAGTCAACAGATTTTCTTTTGGGGTCAGACCCGACGGGTCTGACCCCGGCCCTCATTTTTTCTCGAACACGCGCTTGCCCGCCACCCACGTCTGCAGCACCTGCGTCTTGCCGATGGCGGCTGGTGACACCTTGAACAGGTCCTGGTCGACGACGATGAAATCCGCCCATTTGCCCGTTTCCAGCGTGCCGATGACCTTTTCCTGGTGCGCCGCCCAGGCCGCGTCCAAGGTGAAGCAGCGCAGCGCCTCGGTGACCGTCATGGCTTGCTGCGGATACCAGCCGCCGGCCGGGAACCCCTCGCTGTTTTGCCGCGTGACGGCCGCGTGGATGCCCTCGAACGGGTTCGGCGACTCGATGGGGAAGTCCGAACCGCAGGCAATGCGCGAACCCTGCTTGAGGAAGGTGCGCCACGCATATGCGCCCTTGATGCGTTCGTGGCCGACGCGCTGCTCAGCCATGTTCTGGTCGGACGTCGCGTGCGTGGGCTGCATCGACGGCACGATGCCCAGCGCCTTGAAACGGGGGATGTCGGACAACTGCACCACCTGCGCGTGCTCCATGCGGTGGCGCAGGCCCGCGCTATGGTATTGCGCGATCAAGGCTTCATAGGCGTCGAGGATTTGATGGTTGCCCGCGTCGCCGATGGCGTGCACGTTCACCTGGTAGCCGGCGCGCATGGCTTTTTCCATTTTCGCGCGCATGGCGGCGTCCTTGTAGAACAGCAGGCCGCGGGTGGAAGGATCGTCGCTGTACGGCGCCAGCAGGGCCGCGCCGCGGCTGCCCAGGGCGCCGTCGGACAGCAGTTTGACGGCGCGCAAGGCGTACATGTCGCGCGCATAGCCTTTTAATGGGCCGCTTTTCGACAGCGCGTCAAAATCTTCCGTGGTATCGGCAATCATGCCGTAGACGCGCACCGTCAGCTTGCCGTGGTCCGCGTAGTCGCGGAACAGCCGGTCCTGCATCTGGCCGATGCCCGCATCGTGTACGCTGGTCAGGCCCGCCTGCGACAGCTGCGACAGCGCGCCATCGAGGGCGGCGCGGTTTTCCACGTCGCCCGGCTTGGGCAGCACGGCATCCATCAAGTCCATGGCGCTGTCGACCAGCACGCCGGTGGCGTTGCCGTCCGCATCGCGGACTATCTTGCCGCCGGCCGGGTCTTGCGTGGCGCGCGTGATGCCGGCCAGCGCCAGCGCGCGGCTGTTGGCCCAGCCCGCGTGGCCATCGACCCGGCGCAGCCACACTGGCCGCGCGCTTTCCACCGCATCGAGTTCCGCGGCCGTGGGAAAGCGGCCCAGCTTCCAGATTTCCTGGTTCCAGCCGCTGCCGACGACCCAGCTGCGCTCGGGATGCGCGCGGGCGAAGTCGCCCACGGCCTGCACGGCGGCCGGCAGCGACGACGAACCGTACAACATCACGCCGCTGGCGATCGTCCCCAGGCCGAACACGTGGCCGTGCGCGTCGATCAGGCCGGGGAGCACAGTCTTGCCCTGCACGTCGATGTGCAGGGCGCCCTTGGCCGCCTTGCGTTTCACCTGCGCGGCGCTGCCGACGGCGAGCAGCTTGCCCGCGTCGTCAAATGCCAGCGCCGTGAAGCGCACCACCTTGCCATGCGCGTCGAGCGTGTAGCCGTTCGCATTGTCGATGACGGTATCGGCATGGGCCTGGCCCAAGGTGCCCAGGCAGGCAAGAACGAGCAGGGTACGGCGCAGTGGCAGGGTCGGCATTTCCATCTCCAGGTCTTTTAATTTAAGTAAATGAGTGAAAAGACGAGTGTATAGAAATTGGCAAAATGGTCAATCAGGCAGCAGTGGGTTGCCGCAGCATCAGCCAGTAATCGCAGCCCGTGACGGCTTCCGCATAACGCCCTGCCACCACGAAGCCCATTCGGGCATAAAACGGCAGGCTGCGTTCATTGTAGGTCTCCAGGAAGCACGCGGCGCCGGCCGCATCGACGGCCGCCAGGCCCGGCGCCAGCACGGACGCGCCCAGTCCCCGCCCCTGTGCGTCCGGGGCGATGCCGGCGATCGACAGATACCACGCGTCCTGCAGACCATGCGGCGCCAGCGCGTGCTCCATGTTCCCGACGATGGCCGTGAAATGCGCGTAGCCCTGCTCTCCCAGCAGCACGCGCAAGGCTGCTTCGCGCTGCGCGTAGGCGGCCTGACGCTCGGCTGCCGGCGCATCCGTCGTCCAGATGGCGGCGCCATTGCCTACCGCATCGGCCAGGTCGACGCGCCCCGCCTGCTCGCCCTCGGTCAGCGCCAGCGCAAAATACGCTTCCAGCATGGCCAGCCGTGCCGTTTCGTCGTCGCCGCAGGCCACCGTGACCGCGCGGTAAAACGGGTCGCCGATCAGGGCGGCGGCCAGGCTGCGGGCGGCTTGCGATGCTTCAGTATGGGGTGCGCTGGACATGGTTCTCTTTCTGTTCGTTGTATCTTGCGACGCCCGGCATCTTAACGCAAGCGCCCAAGCCTTGCGCCCAGTCAATACCTCCCCGCCGCCGCTGGCCTACGCTGGCGTTTTATCGCGGAGGTTCCATGGCCAGGCACCATGTCATCAGCACCACCGCGTGCGACGTGTTCTTCAAGCTCGTGGCCCATCAAAAGAAAAGCCTGGGCGCGCGCTTCGACAGCATGATCGTCACCTTCAGCGCCGACGGCCAGCCCGTGCTGGGCGCCACCCTGCGCAACGCGACAAGCGGCTGCGAACTGCACCGCCTGGCCGGCCAGCCCGACGAATGCTGGTGCTGCGGCTACGACGAACAGCTGGAATTCGTCTCGCAAAACAAGGTGCCGCTGGCCCACGCCGACTACCGGCTCACCTTGAGCAATGGCGAAACGTGGACGGGCACGACGGATGCGAAGGGACGCACGGGGCGCATCGCCAGCAAGCGGGAAGAGCAAATAACGATGGTGGAGTTTTTCCCACAAGAAGACAGCCTTCCCTGCTGCTCCGCTGCACCTGCCCCTGTGGCGCCAACGGCGATCATACTTGAGCTACAAGACGTAAAAACAACCGACAAGGATATCGATACATCAGTAAAACAGGTAAAAATCGATAGCATTGCTCGCCCGCTTACCCAGGGTGAAATAGACATGGCATGGATGATTTTCGAGGATGCCGTCGACTATAGCAAAGTCAAAATTCACAAGAGGCCTTATCTATGGCTGTTCCAACCAAAAAACACTGCCATGACACCCAATGGGGAAATGTACTTTCATGAGTCGAGATTTCTGGACGATTTTTCCAATGCAGATAATACCGAGCGTCATTGGTTCATTCATGAAATGGTCCATGTTTGGCAATATCAACTGAAATATCCGGTGGCAATGCGTGGAGCATTCAGAATAGGACTGGACTACAAGTACGTTTTGTCGTCCCAAAAAAAATTAGCCGACTACAACATGGAGGCACAAGGAGACTTGTTAGCCGACTACTACGCATTGAAATACTTAAAGGATTCCTCCGCAATGCGCCAGGAGCAATATGCTAATGACCAAGCAGTTTATGAAGAGGTACTCAATGATTTTTTCATCAATAGAAAAAGTGAAAAGAATTTACCTGGCGGGTATATCGAGCGTACTCCTCTCGTCGACATACCTTGATGCGGGTGCAACATCACGCATCGCCGATGCTGAAATCAATTCAGTGAATGGCACGCCCTGCTTCACAATCTCACAAACGGAAGAGAAACGTAACGGTCAGCCACTCCTGGGGGCACTCAGTATTTCAGACCTGTCAGTAAAACCGGCTACCAAAGTATGGAGCTATGTGATGACCGGAGGAAGAAAAATTCCGCTTTCATCAAAAATCTGCCTTCTCTATGGCGATATTCCACAGGGCGTAAATGGCACGCCTGCCCCTGAACTGCAAACCGGGCGGGTTTACAGCGTCTTCTTGAATGGGCGTCCAGATGATCCTTCCGACCCGACCTATGGCTACAGAGGGAAATTCTGTATCGTTGCCACGCCCGCTGGTGAACGAAAAATCATCGCCATTGGCAGCGACACGCCCGCGTGGAAACAGGATAGTTGCCCGGAGCATTCGCTCATCAGATAGTGCGAGGATCGCCATGCCATATTGTCACACACTGTTATTTCTACTTGCCGCACTGGCGGCTATCGATGCCTCGGCGTGGTCGCGCATCGCTGATGCCCACATTCACTCTGTCAACGGCATGCCGTGCTTTTCCATTACAAAAAAAGAAGAGGCACGCAATGGCACACCAATGCTCGGGGCATTGATCGTTTCCGATCTGTCCGTTCAACCCGTCAAGAAGGTATGGTCTTTCTCTGCACCTCCAGATTGGCCTATTCCAATCCATGCAGATTCGTGCATTCGTTATGGAGATTTGCCCCCTACTGCTACAGGAATTAAACCAAAAATTCTTATTCCAGGACATTTCTATAGCGTATTTCTGAATGGCCGCCCTAAAGATCCGTCCGATCCAACCTATGGTTACCAAGGAAAATTCTGCGTGAGAACTACGGCTGCTGGCGGCCAGCAAATCATTCCCGTCAACAGCGACATGCAGGCCTGGATCGATGAAGTCTGCCCAACGCCCCGCTAGCATCAATCCAACGCTGTTCATACTGCTCGCGCTCTCAAGTATGAACGGCTACGCGCGCTCACGCATGGCCGATGCCGAAGTTACCTCGATCAATGGCGTGCCCTGCTTTAGCATTTCCAAACAGGAAGAGAGGCGCAACGGCCAGCCCTTCCTCGGCGCCTTGAGCGTGTCCGACGTGACGGTCAAGCCAACGACGGAAATATGGGGGTTTCTCATGACGGACGATAAGAAAATTCCGCTGTCTTCAACAAATTGCATTCCCTATGGGAATATTCCGGCTCATGCCGACGCTGCGCCCGCGCCTGAATTGAAGACCGGCAGGGTGTACGAGGTATTTCTGAATGGCAGGCCAGCCGATCCTGCCGATCCTACCTATGGATATGTGGCAAAGTTCTGTCTCATACAGCAGGTCTCTGCCAAGCCACGCCTCGTCGTCATCAAAAGCGATACACAGGCCTGGATGGATGATACGTGCCCAGCCAAAAATCCTGTCCCATAGAAGGCATGCCATGAATCACCGCCACCTTATTCTTTGTCTGCTGGCGACCTTGACGAGCATCAATGCCTCGGCGTGGTCGCGCATGGGCACTGCCTCCGTCATGACGGAGGCAGGCCTTCCCTGCTTCAAAATTGCCAGCGAAGAGGAACGCTCAAGGGGGCCAGTCAGCCTGAAGATGCTGACGATCAGCACGCCTGGGCCGAATGGCTGGAAAGATGTATGGACGGTCATGTTTCCGAATGCCTCGTTTGGCGATCCCAGCTATCGTCTGCCAAACAAGGGATGCGTGCGCTATGGCAAGGCTCCCGAGGGGGCCGAGAGCAGCGCTGCCGCGCCGCTGGTGGCGGGAAAAGTGTATGGCGTATCCTTCCTGGGAAGGCCGCCATCCGCGTCCGATCCCACTTCGCGCTACTCGGCAGATTTCTGCCTGCTCGCGGCACCCGCCGGGGGATTCCAGGTGATTCAGCTGACAAATGGCAAGAATACCTGCGCTCCCGAGGAAAAACCAAGATAGCGCGTGCCATTGCATCCGTCACGCACAGACCACGCCTCGCGTTCAAGACTTGGGCGGAACCACCTCAATCGATTCCTCCCCCCGCTTCGCCGGCGCCCTGAACCATTCACCGGGCGGCACCACGTGCGATTCTTTCGGGTCGTCGATGTAGTGCGGCGAGGTGATCTGCACGTCGAATTCATTGAAGACGTCGATGATGTTCTGGTGCAAGCGGTTCAGCACTTCGGCGCGTTGGCGGGGGACTTCGGCGCTGGCGTAGGCGACGAGGCGGTATTGCACATAGTAATCCTGCAAGGCCAGCTGCATCACGTACGGTTTCGGCGTGGTCGACAGTTCCGTCGTGCGCGACGCGGCCAGTTCCAGCATGGCGTGCACTTGCCGCCACGGCGTGGCGTAGCCGATGGTGACGGTGGAGTCGAGCACGAAGCCGCCGCCGGGCTGGGCGCGCGAATAATTCTTGGTCGTTTGCGACATCACCCAGGCGTTCGGCAAGGCCACTTCCTCGCCCAGGCCCGTTCGCAGGCGCGTCTCGAACATGCCCAACTCGACCACCGTGCCCTCGCAGTCACCCACGCGCACATATTCTCCCTTGCGCAGGGCGCGCGTGTACATCAGGATCAGGCCGCTGGCGCCCTGGCCCACGATGCTCGACGCGCCGATCGACACCATCAAACCGACCAGCACGGACAGCCCCTGGAAAGCGGCCGTGTGCGAGCCGGGCAAATACGGATACGCCATGGCCAGCGCGAACAGCCAGATCACCACGCTGGCGATGCGGCGCGTGGGCAGGGCCGTGTCCTTGTCGAGCCAGCCGATCTGCAATTCGCCGCTTTCCACGCGCTTGAACAGCGAGGCGGCCGTGGCGGCGATCAGGCGCGCGATGGCGAAGATCACGCACACCAGCACCAGCCCCGGCAAGGCACCGATGATGGCGTGGAAGACGTCGGCCGCCACGTCGAACAGGTAGCCGCTCAGACTTTCGCCCCAGGAGCGCGTGTAAGGCAAACGGCCCAGCACGAAGGCGGCCCACAGATACGTGGCCATCAGACGCAAGCCCCACAGCACGGCGCTGAGCAGTTGATACGCGAAGGCGATGTAGTGTTCGGCGTCGAGCACGCGCACATTTTTCAGGCGCACGTCGCGCAGGCGCGAAGCGAGCAGGATGCCGCTGCGGCGCTTGGCCCAGCGATACAGACGCGTCAAGCCCATCCACACGAGCCAGAACACGAGGGTGGCGGCCGCGCACACGGCGGCGGCGATCGCCAGGTAGCGCCAACTGCCCTGTTCACGATAGTCAAACACGGCCTTGCTCAACTCGCCGGCGGCCGTTTTCGCCACGCTTTCCGTCGTGTCACCGGCCAGCAAGTTGACGTCGCCAGGCACGACGACGAACAGCTGCACGCCGTCGAGCAGCACTTGCGTGCCTTCTGGAATCATGCGCGTGCTCGCCTGCAGCGGACCGTTTTTCGCCAGCACGCTTTCCAGGCGGCGCTGCGCGCCGATGGCCCGTTCATCGGGCGGATAGCCGGCCAGCGCGGCGCGGAAGACGAATACCTTGCGGTTGGCAAACATCAATGGCGCCGTCTTGACGGGGGGGGCCTGCGACGGCGCGATGGCGGTCGCGGCTTCCGCAACGAGCGAGGATGCGCCATCGTCCGCATGGGCTGCGGGCAGCAGGAAGATGGTCAACAGGCACAACAGGCGGAGCAACGCGGACATGGCAACAGTGAAAAGTGACAGGGAGTAACCATCATGCCATGTAATTGCGGAAACTCAAGCGCCGCACCTACCGTTCAGCTCGCATCATGAAAAATGATGCCCAGGGTGTGGCGCATGCCCGAGCGCAGGCGCGACACGCCATGGCGCATGTTGACGCGGTAACTGCCGCGCGTGCCGTTGACGGGGCGCTGCGCCACGGGAAAGATCACGGCGTCGCCCTGCATCAAGGGCACGACCTCCAAGCGCGACTGCATGCGCGGGCGCTGCTCCGTCAGCACGAACTCGCCGCCCGTGAAATCGTCCTGCGGGCGCGACAGCAGCACGGCCAGCTGCAGCGGAAACACGTGCTCGCCATACAGGTCCTGGTGCAGGCAGTTGTAATCGCCTTCGCGGTAGCGCAGCAGCAAGGGCGTGGGCCGCGTTTGCCCCGCCGCATGGCAGCGCGCGAGGAAATCGGCGTGGCTGGAGGGAAAGCGCGTCTCCAGACCCATGCTGGCGTGCCAGCGGTTGGCAATCGCCGCCAGCGGTCCGTACAGCTGTTCGCGCAGGCCGGCCACCACATCGGGCAGCGGATGCGCCCAATACTGGTACTCGCCCTGTCCAAAGCCATGGCGCTGCATCACCACACGGCTGCGAAAGCGCGACGCATCGTCATACTGCGCTGCCAGCGCCGCGCACTGCGCAGGATTGAGCAAGCCCGGCACGACGGCGCAGCCATATTGATTCAGCTCATCCTCGATATGCCGCCAATCGAGCGCCCTCACCGTTCGCCCTCGCGTTCCAGCAGCGCCTGCTTGCGTTCCACGCCCCAGCGGTAACCGGACAAGGCGCCATCGTTGCGCACCACCCTGTGGCAGGGGATGGCGACGGCCAGGGCATTGGCGGCGCAGGCGCCCGCCACGGCGCGCGCACCTTTCGGCGCGCCGATGCGGCTGGCCAGCTCGGCATAGCTGACCGTGCTGCCGGCGGGAATTTCGCGCAAGGCTTGCCACACGCGCTGCTGGAACACGGTGCCGCGCACGTCGAGCGGCAAGTCCAGGCCGATCGCCGGCGCCTCGACCAGGCCCACCACCTGCGCCACCGTCTGTTCATAGTCAGGCTCGGCGCCGCGCAGCTCGGCTTGCGGAAAGCGGTCCTGCAAGTCGCGCAGCAGCATTTCCGGGTCGTCGTCGATCAGAATCGCGCAGATGCCCTTGTCCGTGCTGGCCACGAGGATGGCGCCCAGCGAGCAGGCGCCGATGGCAAAGCGGATCACGGCCCCGCTGCCGCCGGCGCGGAATGCGCCCGGCGTCATGCCCAGCAAGCCCGGCGTGGCGGCATACAGGCGGCCGCTGGAATTGAAGCCGGCCGCATATAACGTTTCCGTGACGTTCGCCGCGCCCTGCAAGCCGGCCTTCAGGCGCTCGCCGCGCCGCGCCGCCGCGTACGCTTTCGGCGTGATGCCCGTGTGCGCCTTGAAGACGCGGTGAAAGTGAAAGCGGCTCATGCCGGCCGCCTGCGCCAGCGCGTCCAGGTCGGGCAGCTCGTCGCTGGCGTCGATCAAACGGCAGATGTCGGCCACGATGGCCGCCTGGCGCTGGGCCAGGGGCGGCAAGTTCGGCTTGCAGCGCAGGCAGGGGCGAAAGCCGGCCGCCTCCGCCTGCTCGCACGTGGCGTGAAAAGCCACGTTGCGGCGCAAGGCGGGACGCGCCGCGCAGGAAGGGCGGCAATACACGCCCGTCGTGCGCACCGAGTAATAAAAGACGCCGTCGGCATCGGGCGCGCGCCGCTGCAGGGCGTCCCAGCGTTCATCGTCAGTCAGGTAAGCGTGTTCCATGGCGAACTCCGTGCAAATCAATAATAAGTCACCAGCATAGCCAGCACCCGCGCGCGCCACACTCCGGCGCTTGCTTTTGAATTCAAAAAAGGCTGGCGGCGCCTGCCTTGCTCGGTGCTAAAATCGGCCATCGCGCCTCCAGCCGGCGGCGCGCCCTGCCCGCGCCTCGGAGAAACCGCATTGGACGATCATACTACCCAGGAAAATACGCCCATTTTCCAGCGCATCAAGGATTTTCTGCTGGCCGGCATCGCCGCCGGGCGCTGGAAGGAAGGCGACGTGATTCCCTCCGAGCAAGCCCTCGTGAAACAATTCGGCGTCTCGCGCATGACGGTCAACCGCGCCGTGCGCGAACTGACCAGTGAACAGGTGCTGACGCGGCGCCAGGGTTCCGGCACCTATGTGGCGCAGCAAAAATACCAGGCGACCTTGTTGGAAATCAAGAGTATCGCCGATGAAGTGCGGGCGCGCGGACATATCCACCGCAGCAGCCTGCAATTGCTGGAACGTACGAAAGCCTCGGATTTGCTGGCCAAGCAATTCGGCCTGCCGCCGGAACACCCGCTATTCCACTCGCTGATCGTGCATTTTGAAAACGGCGTGCCGATCCAGGTGGAAGACCGCTGGGTCAATCCCGAGTGCGCGCCCGACTACATGACGCAGGATTTTTCCAGCATCACGCCGAACGAATACCTGATGGCCGCCGCGCCCCTGCAAGGCGCCACCTACAGCATCGAAGCGCTGTCGGCGCCGCGCGACATCGCCGAAATGCTGGCCATCGACACGAAACAGGCGTGCCTGGTCCTGCGCCGCCAGACGCGCTCGGGCGGCAAGATCGCCTCGATCGCCACCATGTGGCATCCCGGGCACCGATATCAGTTTGCCGGCAGTTTCACCTAAAGGCTATCGCCTCGATTGAGTAGCACGATTTCGCGCCGACTTTCTCTCAGATTCTCACCAAATCGCGAAAAAAACAGCCATTCCGGGGCAAAAAAAATCCCGTTTTGGCTGTTTCAGAACTTAAATACCCCGAGCAAATATTCGATGCTATAGTTGCCGCCAGAAAGCGCCGCAGGCGTTTATTTGAGCGCGCATCATGCACTGTCAGCCCAGTTCCATCATGCCCCAGAAAGGGATGCATTTGTCGTATTGCAGCCACACGAGTTTCAGCGCATCACGCCGACGGCGCCCTGCGCTGCATCGTCTCGCTCATACGATGCTGGCGGCAGGCATGACGCTTTCCTTGCCGGTGCAGGCGGCGGTACACGGCATGGCGCCAACATTGCTATGGCCTTACGCTGCCGCCAGCGCCACCGCCCTGGCGGGAGTGGCTTGCTGGCAAGCCTGGCGGCTGCGGCAACAGTTGCGCCGCCTGCTGCTGCCCGCGCATGCCCTGGCCGAACAGGACGCCGGGCAAGCCTTGCGCGGCGCGGCCATGGCTGGCTGGACCTGGCGACGACAGGCCGACCGGCTGCAGTTCGCGCCCCAGTACCAGGACGTGCTGGGCGACAAAAGCGCCAGGCTCGACCATGCACTGGACGAGTGGCTGGCCGAAGTGCACCGCGACGACCGCGCGCGCCTGAGCCTGGCCTTTCGCCAGCATCTGGATGGCCAGGCGCCCGGCACCTTCAATTGCGAATTCCGCTTGCGCCACAGCGACGGCCACTGGCGCTGGCTGCTGGCGCGCGGCGCCGTGCTGACACGCGCCTCGGATGGCGCCGCCACGCAGGCCAGCGGCATCGTCTGCGATATCAGCGAACGCAAACAGGATGAGCAATCGCGCATGCGCTCGATGCTGGAAGCGGCGCCCGAAGCCATGCTGGTGGCCGACGTCGAAGGCAAGGTGCACTACGCCAACCAGATCGGCGCGCGCTGCTTCGGCTATCCGCTGGCCGAATTGACGGGTATGTCGTTGGAGCAATTGGTACCGGAAAGCACGGCCAGCCACTCCGTGGGCGACCCGCAAGCGCGGCACAGCCTACCGGGCCGGGTGATGATGGCGCGCCGCCGCGACGGCACGCACTTCCCGGCCAAGGTCAGCCTGTCGCCGCTGCGCATGGCCGGGCAAGTATTTTCCATCGTCTCGCTGCGCGACATGACGCAGCGGCAACGCGCCGAGGAAGCGCTGCACGCCAGTTCCGAACGCTACCGCCTGATCGTGCAGACGGCCGCCGAAGGCATCTGGATGACGGATGCGGACGGCAAGACCACCTTCGTCAACCCGAAGATGGCGCACATGCTCGGCTACACGGTGCAGGAAATGCTGGGCCGTCCCCTGCTCGACTTCATGGACCGCGACAGCCAGCTGCTGATGCAGCGCCGCCTGGCCAGCCACGGCAGTGCCGCCAGCCAGCCGGATCAGGTCGATTTCCGCTTCTTCCGCAAAGATCAGTCGAGCCTGTGGGGCTTGCTGTCGAGCACCAGCATCCAGTCGGACAACGGCGAGCCGGGCGGCACCCTGGCGATGATCACCGACATCACGGAGCGGCGCCAGGCGTCGATCGCCCTGTCGAACTCGAGCCAGCGCATGGCGTCCGTGTTCGGCGCCGTGACGAACGGGCTGGTGGTGCAGGACAGCCACGGCCACATACTGGAAAGCAATGCCGCTGCCGAGCGCATGCTGGCGGCCAGTCCGGCCGGCAACAGCCTGTGGCAAGCGATCCACGAAGACGGTTCCCCCTTCGACCAGCGCAGCCATCCCGTGCACATCACCCTGTCGACGGGTGTCGCCATGCGCGACGTGCTGATGGGTGTGCAACAGCCCGACGGCAGCCTGTCGTGGCTGTCCGTAAATACCGAGGCCATCCGCGATGAATACGGCAAGGTGGGCATGGTGGTGGCCAGCCTGACGGACATCACGTATCACAAGCGCAGCGAGAGTGCCTTGCGCGAACTCAATGAACATCTGGAAGAGCGCGTGGCGCAGCGCACGGAGCAGCTGGACCAGGCCAAGCAGGTGGCCGAAGAAGCGAGCCTGGCGAAGGGGCAATTCCTGGCCAACATGAGCCATGAAATCCGCACGCCGATGAATGGCGTGATCGGCATGGCGTATCTGGCCCTGAAAACGGACCTGGAACCGCGCCAGCGCGATTACCTGGAAAAAATCCGTTTTGCCGGCGAACACTTGCTGGGCATCATCGACGACATTCTCGACATTTCGAAAATCGAGGCGGGCAAGCTGGAAATCGAGCGCGTCAACTTCAGTTTCGACCACGTCGTGCAAACGCTGATGACGGTAGTGGCGCCGCGCGCCGCCGGCAAGAACCTGGAGTTGCTGTTTGAAATCGACCCGCAATTGCCGGCCGTGCTCGTGGGCGACCCATTGCGCCTGGGACAAGTGCTGATCAACTACGCCAATAACGCCATCAAGTTCAGCGAACAGGGCAGCATCACCGTGAAGGTGCGCAAGGTGGTGGCAGACGCCAGGCACTGCCTGGTGCGCTTTGAAGTATGCGACCACGGCATCGGCCTGTCGCAGGATGAAATGAGCAAGCTGTTCCAGTCCTTCCAGCAGGCCGACACGTCCACCACGCGCGAATATGGCGGCACGGGCCTGGGCCTGGCCATCTGCAAGCAGCTGGCGCAGCTGATGGGCGGCGACGTGGGCGTCGACAGCCGTCCCGGCGCCGGCAGCACCTTCTGGTTCACGGCCAACCTGGGCATTTCCGACCAGGCGGCACCCGCCATGCTCGACAGCATGGTGCAGACGGCGGCGGCCATGCGCGCCAGCGCCGACGCGGCCCTGGTGATGCGCACGCTCAAGCATGCGCGCATCCTGCTGGTGGAAGACAACACGTTTAACCAGCAGGTGGCGCTGGAATTGCTGGAAGAAGCGGGCGCCTCCGTCTGCCTGGCCAACAATGGCGAGGAAGCGCTCGACCTGCTGCGCCAGACCCAGTTCGACTGCGTGCTGATGGACGTGCAGATGCCGCTGATGGATGGCTTGCAGGCGACGCGCCACATCCGCGCCGACCCGCAGCTGGCGCACCTGCGCGTGCTGGCCATGACGGCCACGGCCACCAGCGAAGACCGCGTGCGCTGCCTGGACGCGGGCATGGACGATTTCATTTCCAAGCCCATCCAGCCGGCCATGATGTACCAGACCATCGCCAGCTGGCTGCCGGCGCGCGACACGCCGCCGCCACCGGCGCGCAGCCGCGCCGCACCCGCCTTCAAGACGACGCTGGCGGGCGACCCGCAGGTGATCGACCTGTCGATCCTGGCCAAGCTGCTCGGTTACAACCCGGAAAAGGTGCGCAAATTCGCCTTCAAGTTCCTGCAGACGACGCAGGATGGCTTTGGCGACATCGATGCGGCCCTGGCGCGCGGCGACGTGCACCAGGTGCGCGAACTGGGACACCGCATCAAGTCGTCGGCGCGCACCGTGGGTGCCCTGGGACTGGCCGAGCTGTGCCACAACCTGGAAACCCTGGCGCCGGGCGAAGCGGCCGACGAGGCAGAACGGGCCCGGCACATCGTCGCGCGCCTGTGGCCCCTGCTGGAACAGATTACCGAACAAATCATGAATAACACCAGCTTTGCCAATGACGATTAGCTACCGCCAAATTCCGTTAAGGCAAGGTATCGGCATCGACAGCGATGCAGCATATCAATAGGAAGACAGGACGATGACTACTGTATCAAACCAAGCAAGCCGGGAACACAGCGAAGCAGGCCTGGCGCCATTGCGCGTATTGCTGCTGGACGACGACGTTTTCATGCTCGACGTGCTCAGCGACATGCTCGAGCAGATGGGCCCGTTCGACATCCGCTGCGAGTCGCACAGCGAACAGGCGCTGGCCACTCTGAAGCAGCACCAGCCCGACCTGCTGATTTGCGACCTGTCCATGCCCGATATCGACGGCATCGAATTTTTGCGCATGGCGGCTGAAAACGGCTTTCGCGGCGGCGTAGTCCTGCTGTCGGGACTGCATTCGGCCGTGCGCCTGGCGGCCGAACGCCTGGCCATGGCCAACGGCCTGCATATATTAGGCACCTTCCGCAAGCCGATGGAAAGCGCGGAATTGCAGCTCATGGTGAACTTGCAACTGCAGCACACGGCGCGTCAGGCCGGCGCGCAAGCCTGAGCGCGGAGCCAGGCCGGGAGGCGGGACACGGCGCCGCAAGCCAGCAGGCATGCGGCTTTGCCGCCCTGGCGGCACGCGCTGGAGCGATATGCTGGCGATATGCCTCAAGTTTTTCTGCAATAATCGCCACGCTTTGAAAAAATGGGTTATTATTTCAGCCATCCCCGCCTGCATACCTCTGGTCGCACCTTCCAAGAACATTGAATTTGTGCCCATTGCCCCCATCTTCTCACTGCATTCCAGGAAGCATGGATGGCGAACCAGCGTATGGTGAATTCCAGGCATTATTGATCCCACCCTCATTTGAGGAAAATATGAGCGAAAATATCAAACACATTAGCGATGCATCTTTTGAAGCAGACGTCCTGAAATCCGAGTTGCCAGTACTGGTCGACTTCTGGGCAGAATGGTGCGGTCCCTGCAAGGCCATCGCCCCGATCCTGGAAGAAGTGGCCAAGGAATACGCCGGCCGCATCGTGATCGCCAAGATGGACGTGGACGCCAACCAGGCGGTACCTGCCAAGTTCGGCATCCGCGGCATCCCGACCCTGATCCTGTTCAAGGATGGTGCTGCAGCTGCTCAAAAAGTGGGCGCCATGGCCAAGGGCCAGTTGACCGCTTTCGTCGACAGCAACATTTAATGTATGATGGGCAGCGCTGCGCCCGCAGCGCCGCCTGACTGGATAGACCGGGAAGCGGCTTTGCCTCATTCGTGCACAGCCTTCCCCAATAATTAATCAACGCCACGCAGTCCCCTCCCCTACCTTTACATCCCGTCTCGGGACACTCAACACATATGCATTTATCCGAACTAAAGGCCCTACACGTATCCGCCCTGCTTGAGATGGCGATCGGTCTTGACATTGACAACGCAGCCCGCTTGCGCAAACAGGAGCTGATGTTCGCTATCCTGAAAAAACGCGCCAAGTCCGGCGAACAGATTTTTGGCGACGGCGCCCTGGAAGTGCTGCCTGACGGCTTCGGCTTCCTGCGCTCGCCTGACGCCAGCTACATGGCGTCCACCGACGATATTTACATCTCCCCTTCGCAAATCCGCCGCTTCAATCTGCACACCGGCGATTCGATCGAAGGCGAGGTACGGACCCCGAAAGATGGCGAACGCTATTTCGCACTGGTCAAAGTCGACAAGGTCAACGGCGAATCGCCGGAGATGTCGAAACACCGCATCCTGTTTGAAAACCTGACGCCGCTGCACCCGAACGAGCCGCTGCGCCTGGAACGTGAAATGAATGGCCAGGAAAACATCACCGGCCGCATCATCGACCTGATCGCCCCGATCGGCAAAGGCCAGCGCGGCTTGCTGGTGGCGTCGCCGAAATCCGGCAAATCCGTAATCCTGCAGCACATCGCCCATGCGATCACGGCCAACCACCCGGATATCACCCTGATCGTGCTGCTGATCGACGAACGTCCGGAAGAAGTGACCGAAATGCAACGCTCGGTACGCGGCGAAGTCGTCGCCTCGACCTTCGACGAGCCGGCCACGCGCCACGTGCAAGTGGCCGAGATGGTGCTGGAAAAAGCCAAGCGCCTGGTCGAAATGAAAAAAGACGTGGTCATCCTGCTCGACTCGATCACCCGCCTGGCACGCGCCTACAATACCGTCATCCCTGCCTCGGGCAAGGTCCTGACCGGCGGTGTCGACGCGAACGCGCTGCAACGTCCAAAACGCTTCTTCGGCGCCGCGCGCAATATCGAAGAAGGCGGCTCGCTGACCATCATCGCCACGGCGCTGATCGAAACGGGTTCGCGCATGGATGACGTGATCTTTGAGGAATTCAAGGGTACCGGCAACATGGAAGTGCATCTGGAACGCCGTTTGGCCGAAAAACGCGTCTACCCGGCAATCAACCTGAACAAATCGGGTACCCGCCGCGAAGAACTGCTGATCAAGCCGAACGAGCTGCAAAAAATCTGGATCCTGCGTAAGTTGCTGTACTCGATGGACGAGATCGAGGCGATGGAGTTCATTCTCGACAAGATGAAGGCGACCAAAAACAACGCCGAATTCTTCGACATGATGCGCCGGGGCGGCTAAATTCCCCTGCCGTGTATCGTAGGTCGGATTAGGCCCGCAGGGCTGCAATCCGACAACATTGTTGGCAAAGACGGTGGTGGTGTCGGATTACGCGCTAGCGCGCTAATCCGACCTACGTTGCGCCCGGCGTAAGCACACGCGATCATGCAAAGCCGCTCATTGAGCGGCTTTTTTATTGCCTGCGCCCCGAAAGCGCTATATAATCGACGGTTGCATTATTTTAAACCTGGCAAGTGATCGGCAATCGGGTCAAGAAGCAGGACGACCGACGAAGTGCTGTTTGGCTACCAAACTAGAGAGAAGACCATGAAAGTCGATACCCATCCAGAATACCGCGAAGTTGTTTTCCACGATCTGTCGTGCGATTTCAAATTCGTTACCCGCTCGACCATCCAAACCCGCGAAAAAATCACCCACGACGGTAAAGAATACCCACTGGTGAAGATCGAGGTTTCGGCTGAATCGCACCCATTCTTCACGGGCAAGCACAAAATCGTCGATACCGCCGGTCGCGTCGAGAAGTTCCGTCAGAAGTTCGGTTCGGTTGGTTCGAAAACCGCAGTCGCAGCAGGCTGATTTTTGCCGCTTTGCGGCAAAACAGGGCAGCTCCGGCTGCCAGAGAAAAGGCAGCCACGGCTGCCTTTTTTGTCTTTGGCCGCTTTACTTTATACTCGCGCATACCCGACGCCATTCGTCGCGTCTTGCCACTATTCTGATACCGATTATCGATGAAGCCAGTCCGCCTTCCCGCCGCTGCCACACTCGCGCTGCCACGATGGGCCTTGTTTGCGCTCGGCCTGCTGTACATCCTGCCTGGCCTGATCGGCCGCGAACCGTGGAAGAACGATGATGCCGCCAGTTTCGGCATCATGTGGACCATGGCGCATGGCGGCCTGAACGACTGGCTGTGGCCCAACATCGCCGGCCTGTCGCTGCTCGATGAAGGCCCGCTGGCCTTCTGGCTGGGCGCCATCTTCATCAAGCTGTTCAGCTGGATCGACGGCGACGTCTTTGGCGCGCGCATGTCGACCATCGGCATCTTCGTCGTCAGCACCCTGTCCGTCTGGTACACCGCCTTCAACCTGGGCCGGCGCAACGACGCCCAGCCGCTGCGCCTGGCCTTCGGCGGCCAGCCCGAGCCGGACGACTTCGGCCGCACCCTGGCCGATGCCGCCGTGCTCATCTACCTGGGTTGCCTGGGCCTGCTGCAGCACAGCCACGACATCACGGCAGAAGCGCTGTACGTGTCATTGATGGCTTATTTGCTGTACCGCGCCGTGCGCTACATGGAAGGCCCGTCCGTGCGCAATGCGGCCCTGCTGGGCCTGGCGCTGGGCGGCCTGACCCTCGCGCGCGGCTGGATCACGCCGGCGGCGCTGAGCATCGCCCTGCTGCTGTGCACCGTCTTCCTGCGCCTGCCATTGCTGCGCAGCGTGCGCCACCTGGCACTGGCCATCCTGATCGGCATCGCGCTGACCCTGGTGTGGCTGCTGCCGGGCGAATGGCTGCAACCGTACGGCCATTCGCCGCTGCAAGCATGGATGGAATGGAATTGCCGCCAGTTCAGCGCCCCCAGCCTGAAAAGCCTGCAGTATTTCTGGCGTGTCGGCATCTGGTTCTTCTGGCCCGCCTGGCCGTTCGCCGCCTGGGCCGTGTATGCCTGGCGCCGCCAGCACCACGTGCTGCACATCGTCGTGCCGCTGACCTTTGTCGCCATGCTGGCCATCCTGGGCCTGTGCCATCCCGATCCCGACCCGAGCCAGCTGCTGCCGCTGCTGCCGCCGCTGGCCGTGATGGCCGCATTTGGCTTGCTGACCATGAAACGGGGCGCCATCAACGCCATCGACTGGTTCTCCGTGATGGTGCTGACCATCTGCGCCCTCGCGCTGTGGCTGTTCTGGTTCGCCATCCTGACCGGCTGGCCGCCGAAACTGTCGCATAACGCCCTGAAACTCATGCCCGGCTTCAAGCCCGAGCTGGACTTGCTGGCCTTCTTCGTCGCCGCCTGCGCCAGCGCGGGCTGGGTGGCGCTGGTGCACTGGCGCATCTCGCGCCAGCCAGCCGTGCTGTGGCGCGCCGTGGTGCTGTCGTCCGGCGGCCTGATCCTGATCTGGGTGCTGATCATGACCCTGTTCCTGCCGCCGCTGAACTACAGCAAGAGCTACGCCAGCGTCGCGCACCAAATTTCCGTCCACCTGCCGCCGGGCACTACTTGCATCAACAGCAATGTCGGCGCCGCCCAGCGCGCCTCGTTCGCCTACTACGGCCACCTGCCGTTTGCCAATGTGGGCCAACAGCATTGCGACGTGTTCTTGTTGCAAGACAGCATTAAAGTTCCGGATAACAAGGAAAAGCTGCCGGAACACCACGGTGCGGATTGGATCAAGCTGTGGGAAGGACGCCGCCCCACGGATGACGTGGAACGCTTCCGCCTATACCAGCGCGTCAGATAAACAGCAAAAAACCGGGCCAGCCCCGGTTTTTTTATGTCCGCAAAACAATTGCTGCCCCTAGGAAAAGTGTTGCCTTAAAATATAGTTAATTACCTAAATTGAACTAACATTGTTTTTTATATTATAATAGCCGGCTGCGCGATGGCGGTGTGTTGCTTTCCCGCCCGAATCGTCCCCTAATTGACTATGAGATTGTCCATGAAATTATTTGCTACCCGTACCTTGCCGCTCATCAGCGCCGCCCTGTTCGCCTTCTCCTTCAGCGCTTCGGCGCAAGCGACCGTGGTCGACCTCGGCGTTGCCAATGGCTATTCGGCCTTTATCTTCGGCAACATCGGCAGCAGCGGCGCCAGCGGTTTTACCAGCGTCGGCGGCAGCATTGCCGCTGGTGGCAATATCTACCTGGACAACTACAATGTCGGCACGAATAAAAAGCCAGGCAGCGCCGTCAATTCGGTCGTTGCTGGCGGCAACCTGAACACGGGCTGGGGCACGCTCAGCGGTTCGGCCGTGTACGGCGTCAGCAACCCCAACGCCACCCTGACGGCGCCGCAATGGTTCCCAACGAACAACATCAGCAAAGGCAATACGTCCACCCTGGACTTCGCGGGCGCCAAGCAGCAACTGACGACCCTGTCGGGCGACGTGGCCAAACTGCAATCGAACGGTACCGTGATTTCGCAGTACGGCAACATGACCCTGGTGGGCAATGTCAACGCCGACGTGAATATTTTCAACATCGATGCGTCGAACCTGCATAACCTGACCCTGGACCTGTCCTCGCTGAAAAGCACGGCCAGCATCATCATCAACGGCACGGCCACCAACATCACCATGAGCGGCGGCTTCGACAATTTCGCCAGTTTCGCCAACCGCACGCTGTTCAACTTCGCCAACGCCACCACCACCAGCCTGCAGAACGTCGGCATCAACGGCAGCATCCTGGCGCCGCACAGCGCGTTCTCGGGTTCGGGCGACATGAACGGCACCCTGATCGCCAATTCGGTCAGCTCGATCAATTATGGCCATGTCGCGATGAACGGCTCCGGCTTCAACACGGTCAACGTGTCGGCCGTACCTGAGCCGGGCACCTACGCCATGCTGCTGGCCGGCCTGGGCTTGCTGGCCTTCATGCGCCGCCGCACGCCAGCGCGCGCACCGCAAGCCGCGATGGCCTAAGCTTTACGCTGCATCAATAAAAAACACCGGGCCGCGCAAGCGTCCCGGTGTTTTTTTATGCCCGGCAGAAAAGATGGCGCTTACTGGGCGCCGAGTCCCAGGTCGTTGGCCACTTGCTGGCGCAGCAGATACTTCTGGATCTTGCCCGTCACCGTCATCGGAAATTCCTCGACGAAGCGCACGTAGCGGGGAATCTTGTAATAGGCGATCTGCCCGTCGCAAAAGGCGCGGATGTCCTCGCTGGTGGCCTGCGTGCCCGGACGCAGGATGATGCAGGCGCACAGTTCTTCGCCATACTTGGCGTCCGGCACGCCCACGCATTGCACGTCGAGCACGCTCGGGTGGCGGTACAGGAATTCCTCGACTTCGCGCGGATAGATGTTTTCGCCGCCGCGTATCACCATGTCCTTCGAACGGCCGACGATGCTGCAAAAGCCGTTTGCGTCGATGACGGCCAGGTCGCCCGTGTGCATCCAGCGCGCCGCGTCAATGGCTTCGCTGGTTTTTTCAGGATCTCCCCAGTAGCCCTGCATCACGGAATAGCCGCGCGTGAGCAATTCGCCCTTTTCGCCGCGCGGCACGATGCGGCCTTCCGCATCGATGATTTTCACTTCCAGGTGCGGGTGGACCCGGCCGATGGACGAGACGCGCATCTCGCGCGGGTCTTCGATCGACGTCTGGAAGCTGACGGGCGACGTTTCCGTCATGCCATACGCAATCGTGATTTCCGCCATGTGCATCAATTCGATGACCCTCGTCATGACTTCCATCGGGCATGGCGAGCCGGCCATGATGCCGGTGCGCAAATTCGACAGATCGTATTGTTTAAAGTCAGGATGATCAAGGATGGCGATGAACATGGTGGGCACGCCATGCAAGCCCGTGCAGCGCTCGGCCTGCACCGTTTCCAGCACGGCTTTCGGATCGAAGCCTTCGCCGGGAAACACCATGGCCGCGCCGTGCGTGACGCAGGCCAGGTTGCCCAGCACCATGCCGAAACAGTGGTACAGGGGCACGGGGATGCACAAGCGGTCCCGTTCCGTCAGGCGCATGGCTTCGCCGATGAAGAAACCGTTGTTCAGGATATTGTGGTGCGTCAAGGTGGCGCCCTTCGGCGCGCCCGTGGTGCCGGACGTGAACTGAATGTTGACGGCGTCGTCAAACTGTAAGGTAGCGCTCACTTCTTCCAGGCGCGCCAGGTCGGCGTCCGTGATGCCGTCCATCACCGCGTCGAAATTGTGCATGCCTGGCGTGGCGGCCACGCCCAGGCGGATGACGTGGCGCAATTGCGGCAGGCGCGGCGACTGCAGGGCGCCGGCGCGCGCACGGGCGATTTCCGGCACGACGTCCTGCACGATGGCCAGGTAATCGCTGGACTTGAAGCTGGGCGACAGGATCAGCGCGCTGCATTGCACCTTGTCGAGCACGTATTCGAGTTCCGAGCGGCGGTAGGCGGGGTTGATGTTGACCATGATCAAACCGGCTTTCGCCGTGGCAAACTGGGTCAGCACCCATTCCGCGCAATTCTGCGACCAGATGCCGACCCGGTCGCCCGGCTGCAAGCCCAGTTTCAACAGGCCGGCGGCCAGCCGGTGCACGCGCTGCTGGAACTCCAGATACGTCCAGCGCACGTTCTGGTGCGCCACGATCAGGGCGTCGTGCTGGCCGTAGCGCTCGGCGATGCCGTCCAGGTAGGCGCCTATCGTTTCGCCGATCAACGGCGTCTCGTGGGCGCCGTGTACATAACTCATTGCTTGCATGCTGTCTCCAGGGTGTGTGGCGCGGCGCGCTCTTGTTATCGTCTTCGATGCTGAAAATTATAGCCGCAACCGCCCCCGCCCTGCGTCAGCTTGCTGTAATGTGCAGGCCAGCACACCAGATACTCACGGCACCATGACAGGCAACGCGCAGCACCCGCCCGAACAGGGCTTCATTTTGACCCGCCACTGGCGCGACACGCCCGCCGGCACGGAGGTCGATTTCTGGCTGGCAACGGATGCCGGGCCCCGCCACGTGCGCCTGCCCGTGCAGACGGCCGTGGCCTTCCTTCCCATGGAGCAGCAGGAGCAAGCGCAACAGCTGCTGCGCGGCGAGCGCCATGCCGAGCTGCGTCCCCTGTCGCTGTGCGATTTTCACCACCGTCCCGTGCTGGGCCTGTACTGCAAGCAATACCGGCATTTGCTGAAGCTGGAAAAGCAGCTGCGCGCGCACGGTGTCGACGTGTACGAAGCCGACATCCGCCCGCCCGAGCGCTATCTGATGGAACGTTTCATTACGGCGCCGGTAAGCGTCAAAGGGGAAACAGGGCAGGACGTGCAGCTGAAACCGGCACCCGGCTACCGGCCCAGCTTGAAACTGGCCTCGCTCGATATCGAGACGACGGCCCATGGCGAGCTGTATTCGCTGGCCCTGGAAGGCTGCGGCCAGCGCCAGGTCTACATGCTGGGGCCGCAAAACGGCGGCGATGAGCTACTCGACTTCGACCTCGAATACTGCGACAGCCGCGCACAGATCCTCGAGCGCCTGAACACGTGGATGGAGCGGCACGATCCGGACGCCATCATCGGCTGGAACCTGGTGCAGTTCGACTTGCGCGTGCTGCGCGAACACGCCGAGCGCTACCAGGTACCGTTGAAACTGGGACGCGGCGGCGCCGTCATGGAATGGCGCGAGCATGGCGGCAAGCAGGAGCATTACTTTGCCGCCGCCGCGGGACGCCTGATCATCGACGGCATCGAAGCCTTGCGCTCGGCGACGTGGAATTTTTCTTCGTTCAGCCTGGAAAACGTGGCGCAGACCTTGCTGGGTGAAGGCAAGTCCATCGACAACCTCTACCAGCGCATGGCCGAGATCGACCGGCGGTTCCGCGAAGACAAGCCCGCGCTGGCCCGCTACAACCTCAAGGATTGCGAGCTGGTCACGCGCATCTTCGCCAAGACCGAGTTGCTGACCTTCCTGCTGGAACGGGCCAGCGTGACGGGCCTGGCGGCCGACCGCAGCGGCGGCTCCGTGGCCGCCTTCGAGCACCTGTACTTGCCGCTGATGCACCGGCAGGGTTACGTGGCGCCCAACCTGGGCGATGTCTCGGGCGAAAACAGCCCCGGCGGCTTCGTCATGGATTCGCAGTCGGGCCTGTACGATTCCGTGCTGGTGCTCGACTATAAAAGCCTGTACCCGTCCATCATCCGCACTTTCCTGATCGACCCAGTGGGCCTGGTGGTGGGCACCAGCGGCGACGAGGCCGATACCGTGCCCGGCTACCGGGGCGCGCAGTTTTCACGCGTAAAACATTGCCTGCCTGCCATCGTGAAACAGGTGTGGCAAGGGCGCGAGGCGGCCAAGCGCGAGCGCAACGCGCCGCTGTCGCAAGCGTTAAAGATCATCATGAACGCGTTTTACGGCGTGCTGGGGTCGAGCGGCTGCCGCTTTTTCGACCCGCGCCTGGCCTCGTCGATCACCCTGCGCGGCCACGACATCATGCACCGCACGCGCGAGCTGATCACCGAGCAAGGTTATCAGGTGATCTATGGCGACACGGATTCCACGTTTGTGTGGCTCAAAACAGCGCATACGGATGAAGAGGCAGGCAAGATCGGCCGCGCCCTGGTGGCGCATGTGAACGCCTGGTGGGACGCCCATCTGCGCGAAGAATTCGGCCTCGAGAATGCGCTGGAACTGGAATTCGAGACCCATTACCGGCGTTTCCTGATGCCCACCATCCGCGGCTCGGAAGAAGGCAGCAAGAAGCGCTACGCGGGCCTCGTGGGCAAGCCCGACGGCAGCGAACAGATGGTCTACAAGGGCCTGGAAACGGTGCGCAGCGACTGGACGCCGCTGGCGCAGCAATTCCAGCAAGCCTTGTACCTGCGTATCTTCCAGCGCGCCGCCTACCAGGACTATGTGCGCGACTACGTGGCGCGCACGGTGCGCGGCGAGTTCGACGCCTTATTGGTCTACCGCAAGCGCTTGCGCCGCCCGCTCGACGATTACCAGCGCAACGTGCCGCCCCACGTGCGCGCGGCGCGCACGGCCGACGCCTACAACCTGGCGCAGGGCCGGCCATTGCAATACCAGAACGGCGGCTGGATCAGCTATGTCATCACGGTGGCGGGGCCGGAACCGCTGGAAACGCAGCGCTCGCCCATCGACTACCAGCATTACCTGACGCGCCAGCTGCAGCCGGTGGCGGACGCCATCTTGCCCTTCCTGGGCGACGATTTTTCGCGCCTGGTCTCGGGACAACAGGATTTGTTTTAGATCAATTTTACTGACCTGCGCGGCCAAGCTGAGGTAATATCGGCGCCTGCCGGGCCAGTCCGCGGGCGCTGTGCGCCGGGGCAGCGTAAAATACGCCTTGGCGAAAGAATAAGAGCTGCATGAAGAAGAAGATGCCATTCCAGACGAGAATCATTCGCAAGAAGATTTTCCCCGCTGAAATGGCGCATAATTTCACACTATGTTGAACCAGCGGGCAGCAGCAACAGCCATCTGCCCTGCTAATTTTTGAATGAATTGACACCATGACCGAGATCACGTCCCTGAGAGACATCCCGCAAAAAAATATCTTCCGCAAGGGCGACACCTTTGTGCTGTTCGGCGAGCTGTTCGGCCGCGGCTATGTGAATGGCTTGCTGGACGAAGCGCGCAAGGCGGGCATGAATATCGTCGGCATGACGGTCGGCCGCCGCGATGAAAACATGGCGCTGCGCCCGCTGAACGCGGAAGAGCTGGCCGAAGCCGAAGCCAACCTGGGCGGCCGCATCATCAATGTGCCGCTGATGGCCGGTTTCGACCTCGACGCGCCAGCCGGCGAACCGACGCCGACGGCCCTGCTGGCCGACATGACCCTGAAAAGCTGGCAGGAAGACAAGCTGGACTGGGCGCAGATCGAACGCTGCCGCGAAGCCGGCATCGCCCGCTTCAGCGCTTCCGTGGCCAAAGCCATGGCCGAACTGGACAGCCTGATTCCTGACGGCAGCAATGTGTATTTCGCCCACACCATGGCGGGCGGCATTCCAAAGGTCAAGGTCTTCCTGGCGATCGCCAACCGCATCTACAAAGGCCGCGGCGAGCGCTTCATGTCTTCGCGCGCCCTGCTCGACAGCGACCTGGGTAAATTGATCCTGATGAACTTCGACGAAGTCACGGCCAACACCCTGCAGCACCTGATCGACGGCAGCGCCGCCATCCGCGCCCGCATCGAGCAAACGGGCGGCCAGGTGCGCTACAGCGCCTACGGCTACCACGGCACCGAGATCTTGATCGACGGCAAATACCAGTGGCAAACCTACAGCAACTACACGCAAGGCCTGGCCAAGATGCGCCTGGAAAACGTGGCCAAGGCCGCGTGGGAAAAAGGCATCAAGGCGACCGTCTTCAATTGCCCGGAAATCCGCACGAATTCGTCCGACATTTTCGTCGGCGTGGAACTGTCCCTGTTCCCCCTGCTCGACGCGCTGAAAAAAGAAGGCGGCGCAGCCTGGGCCGAAGAGCAATGGAAAATCTGCCAGGGCTTGCTGGAAGACGGCGTGTCGCTGCAAGACTTGCTCGACCGTATCGCCGCCTACAATGGCGACGCCACGAGCGTGCAGTTCCGCAACTTCGCCGCCTGGCCGATGGACAACACCCCTGAGCTGGCCGACGTCATGATCGGTACCTCGGACGACATCACCAAGCTGCACAAGGACCGCAAGGAACTGATCACCGACCACCTGAGCTCGCTGGTGCTGGAAGGCACGGGCCCGCTGATGTTCCACACCATGTCGGAACCGCCAGCGCCCGTCGTCTGGCTCAACCACGACATCATCGCGCGCCAGCTGAACTCGGTTCACAACTGAGCTTGATGTAGCGCACACCACCGACGGCCCGGCTCATCCCCGGGCCGTCGGCGTTTCTGCGCGTGCTTTATGCGCGCACGATGGACACGCCGCCATCGGCCAGCAGTGCCGTGCCGGTGGTGAAGCTCGAGGCATCGGACGCCAGGTACAGCGCCGAGCGGGCGATCTCGTCCGGCGTCGCCAGGCGTTTCAGGGCATGCAATCCCGCCACGAAGGCCAGCGCCTCGGGCGTATTCGCCACTACCCGCCCCATCGGCGTATCGGTGCCGCCCGGCAGCAGGGCATTCACGCGGATGCCCGCCGCGCCATATTCGGCCGCCAGGGCCTTGGTCAAGCCGATCACGCCCGCCTTGCTGGCCGCATACGCGGCCATGCCGGACATGCCCAGCGTATGACCGACGAAGGTCGAGGTAAAAATCAGCGAACCGCCACCGCGCGCCGCCATGGCGGGCAGCTGATATTTGGCCGCCAGGAAGGCACTGGTGAGATTGGTGTCGACCGCCGCCCGCCAGTCTTCCAGGGCAAGCTCGGGCGTGGGTCCCATGGGTCCCAGGGTGCCCGCATTATTGAAGGCGATATCGAGGCCGCCAAAGCGTTGCAGCGCCAGCGCCACGGCCGCTTGCGCGCACGCCGCATCGCCCACGTCGCCGGCGCAGGCCACGGCTTGCGCGCCGCCGTCCGCCAGCTGAGCCACCAGCGCATCGAGTTCCTTCCGCCGCCGCGCCACCAGCACCAGCCGCGCGCCATGCCGCGCAAACAGGCGCGCCGCCGCATGGCCGATGCCCGAGCTGGCGCCCGTGATGATGGCGACCTTGTTTTCCAGTTGTAACATTTGCTTCCCCTTCATGTGGTTGAAAGGGAAAAGATAGGCCGGCAAGCCGGGCGCGGCACTCCGCTTCTTGCGCTGGAATCGGCAGCGTCACAGATTCTGCAGGCTTGGGCAAAACGCACGCCAAGCATAAAACTTGCCAGATTGTGACAAATCAGTGATAATGCGTCTCGCGTTGCCGGGATGGCGGAATAGGTAGACGCACGGGACTCAAAATCCCGCGCTGGAAACAGCGTGCCGGTTCGATTCCGGCTCCCGGCACCACAGAACACATCAAAGAAGTACCGATAAAGCCATTAAATCCAATAGAATCAAGGATTTAGTGGCTTTTTTCTTGCCTGATCAATCCGATCACTCCCGATTAAACCCGATAAAAACTGATAGGCGTTACGCCAAATTTACGCCATGATTACGCCAAATTGGAGAAGTCATGGCATCATTCAGAAAACGTTCAGGCGGTTGGCGCGCCGAAATTGCCGTACTCGGCACCAGGGAATCAGAGACATTCAGTACTAAGGCAGAAGCCGTGGCATGGGCGGCTGAGCGGGAGGCACAGCTGCGCCGCAGTGACGCCAACGGCATCGTCGCAGGCAAAACCTGCCTACAAGCCTTTGAACGGTACCGCGACGAGGTCTCAGTCCACAAGAAGGGTGCGCGATGGGAAACCATCCGACTAGCTGCAATCGCTAAGCACATCGTCGCCGACAAGAAACTGGGCGACTACCTGGTCGCGGAGATTACCCCGGACATTCTGGGGCAATGGCGCGATATGCGCCTACTAACGGTATTGGGGTCAACGGTCAATCGCGACCTTAATTTGATCTCACACGTTTTCACGACAGCACGCCGCGAATGGAATTGGGCTGCGAAGAGTCCCACCGCGGATGTTCGCCGCCCGAAGGACCCACCGCCAAGGGATCGCCTCATCAGTCAAGATGAAATTGATAGGATATGTTTAGCCCTTGCCTACGATGGCCAGATCACCAATATATCTGGCGTCGTCGCAGCAGCTTTTTTGTTCGCGATTGAAACTGGCATGCGGTCGGGAGAAATCCTAAGCCTCACTCCTGATAGCATCACCGGCTGGGTGGCGCACCTCCCACGCACGAAAAACGATAGCAAGCGTGACGTCCCCCTTTCAAAACGCGCGCTCGAAATCCTCAATGAACTTCCAATGCCTGCGACCAGCACCCCCTACTTTAACGTTTCAGATGAAAGCCGGGACGTCCTTTTCCGGAAAGCGGTTATACGAGCAGGCGTCAAAGGCCTCACATTCCACGACTCCAGGCACGAAGCTATTACAAGGCTGGCTAAGAAGTTGAATATTCTCGAACTGGCAAGGATGGTTGGCCACAAAGACATTCGCCAGCTACAGGTCTACTACAACGAAACTGCAGCGGAAATAGCTAAAAAATTGTAAATTCGGTCATTTACTAACCTAGAATTCGGCGAAAGAAAGGTATGCTAAAGTCGGCTCTCGATTTCTACGTGTAAAAACAGGGGTTGCTCTATCGCCGACACCCATGGTTAGCAGTCATTTCGCGGTTCAAAACACCTTAAAGTGGAGTGCATAAGTGCCAGAACCAATTTTTATAGATCCGCTGTCCGCAACATCCCTTCACGTTGTCTCAATGTTCAATGGCATTGAACTAGCCTCGGCAACCGCGTTCACGATTGAATCGAATAAGACTCCATACCTAGTCACGAACTGGCACGTCGTTACCGGCCGAAAGCCTGACACAGGCGATTGCATCGATAAAATCCATGCGGCTATCCCCAACATACTTCGCGTTCGCTTCCACACTAAGGGGAAATTTGGGCAATGGTCGCATGTTGATATCCAACTCTTCGACGAGGACCAGCATTCGCTATGGCAAGAGCATCCACTAGGAAAAGAAGTAGACGTTGTGGCTATCCCACTACCACCAGAGGTGACCGCCCAAGTAGCCATATATCCTTTAGACCTTGCGCTCGCTGCAGTGGATATGATCGCGATGCCTGCATTTCCTGTTTCGGTAATCGGTTATCCCCTAGGCCTAAGTGCTGGCCAGAGCTGGCCAATTTGGAAAACGGGACACATTGCATCAGATCCCGACATCGATTTTGAACCAGGGAGACCTGTCTTCCTAATTGATGCAACCACACGTTCTGGAATGTCAGGTTCACCGGTCGTCTTGCGGCTCCACAATTACGAGAGATCAGACGGATCACACGTTATGCATATTGGAAGGGCAACGAAATTTATAGGAATTTATTCCGGACGGATTCACGAAGATTCTGAGGTAGGAAAAGTGTGGCGCCCATCCGTGCTATCTGAAATACTTAATAGATAAATCATTTTTTTGTAACATTACCCGTCGCGCATATCCTTGGGTTTCGTTGTAAGCAGCTATAACCTACGTACATGATGCAGCAGTACTTTTACCTATGAAAATTTACGCCAACTCTTAAAAGTTAAGCTTAATGTTACGCCTAAAATTTTGTAAGCGACCGCGTTAAAGGAGTCCTTTTGAAAAATACTGATCTGGAACCAATTTTTTCTTGGGCAAGAAAAATCACTCTTACCGCTGTATTTTTCTCATTGGCGCTTCTATCGCTCTACTTTTACAACTTTGCACCCAAGAACAATTTTCAACTCTCTTCTGCCGATGGCGCTTGGGCTAATTTCGGCGGTTACATCGGGGGTGTGCTTGGTCCTCTTTTCTCATTTCTCGCGTTCGCTGGCGTCTTGCTCACAGTCTGGCTTCAAAAAATACAACTAGAAAGGGCAAGTTCACAAGCCAATATTGACGAGTTTCAAAGGGTTTTAGCCAACGTTTCATTGCAACTCGATGGCTTACTTGCCCACAGGCTAGAAATACCACCTATGCATCCAGGTCTGCCACTTAAGCCGGAAACAATCTTCTTTTACATTGGCGCAGCGGGCAGCGCAGCTCTCAATTCATCATCGGACTATATTGTTGAAGCAAGAAAAAGAGAGATTATTGATAAGATAAAGCCATCTATTTGGTCAATAGCTGCAATTGTCGGGATCGAACTTCAGCAACTTGCTTGGTGTATTGAAGAGCATAATCGCCTCGGCGGCGCAAAGTCTGTTGCTGAATTTTATAAGCGGCGATACGAAGCCGTAGTCGGTTGGTTGGATGCCATTTCATTCCTCAACAAACATCAGAGGGTTCACGCTTGCTGGGACGTTACCCGTATTAGACAAGATCTAACCACCACAGAGATGCAAGCTTAACGTTGAGTTCAGGATTGTGATTCCTGTTGTCGTGGGTTCGAGCTCCATCAGCCACCCCACAGAATTGTATGAAAATCAAAGGGTTACACGCTTCGGCTTGTAACCCTTTTTTTGTATTTTCCAACGATTTTTTAGATTTTCCAATGCTCCAACAACGCAGACACCGTTGAGCCAGCGCTCAGTGCAGACGTCTGCACTTACCTGCCCCCCCCCCCTGTAAAACCGATCTGACTGCTGTTTGCGCTTACACAGTTCGGGCTGGAATGCGCGGTGTAAGCTGGTTAACTCGGCAAAGCCCATTCTTTTAGTCTCAGCCATGTTTTATCTGCAGGCAATTCCCTTTTGTATTTTTCTCGCGGCCTGCAGTGGCACGGCGGGTATTAACCGTATGAAAAATACGATCCTACTCGGTGAAGATAGTTTCGCATTGGCAGCACGTATTGGAACACCCACCAGCCATCATCACCAGGGCGACGTGCTGCAGCTCAACTACGGCAGCGTGGCCGCCGGCTGCCAGGTCATCGTGCTGATCGACCGGCAACAGCGCGTGGCCGGCTGGGCATCCGCCGGACGATCTTGCCCGGCACGCTGACCGGCTACTTTCATGTGGATGGAGGCATCGAGACAGTGCAAGGCTCGCCGTCCAGTTGAACCCGAAGCGAGGCACGGATCAATCCAGACATACCGATACGCGGCCCCAAGCTGCGCTCCAATTCATCGGCCGCCGCCGCGATCTCGCGCAGGCGCCGAACCTCCCACAAAAGCGCACGCACGTCGGCCGAGTCATTGCGACCTTGGATTTCTTTCAGCTGCTCGATGCTGAGGGGTTTTCGAATCTTGCTCATAACTTTTCGTTTGCCCGATGCCAGTTCGTCCTCGCGCGTTAAACTCGATCGGTATTCTATCGAATCATGCCCGCCTCGCTCTTCGTCAGCTCGCGTTCTTTCATGTCGATGCCAACCAGCCACCCGCCGCGCTCCAACTGCTCCGGACGGCTCTCGAAACTCGAGCGCAACTGCAGGCCGCCCAGTTCAAACGACTCTTCCGACATCCACTCGATGTAACAGTCGATCAGGCGGCCTTCCGGAAATGTGGAAATCTGATGGCCGCGCAGCTCAGCGCACGTAGCCTGGCGCTGAAGCACGTTTGAGTAATCATCAGCCACCGCCAGCAACCCGCGCGAGCCACCGCTCTCACGCGCAAGTTTTTTCGGTAGCGCCACTCCGGATCGATACAGTTCCCTGGCGCGGAATCCGATAGCGTTTTCCGGTACGAAAAGTTTGCATACCCAGGTCTGGGCGACCTCGCGAGTGTGGCCAGACTCATCCCTCGTTGCCTCAATGCCGCTCAACACTATATTCCATCCTTGAACTCGCACCAACTTGGGCCTGGCCAGCTGCGCCAGAATGCGCGGCACGCCAATCACCTGCAGCCGTGCCACTTTTGAAGGGCGTCGATTCCCCTCCAGCGTTACGTCGACCACCAACAGTTCGAGAAGTATCGCGCCCTCTACTACCGGTACAGGGGCTGCCAGCACCGCCCCATCCTCTCGCCGCCTCGATGCCCAAACTTTCATCACTCACCTCAACAAATACTGTACAAAAACACAGTATATTGCCAGGCAAGGGAAACCAGAAGGTGAAATTTGTAACTAGAAGAGCCCGCCCTGCTCCGCTAGCGCGGCCGGCGTAGGTGTTTTTGCAATGGAGCGCGGCTGCATAGGGTCGGGCTGCGCAACGAGCAGCTCTTCACCATACTGTCGATAAACGTCCTCTTCCGACACCAGCGAGCCATCCAGCCAGCCGTGGTACTGGTCAGGATCCAGGATCATCACCACGCGCTTTTCGTCGTCAGGCTTGTGGAAGCGCAGCATCAACGGGTGCCCGTCGGCGTTGATCGTTAGCATCGAGAACGAGTGCAGCTGATCAGCTGGACGGTACTCCCATATCCCGGCAATGGCCACTGGCCCGCCGTCGCCGCGCTCGATGAGCCAGCGCACAAGCTCGTCGGTTTCATAATTCCATCTTGAACTGTTGCAATTTCTATCAAGAAAGGCGACTATGATATTTTTTAGATTGGAGACAGAATGCCCATTATTGCGTCAAGAGGTACCACCGTCGCAGTTTCCCAATTTAAAATTTACAGCATCATCGAGGACGACTATATCGTGTCGCGTAGATACGCGATTTCAACAACCATTGCCCATATTCACGGAGTTCGTATCGGCCCATTGGTTGAAATTCCCATCGCAGACGTCGATGACGATGGATTTACAGAAATTGGCTATTCTTTGCCATCGAATCAATAAAAATATTGCAATACTTTTAAGAAATACAGGAGGGTAATTTGAGCAGTATATTTTTAAGCCATTCACATTCAGATAAGCCATTCGCAAGACGGCTTGGCAACGATTTAAGGAAAGCAGGCCATGCGGTCTGGATCGATGAAGCAGAAATCAATATCGGAGATTCGCTTATCGAAAAAATTCGTGAGGGACTTGACGATGTCGATTATGTTGCCGCGATACTTTCCAATGCTTCTATTGCAAGCAAATGGGTAACGCGCGAACTCGATATTGCATCAAACAGAGAGATCGAAGAAAACAGAGTTGTGGTACTACCATTATTGCTAGAAAACGTAGCGCTTCCTGGATTTCTGAAAGGGAAATTTTATGGGGACTTTACCGATCATGAAAAATATGAAGAAGTTTTCAGTCTCCTAATAAGGAAGCTAGGTGGAGCAACCCCTGCCGCTGCAACGCATGATGAATTGGAAGAACTGAGGGCTGAGGTAGCGGCTGCGAAAGAAGTTGCTGCACATTACGCCGCTCAATTGGATGGACACAAAAAACTTGCACTACGGGGGAAAAGTCCTGAATTGATAACGAAGATCGATGAAGCCAACAAGAAATTCCCACATCATGCCGTAATAAATACGACTCATGCATTTCAAGCATCGGGCGCGCCCGTAACGCTAGACTACCTACTTTGGGCAATCGCCAAGTCGCATCGAAAAGGCGCGCATCCACTAGAAGTATTAATTAGTATGGATCATAAATGGCCTGAGGTTGAAGCTATGCTCGATGCTTATGATGATTTGCTCGGGAAATAGCGTTCCCGTATTATCATCGTGAATAAATTAGGGGTGCTATTAGTCTCGGCACCCCGCAATCACCACGTCGATCTCCAACTATTATTTCCGCACACGCGGCCAGTCCCGCGCCAGCGCCAGAACGATCTCGTCGTCATTGGCAACTGGCTACAGTCCCGGAAATTCAGAAAAGACCAGCAGGCTCGGCAGCCCTATCCCAGCTGTAAATTATCAGTTCCTTACGCTCTACAGCCCGACCACCGCCGCCAACGTTGTACTGGATACCCGTCGTATCCATCTGAAAACGTGCGAACACGCGCCGGATGTCCGGGTGGTCATTCAGACTCAGGATGGCCTTTCCCTTCAGCCTGGCCATAAGTTCGGCCATCTTCACGTATTGCTCGAACTCGAATTCCACGCCATACCCAGCTGTCTCCCAGTATGGCGGGTCCAGGTAAAACAACGTGTGCGGCCGGTCGTAGCGCTCCATGCACTTGTACCAATCCAAGTTTTCGATGTAGGCGCCAGACAGACGTAGGTGTGCGGCCGACAAGTTCTCCTCAATGCGCAACAGGTTGATCGGCGGTGCGGTGGTGGCCGTGCCCCAGCTCTGCCCGTCGACCTTGCCGCCGAAGGCCTGCTGCTGCAGGTAGAAGAAACGGGCCGCGCGCTGCAAGTCCGTCAGGGTATGCGGCGGCGTGTCCTGCAGCCACTTGAACACCTCGCGGCTCGACAGCGCCCATTTGAACTGGCGGACAAATTCCTCCAGGTGGTTTTTGACGACTCGATACAGGTTGATCAGCTCGCCGTTGACGTCGTTCAGCACCTCGACCTCGGCCGGCGGCCGTATGAAGTACAGCGCGGCGCCGCCGGCGAAGACCTCGACGTAGCAGGAGTGCGGTGGAAATTGCGGGATGATGCGGTCGGCCAGGCGTCGTTTGCCGCCGATCCAGGGGATGATGGGTAGTGCCAAAATGTGTACCTCCTAGTGGTAAAGTCGAATTCCTCCCATGAGGCAATCCAAGCCTACTAACCAGGCACCGGCTGATTGCTGCTGTTAGCGCAGCGGCAATCAGCCATCCCTCCTATGGCGCCATGCCATTTTCACGCACGAATACTTGGCATGCGCGGCCTGTCGCGGCCACTTCCTCCGTCTGCAGGATCAAGGCTTGAATATCTCGCGCCACCGCGTCAGGAAGTAGCCCGCTGGTGGGATCGGCTGCAGCGCCTCCTTCGGCGCCAACGGCACCGGCCGGGGCGGCAGGTCCAGCACTTGCACAGAAGGCGGGTTTGCGCATGCGCTCAGCAGCAGCAAGGCGAGCGCGGATATCGTTGATTTCGTCATCGTAGACTTTCGTGACGGCCGCCGCCTTGGCGGCCTGTTGTCGGGCTTGCGCCAAGTTCTCGGCAGCGCGCCGCGCCACCGCCTTCTTTTCCTCTGCCGCGCGATTCTTCTTGTCGGCATCCCACAGTGACTGCACAGCCGCTCGCCCCTGGGCGAGACCCTGTGCGTGCTGGTGCAGCATGCCGGCGCCGGCCAGCACGCACACCAGCGTGGCGCCGTAAAGCCAGCCAGGTATAAATCCCGCCAGCTTGGCCAGCGCGATCAAGCCAACACCCGCTGCGCAACCGCGAACAGCGCCAGGCGCTCGGCCAAACCGTTCACGCCACCGTTTATACGGCGCGTCACCCGCTCTTGGTCGCCAGCATCGGCCAAGGCGTTCAGTCCCTTCGTCTGCCAGAACCAGCCGGCCGAGCGACAGGCGTTGACAGCCTGCTCGAGCAGCTCGGGCTGAGCCAGCAGATCCAGTCCCAGTGCCTTGCCGCAGGCAGCGTAGTTCGCGCGGCCAGTCACCTGCAGCAGGCCACGCCCACGGAAGCGTATGCCGTCGCCCGCGCGCACGTTGCCCAAGTCGGCGCGACCTTCGTAGGCCTGGCCGCTGGCCAGCTCACGCACATAGCGCAGCTGGCCAGACTCATGCCCGACCTGGGACAGGAACGACGCCTGGCGCGCCGGCGTTGTAATGCCGAATTCCACCATGGCCGCATTCAACGGCGCCAGGAAGGTGACCGCACGAGTGCGGGCCAGCGGCATGATGGCCACCAGCTGGGCCAAGGTGACGGCGCTCACAGGCCACCCCGCACGTCCTTGACGGCGGCAGCCACGTCGCGCGCCAGCTCGCCGATGTCCTTGTCCTTGCGCTTGTCGAGCCAGCGAACCGTGGCGCCCAGCACCCACCAGGCAGGTAAGCCAGCGGCCACCATCAGCGGCGCGGCGATAAAGAGGAAGCCCACCGCAGGATCACTGCCATACAGGGCTGCCACGTCCTTTGCGCTATCGAACAAGGTTGGCCACCAGGAGCGCACGGCAACTACCAGCGCGGGGCCGAACAGAATGGAAAAGAGCGTGGACACGAAAAAGCGCGTAAATGCTTCTTTCTTGGTCTTGGGCCACATGAACATGAATCCTAGCGATGTTGCGGCAGCGCCGGCCAGGACCGGGAGGCCAAAAAATTTAATCAGTGCGCCGCCAGCGGCGGTCGTTTCGAGGGCCATGAATACCTTTCAGGTAGTTGAAATAAAAAAACCCGCCGAAGCGGGTAACTGGAGAGGGGTTCGGTTAGATCGCAGCTGGATCGAACGCCTCGCGGATGACAGGGGGCGCTGCCGCGATAATTGCTGCATAGGCAGACTTCACTGCCGCCTTTAAGCTATCGAGGTCTGTAGCCCCCAACACATCGGGAACCACGGTGATGTCGAGCAGCGCCTGGCGGGCACTCGTAACTGCCTGGGCGGTCATGGTATCGGCGGCCAGCAATGCAGCCATCCCGATCCCTGCCAAGCGGTTGAGTACCTGTTCGCGGATGACGCGAACGGAGTCCAGGTATGCGGTTGCGATTGGCGCGAATGGGGGCGCTGGTGCGGGGGTAAAGGCAAACTTACCTTCGAAGAACGCGATTGCGTCGCCACGGAAAATTGCCGCACGCAGGTCTCCTTCGGTGACCGCATCATCAATCTCTACCGCATCCGCCGGCCATGTTCCAGCAACGTCATAGTCTTCCCGCAACTCCGAGGCGTAAAAGCCACCGGTTGCAACTGAGAAAAATATACTCATTTAGAATTTCCTTTACTTGCCGATAGCAATGTATGACGGGGTAATTCCCCCAGAGATAGTTATGCCATTCCAGGTAAAAATCTTCGCCCCCGACAAAGAAGTTATGCCAGCATTAATAACGGATGGATTGGTTGAAGGAACGTTGCCGCTAGATTCGTAGAATGGGAATATGTGTAAAAGTGCCGTGGGGAACGCCGTAGGGAATGTCACAGTTGAAGTACCAGACCCATCTGAGGTTGAGCCATAACCCCACTGCATAATCTCGCCGCTTGGCAATTTCCGCCACCCGTTCGGTGCGAGGGACGCGCCAAAAATAGCGGCATAAACTGAGTTCCCCAATCCGAGCAGCTCGTTTCGTACTGCGGCCATTGTCGCCACTTTCGTGGTGTTGTCGAACTGCGCAGCAGTTTGAAAAACCCCAGCAGAGCGAAGCGCTTTGAGCAGCTGGGTATAGTCAGCTTTAGCCGGCACTACGCCAGCCGCCAGCACGATATTGCGCAGCTCCTCCTGAAGCATATTAAGAAAACTTGCACGTACCAGCGTGGCCTCTTTCACGCCGGGAACGCCCTCGGTAAAAAACCCCTCTCTGCCAGCCGCTTCTGGCTCTGGTAACGCCGCTGCGGCGCTAGGATCATCAATACGGTACATAGAGTTCCTTGTTAGGTGTAAGTAAAAAAGACGACTGTGTGAGCTGGCGCGACCTTCCGGAGTTCGCACTCCAGGACTGCATTGCCAATCGATGTCAACGGCTCACCAGCCATCGACAAGCCAGAGCGAAACGCAAACGAACTATGTAATGGCGTGCTCACGCGCCAGGCATGTGCAAAGGCATTTCCACACAGGGGCAGGCCAGCACGCAATATCCCAGCCCGCGCCGGGATAAACTGCGCAATATCAATGGCATACCCAAGGCTCAGGGCAAACGACTTCATGTAGTTAACGGACTGGCCTCCTGTCGCTGTAAAACGTGCGACCACCTGTGCCCGACGGCCTTGCAGCGTGGGAGCTGGCCCTGCGCATGGGTCGGGCAATCCAAGCGCGGCCTCCCATTCAGGCAGTAATTCAACGGTTGTCGTTGGAAATCCATCAACCAGTAAATGGTTGGCGCGCAGGTTCTGTCGCGCATAGATCGGCGTCAAGCCGGCAAGTGCAGACGTCTGCACTGCATCAGGCGCGCGTGGCCAAGCAGGCCCGCGCGGCAATAGGGACTGCAACGCGCTGAGGTAATCAGCGGCGGTATATGCTGGTGCCATAGGATTATGAGTAGGTAATAACGCCGACAGTCGGCAGCGTGCCGGCGGCGTTGATGATGTCAGTCGTGGGCGCAACAATCACAAAGTCACTGACGCCTGCGACCGCAGCAATGGCGGACCAGGCGAACGCGATCGGCGTGCTGCCTCCGGTAGCCTTCCCTGTACGAAAAAACACATCGGCAAGTGCGGCCCGGACAGCGGCTTGCTTCCCCACCGGAATACCAGACAGCGAAAAATTTACGGGGGCGGCCAATGGCGCAACCACGTAGACCAGCGCAGTGACGGGCTGCACTGGAAAAATATGATTGGCAACGACCAGCTGGTCACCGTTCGCCGCGACCGCCCGAGGCTCTTCCGAAGCCACACCATCCCCACCTTGAGGAAAGCCTGCTTGCGCTGCATTGGCGTTATCAAACATGACATACACAACGACCGTGCCAGCACCGAAAGAGTTAGGGGAGCACCATGCGCGCGTAACACCAGGCACCTCTTTGGCCCAGCCCACGTAATCGCTACGATCGCCGCCTTGCGGCGTGCTTTGGTAGGCTTCAAGCATGCGGCTACGAAAAGGGTCGTCTTTTTCAATATCAGCGCCGCCAGTGAAGGCTACACTCACCACGCCGTTGGCCTGAATGCCGGCGTGCGCTTGGCTAAGGGACATGACAACTCCCACCGCCGCATTGCCAAATGCCCCCGCGCTACCTGCTGGATCAGCAGTGATGGTGGCGCGGACCGTCACGCGCCCACCAATCTCCACCGCATCATCCAAGGTGTATGCAGTTGCGCCATCGCCGCGTACCAGAGTCGTCCCTGCCCCGATAACTGAGCCACTCGTGGCAGAGAAAGTCACCTTCCCTGTTGCCGACGTCGCCCCCTTACGGTAGATTCCTTTCAAGGCTGCCCAGCCTTCAAGATACTCGTCTGTGGCGGTAAATGGATTGGCCTGCAGGGCGATCCAGTCCAAATAGCCATAATGCAAATTAGCAAGGTTCGCCTGAGCAACTCCTATGATATTGAGGTTAGAGAAGCGCAGCAAGGCATCTGCGCCTGGCAACGCTGCGGAAATGTCCTGCGCGACCTGGCTACGCAGATCACTTAACGTGGGACGTGTATATGGCATCAGTTAATCACTTTCCAAACCCAGCTTGAGTTCATCGGAATTAATGAACCCTGGTCGTTGTAGGCCACAACATTGGCCGCGAGCATCGTGGGCGCCGACCATTGCGTCGTGATATCGAACCTGGCCACCACGCGATCAGCAATGAGCCATTGCAGCGCCTCAGCGATGTAGTCGTTTGCCCGCCGTAGCGTTTCCGTGGTTTGCTTGGCTCGATCGAGCAGCCACATGCGCGACCCCACCTTGTAGGGCTGGTCGACGTCGCCAATCCATCCACGAGGATCGCGCGTTCCGTCAGGGATGTCATCATCAGGATTTGCCTCCCGATCGGAGAAGAGACTGATGATGATGGCCGTCTCCAAATCGCTACCTGTCTGCAGCGCCAGGCCATCCATCGCCCAGTCAGCGCGACCCAGGTCGCGCACCCAGATTGTTGCTGTATCACTCATGTTGGTATCGGCTTTCCTGATGTATCGCCGCCAGCCTTCACGCCAGCGGTCTGATGGTTGACCAGGCTGACGCCAGAGGCAGTGACATCGCCGGTTGCATCAAGATCGCCATGCAGCTTGATACTGCCGTGTATCGTGATCGGTAGCCCTGCACTCTGGATGACAATGCCGCCATGGGTGAGATGCACCGACTGGCCGAGGCTGTCGTAAATGGCGACTTCACCCGACGCCAGGCTTTTCATGCGGTAGGCCTGGCTGCCGATAGTGACCGCGATTCCATTGGTCCGATTGCCACCCATGAATGAAACGAACACATCAGATCCGATTGGAGGATTCGACGTAAAGCCGAAGTCGTGTGGCGCCGGCAGGTTGTCGATGATTTCCATGCCGCCGAACCTCACCTGCAGTTTCTGCACTGGTCCGCTGTCGTCCACAAAGGTCACGCGTCCCCGGCCGAACGCCAGCAGCATGCAACGGTACAGCCGCTCAATCGCCCCGATCATGGCGCGCCCGCTGCCGGCACATCAGCCAGTACCTTGTACAGCAGCATCGGCTGCGGAATGAAGGCGTCCGGCGGCATGATTACCAGCTCGCATGTCGTGCCGCTCTGCCCATCGCGCTTGTAGCTCACTTCACTGATCAGCCAGGTCGTGGGCGCTAGCTTTAATGCCGGAAAATCCACCGCTACCAGGGTGTTCGGTGCATACAACGCACCGTCGGAATCACGCCAGCCGTCGGTGCGTACCTGCAACCGCCGCGAGCGGCCAGATCGCCGTGCCACTTCCCAGTTGGCGCGCCGCTTGAGCACATCAAATCCGCTATCTCCCGATTCCGCGATCAGCACCTTGCGCCGATGACGCGGCACATTCGGATCGGTCACGGTGGCTACCAGGTTCCCGTCATCGCCAGCATCCGAGAACGTGTCCAGGTTCTGAATGAACGCCAGCACTTCGGAGAATCGTTGGTCCATGGAATACTCCAAGGAAGCAGACTGTACGTTGACACCCTGCTTGAAACCGCTGGCCGCCGATACTTTCCCCGTTTGTGTCAGAAACAAATTCCCAGCAGGATCATCGTAGGCAAGCAGCCCCGCATAGCGGCACAGGCGCTCGATGATCTCGAAGGCTTTTTCTCCGAGCATCAAGTTGAACTGATGTAGAGGCGGTCCAGCATCCGTTACATCCGTACTGACGCTGATCGGATAGGAGGCATCTCCCGTCAGTGAAATACCATATGGCGCAGCAAGCTTGCGCGCGATTTCCAGCACGCTCGATCCGCTGATCTGTCCACCTGGCCACTCTGCATCACAATCGACCAGGTCCGCGCACTTTCCTCGGCCGACAACACGGATTGCGTGCGTTCCGGCATCCATGGAAGGAATGAAGCGGTCTACGTAGCCGGTCATGACCAGATCGCTGCCCAACAACACCTGACACGCGTCGCCTGGTTGAATGACGAAAGCACCAACCTCCTCTGGATAGAGTTCGGTCATGACCACCTCGAAATCACTAGGGCACCGTTCAATGCCGCGCGTAACTCGTACCGAGGTCCAGCCGGACAAAAGTCGACCTCCGACAATTAATGTGAGATCATCAGCCATATTGTTCTTTATGAAATGTGAATACCATGAGCATCGTTGTTGCGTTGACGATCATCTTTTCGGATGGGTATATGGGCGGCTCCGTGCATGCCCGCGACTTTAAGACGATGGCCGAATGCAAGAAGTTCGCGCCACAGCTGGTGCGCTACTACACTGGCAATGGTCATCCCGCATCGTTCGTATGCGAACGGGCCGAAAAAATGGAGCGCCGAGGGCCCCCAGAAACCCACTCTGTTCAAACCCTACCTGCCGGTTAATTACGAAGACCGTGCCTTAAAGCTTGTGGGCATGAAGGCTGGATGAATCGGATTTGCCTGCCCCACCAGCTCATCGGCCCGCCCAGGTGTGCGATACAACCGCTGGGCCAGCACCGGCGCCGGCACCGGCTGCACGCTAGTGACAGTGATAATGGATGCCAGGCCGGCGCCACGCGTGGCCAGATCCAGCGACACCGCAGACCGCACCTCCCGCAATGCATTGAATGTGGCGTCCTGCCCCTGGTCGCCAGCGATCGTAATTTCAGCATCGAGCAACGCGCAAACCGCATCGCGCACCGCCGCCGCATCCTCCACAGAAGTGGGCTGATAAGCTGCAGACGCGCGGGCCAGTGCTACGACAGCGGCCCGTCGAAACATGTCGCCAGTGGCGTGTTGCACCGAGGCCATTGCCGATCCGATTGCCGACGACGTGGCAGGATCAGGGGGCACATTGACAGCCAGAATGGACAGCAAACGCATAGCGTCGCCTGGTTGCACTGCCGCATCCTTGACTGCGGCCGCCAATTCGTGCGCCGCGTCAACAAGTTCGCTACCTGTACTCATGATCCCAATCCCGATGCCGTTGATGTAAGTTTTTCGACTGCGCTCGAAACAGCCGTGCGAGCGGCCGAGCCAAGCGCTATCAGCTTGGGAATGGAATTGGCCGCAGTGGAGACTGCACCAGCAGCCACCGCGATGCCGGCAATACCATTGCCCTTGGCATAGCGGCCAAAGCCACCCTTGAGCGTACCCACCATGTTGTATAAGTTCGTCGCGTCGTTAGCCAAACGCTGCGCCTGGCGCCCCCAGGTAGCCGCCGTGCTGGCAACCTTCGCAACAACTGCCGCACCCTGCTTGAGCGCCGCTGATGTACTTGCCAGGAAGTCGCCCTTGGATGCGGCATCGGCTTGTGCGCATGCCTTCAATACCGCCGAACCCGTCGACACCTGCACACTCGGGAAAACCCGTTTCCCTGACTCGATGAACGTGAAACTTAGTTGGAATACCCGTCCCTGTTCCCACTTTTCCTCAGCCACGCATTCAACTGCACTGGCGGTGAGCTGACCAAGCGTCGGGTGTATCAACTCCCCACTGCCTGCAGTCTCAGCTGCGGCGATCATGCGATCACGCTGGGCAATCACATCGTCACCAACCAGGAATCCCGTCATTGTGATGCGACGCACCGCTCGGCCCAGGTCTTCCACCCAGACTGTATCGCGGTACGGATATTCATGAACCGCCGTACGGCGGCCGAACTTGATACCACCTCCCAGGACACCAAAAGGCACACCGCGCCAAGAGGCGGGCCGCAACTGCGCAGCCCAGCCTGTACCCGAATCACCGCCCAGGCCGCCACCACCGAAATCGGCGGCAACGCGTTTGATGGTGTTATCAGCAATGCTGATAGTAGTAGTGATCGACTGCAACGCGCCCAGGGCGCTATCGATACTCATCCTGCCGCCAACGTCGGCATCGCGTGACTGACCCTTACTGGGACCATATTTCCACCTTTCGTACTTGCCGTTGCCGTCGTGCCAGCTGGCGCATTTTTAAAGTCGACCACAACCCTGGCCACAGCCTTCTCGACCATATCCTTGCTGAAGCCGCCCTGGTTACCCTCTTGCCTGATGATGGCCGATACGAGTGGTGCCACAGTTGCCTTATCTGTGAGATCAAGTTTCTGATTCGGGCCAAAACCAGTATTCTTGGCCATCGCATCGATGTAGGCTGCAGTATTGTTTTCGCTCGCTGGCGCCCACTTACCGATAATGCTGGCGATACTGTTGAGGCCATGCTTGCTTTGCTGAGTTTGCAGGTTTTGGATCATCGCGCTCAAGCCGGCTTCAGGCGTCGCAAACCGGGCAAAGCCATCTTCACGCGGGGTATTGCCCCATGTGCGCAGGTTGCCCGGATTGTTGTTCCGGATGCCGCGAGGGCGCGTGTCGCTGCCTGGTGACGACTCCCAGTCACCAGAAGCGCCGTGGCCGTTAAACCGTCCACCTCCTGGCATGGCCGGAGACGCACCCTGTCCTTCGGGTGTAGTACTCCAGCCATCGCTGACACTCTTTGCGCCCTTGGCGAGCTTGTCAGTTGATGCGGCGATCTTGCCCTGTCCACTGGCAGCATCGTCGGACATGTCACCCCACATCCGGCGCCACCACTTGGCGAGTCGGTCCCAGTTCTCATAGATGAGCACCGCAACTGTCGCAATGGCGGTCAGAATGGCAGTAATTGGATTGGCCAGCATCGCCAGACGCAACAGCCCCAGCGCACGGATCAGCACAGGGATGGTGACGGCCGCCAATCTAGCCAGACTGATACCAAACGAAGCGATGCTGAGCAGAAATGGCCCCGCCATGACGCCCATTACCAACAGAGCGGCAGTCTTCCAGCCACCGAGAGCATCGACAGTGTCTGAAATGCGAGACAGAAAACTACTCATACCGTTCAGCACGTCATTGAAGCTGATGCGGTTCAGCCAGTTTGCAAACGCCTCGACAAACTCGGTGACGCGGGTGGCGATCAGGTCACGATTGGCCGCAATCCACGCGGTCAGCCGTTCGATAAAAGGCTGCAGCACCGGGATCAGGCGGTCACCGATTGAGGTCTTCAGACCATCTGTCGCCATATTCAGGTAGATCATCTTCAGGCCAAAGCCCTCTGCAGCGGCAATGCCAGCCTGCGTGCGCGATCCGCCGAACTCAGCGACCTGGCGCTGATACTCCTCGATACCCTGCGCTCCTTTTCGCAACAAGGGCAATGCGGCTTCAATGCCGAACTGGCGGGCCACCAGGCTTTGCACCTGAGCACTTTTGATCCCGGCGATATAAGTTGCGATGTCTTTGAAGCCACGGGCCGCGTCGATGGAACCATCTGCAGTCTTATGGATGCTGACGCCGATCTTGTTGAGCAGCATCAGCGCGGACTGGTTGCGCCCGAACAGCGCATCCTCCATCGTATCGCCAACAGATTTCAAGCTGCCGGTCAGTTGCTCTGACGACACACCTGCCAGGCGCGCGGCACCGCGCATCGACATCAGGTCCGAGGTGGCCACGCCCAGCGTTCCTGCCGTCTTGCTCACTTCAAAACCAAGCTCCCCCCATCCGGTAGCCAGCGCGAACAGGCCAGCAATCGAACCGACGCCAATCACTGCGGTCATTGGCGCGACGATCGACGACACCTTTCCGGCAACATCGCCGGCCGCGCGCCCCACGCCAAGCATCGCCTTCCCCACCTTGTCGAGGCCCATGGCATTGGAAAACTGCCGAACAGACTGTTGAATTCGCACCAGCGGCTGGGTCACGCGGTTTAGCGAATTATTAATCCGCTGTACCGTCTGAGTTGCCCGGTCCACCGCCGAAATGACGATCTGAAAATTATTTGCCATTTACTCAGTCCCTGCCGCTTTGATGATCCTGTGCGCCTGGTCATTCCACCATGCCAGTTCGGTCCAGGTCAGGGACCATGCATCATGCGGCCCCCAACCGTAGTACTTGGTGAGTTCTGCGACTACATCTCGCCAGTTGCCAGGCCACCACCCGTAAAGCTGCCCAAAAAATCGGCGGCCTCCTGAAAGTCGCGCTGCGACAACTTCTCAACAGCGCCACGAGGTACCTTGGCGATGATCGAAATCAGTGCAATGGCAATGTCAACGTTGCCGCCGGCCTTCGATGCTTTCGACAATTCACCTGCCGTCGGCTCACGCAGGTTCAGGGTGCTGTATTCGACTTCGCCCAGCTTGACTGGTTTGCGCAGCTCCAATGTTTTCTCTTCTTCGGCCGGAGCCACCACTGCGGTATTTACTTGATTCATGATTTACGCCTCCTCGACGCTGAAACCTTCCCATTTCACTTCGAATGTTGCCTCGGTGGTTTTCACCTCCAAGTCACCCACGGTCCACATGTTGCGACCGATAATCGTCTTGCCATTGGCCAGTTCGACAGTGACGGTAACGTTCGTCATTGCATTGAAGCTAGCCACGCTCAAGCCGCCGGCATCACGGATAGATCCGGACATGCTGCCTTGCTTCGGCTTTTCCGAATAACCATGCACCCGGTCCTGCCCCATCAGCGTCTCGCGGGCCACCTTCGACACGCTATAGGCGAAATCACCAGCCAGCATGTAGTTGGTGCCGTCGACGGTCAGGTAAGCAATCCCGGCCAGCCGGTTGGTTGTATCTGCCATAAAGGCTCCCTAAAATATAATTGGCCGCACGTGGCGGCCGCGGTTGGCTTACTGAAGACGGAACTGATTCAGCAACGCAAAAACGCGCAACTGGTTGATCAAAATTCCAGGGAACAGGACGTCGACCCGGTTCGGGTTCTGACTGTTTTGCTGCACAATCAGCCCTTCCTTGAAGGCATCGCCGTTCTGCACGAAACCATCCGCTTCCAGCTCGCGGTACTTGGCGATCAAATCGGCCCGGATAATGTTCGGCGTGACGATGGCCGAGCCGGACGCAAAGCGCGTGCCATCTGCCGCCAGCTTCACGCGTGCGTATTTCGACGTCACCATCGTCTTGAGCGCACGCAGGACATAGGCCAGTGTGAACATCGTTTCGATCTGCAAATAACTGTTATCGACATTGCCGAAACCGTTTTTCTGATACGTCGTAATCAGGTTTTGAATGGCCACCGTCCCGTCGTCGGCCACTGAAAATGTTGAAATACCGGAGTACAGCAAGGAATTCTGCTCCGTCAGCTGGAAACGCATCTGCAACGGTGGCGCCAGCACGCCCTGAATTGCCACCGTTTGCAATGGCAACGCTGGGTCCGCGCGCAGGCTTACCGCTGCGGCGCCAGCCATCGATGCCGCCCATAGCCACGTGGGCGTGGGCGAGCCATTGACGCCCATTACGGTACCGTGCTGATCGTTACGCGCAGTGCCAAAGGTCACCTGCGCGCCGAAGGTGCCCTTGTAAGCAGCAAAGTAGTGCCCGTACAGTTGCTGATTCCAGGCCCAACGTCCCGTGCTGTCATTGAGCAAACTTTTGAGCGCATCGAGGGACGCGGTATCCGTGTACGGGCTGACGATGAAATCGAATTCCTGGCTACCCAGATTCGCCAGGGCCACAGACAACGAGGGCGCTGTTGCACCACCTGCCATTGGCCCCAGCGTTGCACTCAATCCGGCCGGTAGCGCCTCACCACCGCGCGTACCCAGGTAATTGAACTGCAGGTCGATATCGTTGCCGCACGGCCCCTTGTTGACTGCGGTAAGCGTCACGACACCCACCGCCGCCACCGCATTCACCGGGCAGGCCGCGTCGGCATTGATCAGCGCGGCCAAGGCAGTGGCCAGCTGGGCCACCGTTTGGCTGGTCAAGGCGGGCAAAGCGTAGCGCACGCCTGCGACGTACAGATACAGCGTGCCGTTGACCGTAGGCGACGTCAAAAAGGTGACCGTGCCGACAGCGGCCGATGCAGCCGCATCGTCCGAGAGGGGCAGGTACCACACCTCACCGAACGTATCGTTCGCGCGGTACGCCGCTGTCATCAATGCCAGCATCGAATCCTGACCGCCGGCGATTGCGGCGTCCGCCGCCCCCTGGGAAATAATAGGGACATTGGGCACTGCAGTGCCAGCGGCCGTGATCTGGCCAATGATCAGCGCGCGCTGATTGGACTGGGCGCTGTTGGCCCGCGAGTTGTCCACCTCGGCGTAAAACAGGGGTACCCGGATATTGGCCGGGATATTTTTAAAAGGGAGGGTCATTCCTTGCTCCGGTTTTTCGATGTCGCTGCATCGGCCATGGCCGATTTCTCTGCCACTGCCACTGCAATGACGACATCCTGGTCATGAATCCGGCGCTGCCAATATGGCGCGTCGGGCACCTCCCTGCCCTGTTCGGGCAAGAAGTCGTGCAAATCAGGGTCCGGAATCCGCAGACCCGGCGCAGGTTTTACAAACATGGTGAACTCCTGAAGTAAGAGCGTGAAGTGGCGTCAGCCAGCCACATCGTGGCTTGATGCGAACATTGGATTGGGATGATTGCCGGTCGAGTCGTAGGCCTGGCCAGCGGTAAAGACAAGACCGAAGTCTCCCAAATCCACTGGATCACCGGGTTTGAATGCGTCGAAGCTTTCCGGCAACTCGGCCTGCAAAGTCATACGGGCAGCCCCAAAATGAACGCGGCCATCCGCCGTAACCTCTGTGCGCGTGTCGCAAGAGACCAGGGCCGCCGCACAGGTCAAGTCATAGCTCGAAAAGAGCGCCGTCTCGATGGCGAAACACAATGCCTCAATTGCATCCTGTGCGGACTCAGCGGTCATCCCGCTCACTCGTGCCTCAATTTCGATACCGACGGTCGTAGAGAATGTCGGCTGACCTTTCGATAGGGAAACCTTCCGGTCATCCGGTGAGCGCAAGAGAATCGCCGGCAAATCTTCCGGAGGCGTATCCCAGTCGCCAGGTGAGTCTATGGTCACCTGGGAAAAGGTATCTCCGGTCAGGGCAGCCAGGGCAAGCAGGCGGATATGCCGGCGTGCCAGGATGGATGTGTTAGCCATCTCACTCCCCCACGTAATTCAACAGCAAGAGCGCGCCGCCAATACCGCTCAGCTGCACTTCCTTGACTACGAAGGTACCGCCGCCATGCAACGCGGTCGACTTGATAGCCACTCGATCCTTCTGCTTCGGAGGCATAGGGAAGTCTGACAAGAGCACCCCCAATGCAGGCATCTCCGTGGTCACGCCCATCCCACCGGTCAAGTCAAGGCTCTTGTAGGCTTCATGGAAGGTACCCTGGATATCAAACGCTGCACCAGCCATCGGCTGGTACCGCGCCTGATCACCAAACACAGCCATGACTGGACCGTTGACCATGCGATTCCAGTCGATCATTCTGCGGGAGGGGATGGTTCACCTTCCCCGTCCTTTTCAAAAGCCGGGCCCGGCGCGATGGTCGGCGCAGTCGCGGCAGGGTCGAGCAGATAACCGCCCTTGCGTAACCACGCCACTTCATCTGCAGGCAGTGTCACTTCACCACCTGGACCAACGTTAGCGCCTTCAAATTTGACGGTGCGCCCCGGCGCGACCACTGCTTTGACAACTTTTTCAGTTTTGGCCATGATCAGAATACTTTCGGTGTTGCTACGGTTGCGCAGAGCGAGGCGTTGACACGGGACGGGATGACAATCGGCGAGGACTGCATCATGATCAGGCGCTGGGCCGGGTCATTCTCGAGCCAGGTCTTCGGAGCATATGGCATGGCTGTGTAGTTAAAAGCCGGGTCCAGGATCTGGCCGAATGCACGCGTGCCCATCAGGTCAGGACCGCTCATGATGACCTTGCCGTCATCCACCATGGCACGCTCGACGCCCTTCTCATCGATGTACCAGTCGTTGTAGACCCACAGATCGTACTGGCCCCATTTGCCCTTGTACTGGGCGCCACGCTGGACCTGCGCGCCGATATTCACGTTGTTGCCTTCGCCGGAACGTGGGTAATGCAGCGAAGTTTTGACGTTGCTGTCGAGCTTGAAGTATTTCCACGACGTGGTCGTGAAGATCAGATCGGTAGCGGTGCCACCCGACTTTTTCAGGATGACATGCCCCCACTCCTCAATGCAGTCCGATGGCGCGGTATAAATGCCATTGGCTCCGACCGCCGCAAAAGCCGTGTCCCATTTGTCGGCACCGGTCAATGCGAGCGACAAGCCAGCATCACGGCCAAAATCAACTTGCACTGCGGGGAAGCCATCGCCCACGATCAAGACCGTACCTGTCATCAGCGCCGAGGCCGCCATCCATTCCAGCCGGCGGTCGATCATGTCGACCTGGTCGGACATTTCCGCTTCGAGGTTGGCCGCTTCGCGTGCTGCGCCAGTCAGCTCGCCGCCGATACGCTCACCGATCATGCGGCGTACGGGTTTGCTCAGGTCAGGGGCGCGCTTATCCTTGATGTACGCCGGCTTAAACTGGTTGGTCTGCAGGCGGCGCTGCTCGACCAGCTTGCCTTGCACCAGCGGAGAAACAAACGGCGACATGCGGCGCAGGCCGACATCGACGTCGATCGACACGAACTCGCTGTCGGACATCACGATGTTCGGGAAAAAGCGGTCCAGCAGAAATTTCTGCGGACGCTTCAGGTTGGGCACCACACCGATCAGGACATTGGTGTTGAACAAAAAGGACATAGATTACTCCGGGAATTTGGACGAAAAAAAAGCCCTCATCAGAGGGCCTCAGGGGGCATTGCCGATCAGGTTGGATCGGCAGCGGATACCGAACCCTTGACGTAGATCGACAAGGGCCGCAGCGCCGCAGCAGCTGCAGCAATCGTGATGCCGGTGCCCAGGGTCATGGCGGCACCGTTGAATTCGCCGGCGAGATACACCCCGGCATTCATATCGCCAGCAGTCGCGTCGACGTTGTCGACAGCAACGACTGCCGGATTCTGGGAACCATCGGCAGCGGCAGCGAGCGCCACGACGTATTTGCCCGATGCAGTGATACGGCCCAGCACGGCGCCACGCGGGAACACCTGGCCGGCCAGCACGGTCACGCTGTCCGTAACAAGCGGATGGCGACCAGCGATCAACTGATCCGGGATAAAGGTTTCGGCAAAAATGCCGGGAATCTGCGGGTTACCACCCACGGAATTGACGGGGAGACTCATGCTTTGCTTCCTTTGTAGGACGGGTTGAAAACTATTTTTCGCCGCGACGGATCTTGCCGGCCGCGATGATCTGCGCCGTAACAGCGGCGTCACTGCCAGCAGCAGGAGCTGCTGCCGCACCGGCGCCGACATTCTGCGGTTTCACACCGGCCATGCGGCTGGCCAAGCTCGACGGCTGCGGCGCGCCACCCATAGCGAAGGTTTCCAGCATGCCGATCGCTTCAGCGCTGGGCATGCTGGTATTGAAGGCCAGGTGCGCGGCGACGTCTGGCCGCGTGCCAGCTGCTGCGCATTTGAAGATCGCGGCACAGCGGGCACGCTCGTTCACGCGAGCCGCCTTTTCCTTGTCGTCTTCGTCTTCTTCGGCTTTCTTGGCCTTTTTGGCTTCGTCTTCCTTTTTCTTTTCTTCTTTTTCTTCTTCTTCGGCGCGACGGGCGTCTTCTTTCTTTTTCTCTTCCTCCTCCTCTTCCTCCATGCGCTTGGCATAGTCTTCGTCGGATTCGTCGGTGCGCTGCTTCTTGTCGTCATCGTCGTCGCCGTCTTCGGCTTTGGCGCCGGCCGGCATGCCCAGCAGGTGTGCGAACGACAGGGATGCCATCATCTTGGTAATTTTGCTCATGTATTTTCCAGTAAAAAGTTAGGTAATTTCGGCAAGCAATGCACGAAATGCTGCATCAGGGGCCAGTACATCATCTGCAAGCGCCTGGCTGACGCCGGCCGCCCCCAGGTAGGTTGCGGCCTGGGTATCGCGGACAACCTTGGCCGAGATATTCCGGTTGCGGGCGACGGTCGTGACAAACAATTCGCCCATCAAATCGATATCCCCCTGGAAGCGCGCAAGCGCCTCCGGAGACAGCGGGATTTCGGGATGTCCATCCGCCTTCGACTCGCCGTAGGTAATGAACGTGACCTTGAAGCCTGCGCCGGTCAGGGCCTTCGACCAATCCATATGCATCCAGATAACGCCGATCGAGCCGACGCCACCAGTGCGCGGCACCGTGATACGGTCGGCCGCGCTGGCGATCGCGTAGGCAGCTGAATAGGCGCACTCGTTCAGGATCGACCAGATCGGCTTCTTGCCGCGCGCACGGTAGATCGCGTCGACCAGGTCGAAACAGCCAGCCACCTCACCACCCGGACTGTCGATGTCGAGCATGATGGCTTTCACGTCCGGATCGCTCATCGCCATCAGGAAGTTCTGCCGGATGCCGTCATAACCAGTCATGCCGGACCAGGGCCGCAACGAGCCGAGTTTCTGCACCAGCGTGCCGTAAACCTCGATGATGGCCACACCGGCGATTACCTCGTAGCCGGCACGGCCATTGCGGCCCGGCGATGAATAAACTACTTCATCGTCTTCCATCATCAGCGGCGCTGGGTTCAGGCGTGCGATCTGGCTGATACCCAGCCGGTCGGCCAGCGCTGCCATGATGACCTCGGCCTTGCCAGGCGCGATCGCCAGCGGTGTGTTGAACAAACGCTGGGCCAGGAATTCAAATTTCATCAGGTAGCCTTTTCTTCCTCAGTTGCAGACTTCGTGTCATATCCAGCCGCCCATTCCGGCAGCTTGATGCCCAGCTGCTTAAAGCGAGCGATCTCAATGGCGCGCTGGTTCAACGTCTCGCGCCAGTCGACACCGCCCAGTTCCGCCGCCTCGTCTTCGAGTGTGGACAGGCCGGCATCCATGCCGAGGATGGAGCCCTGGCGCTCTTTCACCGGATCGATGATGCCGCGACCTGGCCCCATCCACTTGGCGCGCGAGTAAGCCGTCCGGAATTCGTGATACTCCGGCGCGCGGCGTGGCAAGGGCAGGTTGTCGACCTCCATCGCTTCCTCAGCAAAGACGCTGACCAGCGACTGGCCAAAACCAACGGCGTAATCATTGCGACGCCGCGACAGCGTTTTCCAGGCTTCCAGCATGGCACCACGCGCCGAGCTGTAATTCACGTCCGACCAGTCGTTGTTGACCTGCTGCGCCGATAACCCGGTCCCTGCAGCAAAGTTACGCAGGACTGCAGACTCAAAGGCCTGAAAATTGGCGTTCGGCCGTGTTGCGGAGACCGCGTTGATTTTCTCGCCCGGAAAGAGAATTGGCATGCGAGAGCCGCCAAGCTTAATCCGGCGATCATCGTGAAACTCCTGACGCTGAGTTTGATAATCCTTCAGGTCGTCGCCTCCCATCGCCTCTTCGACAACAGCCGGGTCATACGGCGACTCGATGTAAGCGGCAAAGATAGCGTTGATGATCGATGCATCGAGCTCGGCGCTGTCGTACTTGACCAGCATTTTCAGCCGCTGCAGCACCGGCGCGAAAATTCCCACACCCCGGTGCTGGCCGGCGCGCTCATGGTCAAAATCATGAATGATGATCGGCCGGCCCCAGTTGGTCTCCCGCTCGATGCGCTCCCACGTCACCGACTTGGCGCCGGTGAAGAAGTCGCCCTGGTGCGCGCGGCGGATGTGATAAGCAACCGCCGCGCCGTATGCATCAATCTCAACGCCACCCCGGATCTCGTTGCTGTCAAATACCAACTGCGGGTTCGACAGACGATCCGGGTCCAGTATCTGGATGGCAGTTGCATATCGCGCGCGGCCTGGACCCTGCCGTTCTGGTAACCAATGCACCATGGCCAAGGCATCGCCATCAACAAGCTTGTGGCGAAAGCCGAGGCGCATTTGCTGGCCCACTGTCATTTCGCGCTGGGTATCGCTGTAGCGGCCGATATCGTTCGCCCAGGTTCGATAGCTGGCCTCCAAGCACTGCCCGAACTCATCGGCCCACACGTGATCAAATTCCTTGATTCCCGTGTGGGCGCGCAGCGCAGCGTAGTCCGGCTTGAAGATCGGCCGGAAAGAAGCGCCGATCGCGTTGTCCAGAATGCGCGTGACAGCACCAGATGCCCAGCCATCGTTGCGCACCATGTCGCGCACGCGCGAGACGATGCGGTCGCGGTGCATATTGAGGTCGCCATCAGGCGAGCCCAGGTACGGGTTCCAATCAGCCATGTGGTCGCCGTACATATCGGCGGCATCGTATGGGGAACCACCGGCGCCGGACAACATCGACGCTCGACCGCGATGTGGCGGCAACGGCTGGCCGTTTGGCCCGAGGATTCTAATGGGGCTGCCCATCAGAATCGGAACCGCATTGGGCGACGTGCGCGGCTGACAATACCCACCTGCTGCTGCAGCGTCCGGATCAGCACAATCAGCTGTGAGATATTCGTCTGAGTGTATGTCACGGCGCGCGCGCCGTCACCCTGGGTGTATGAGTAGGACACACCCTTAGCACCAGTCGACAGATCGATATATGCCTGCTGCGCTTCGGCCAGCGTTTTTTTCAGCGCGTCCGTGGGCATGCCCGCCAACAGGCTGGTGGATGGATCAAATGGTTTCATAAATTTCCTACGCGAAGCGTTTTCGTTTTTTCAAAGCCGGCGCTGCGGCAACGGATATCACTCGCACGGCAGCCGGCGCAGGAATGGGTGGGGCTTCAGATGGTTGCGCCGACTCGATGGGCGGCATCCCTTCTACCGCATCGGCCATATCACTCTTGACCGGCGCTGCGCCAGCACTTGGCAGCACAGGAACATCCGGCTGCTCATCGTCATCAAACAATGCCGCTTGGCTTAACCTAGCCTCCAAAGAACTCCATTGCGCCGGCGTGCGAAGATGAACTTTCGCCGCGCGGCTCGCATGCAGTGCATAAACCTCGCAGTCCAGCACCTCGTTGCGACGGCCGATCTTCTTTTGCCAGGCCTTGACGATATGGCCGTTGCTAGTCCGCACTGGTGCTTTGACCTCCGACTCCAGCAGCTGGCTGTAATACTCCGGGCTGGCGTTCCGATAGGTATGGAACCGGCCGGGTCCATCGCCTTCCAACGATACCCGGCCACGCTCGCCTATCAGCAGGTCTTTGGCGCGCGACGTGCCGACGATAAACACCTGCAGGCCATACTTCGCCGCCTTAGTATTGCGCCGGTTCGTGTCCTTTGTGGGCACCGGCCGCGCGAAGATCTCGGAATCCGTCAGGCTCGAACCCTTGATGGCCATGACGAATTCGATACCCTTGCGCTGTCGGTTTCGCACCCACTTGTATGTGGCGTCGGACGTCGTGCCGTCCGACGTATCCAAGCTGACGGCGGAAACGCCAATCTTGAAGCCACGCACCGAGCGGTATTTGTGAAACAAGATTGCGTCCAGGTCAGCCCACACGGGATCTTCATACACGCCAGGCGTGCCGAATATCCGGATGTACTGCACCAGCCAGCTCTCTTCGCCACGGCCATAGGCACGCAGCACCACCTCGATGCGGTCATGCTGGATATCGATACCGGCGACAAGGATCAGCCCACCGATCGGGACCGTGTTTGCCTCGTAATCCAGTTCGCGCTCCTGAAGCGCGCCAGCGGTCGGCATGTCGCCCTTGTACGTATAGGGCAATCCCTTGCTGCTGTTTACAAATGCGATCAGCGGCCCCGCATCACCACGGCTCAGGTCGTGCAATGCCGTCAACCACTTTTCCATCAGCAACGACATGCGCGAACCGGGGAACGGACTCATCAGCTCATTGAAGTAAAAGCCGGCGACGCCACGAAACGGCGCAGTAGCGACCCAGCTCCCCTTGCGCACATACCGATTCTTCTGTGCATCGTTCCAGGTGCTGCCGCAGGCCGGACATGCGTAGTACGCTGTCTCGGGCTGCTTGGTCCCAAAGATCGGATGGTTCTGCAGCGGATCTTCCAGGCAGCGCAGGTTCTCGAAGTCGAGCGGATGCGCCTCGCCACAATCGCCGCACGGGATCATCGCCTGGCGCTTGTCCGAATTTTCCATTTCAGCGACGACAGCCGAAACACCCTCGATCGTCGGCGTGCCGCCAATGATCAGCTTCGGCCGAGCGTATGTCTTCACCCGCTCCTCTGCCAGCTTGATCGAGTCCCCCTGTCCCCTCAGATTCAAATTGCAATCGTCGGGTTCTTCTACGAAAACGCGGGGCGTCGGCGTCGACTTCACCGAGGACGGCGAATTCGAGCCGACCAGCTTCAGGAAGCCGCCGGGGAACCGCTTGAACAACTGGCGCTGCTGCGCCTTCCTGCTGCGCAGATCGATCTTGCCGCGCAAGCGGGGCGTCGCGTCGACCATTGGTTCAAACTTCTCGGCCATGTATTCCTTGGCCGACGCTTCCTTCGGGAACAGCCCGAGGATCGGCGACGGGTCACTGTCTACCCACTTCGCCAGGGCGTTGCCAATCACACCTGACGTCCACGCGATCTGCGCGGACTTCTGCCCAACGACCTTGCGTACGGTTGGATCGTCGATCGCATCGAGCGGCCCGTTCTCCCACGCCAGGTATGGCGTCACGTCCAGGTTGTACTTGCCAGGCAGTTGCGACTCCAGCTCGGACAGGTAGCGGTATTTCCGTGCCCAGGCGCGGGTACTGATTTTCGGCGCGGGCGCCCAACGCCGCTGGACTTCTTTAATCGTCGTCGCCACCGTCTGGCGCATCATCGCCTTCAGGGTCGGGTTCATCAGAATCGAATGCGTCGACATCAAAACTCTCCAGCTTGGCCAGCGAGGCCTCGATCTGCACCAGGATCAGATCGGTATCGACCGTGATGTTATGCAATGCATGAATTTCGCCCACTAGCCTGAGCGGCAGTGACAACAGTTCTGTTTTGGCCGCGATGATGTGATCGGACCAGGCGCGCTCGAACAGTGCGGCCGGCGCCAGTTGGCCCAGCCTCTCGGCCAGGTCGACTTCGACCATGTCCGCCTTCAAACGATCCAAGCGGTCACGCGGCTTTTCTGCGGAGCGGCGCGCGATGTCGCGCTCGATCATCCACTGGATGACCTTGGCAGTATCGTAGCTATTTCCAACGCCCCGCCCCCCATTGATTTCAAAAGGGAAGCCTGGTTCTTTCTGCCACTCGGTGAATGTCCGCTCCGACACGCCCATGATCTCCGACAGGTCGCGCTTGTTGACCAGCTTTCCCATATCGGTACCCAGTAATCTAAAAAGGAAGGAAGCGTATGCAATTCCTCAGCTAGAGAAAGAACGGGGCGCGCAATGCCCTCGGGAGCAAAACCTCCAGGGAGGACCCGTTGATTTCGGCGCCGCCTTTACACTCGACCGGCCGGTCGTCAGGGACGTGCCGTCCCCATTGCTTTGATCATTGCCTTATCCATCTCGGCATTGAAGTTGGCATTGATCATTGCCGTTGCCCGAGCGTGGTAGCCTAGATGTGTTCTGACCGCGAGCGCATCACCGAATCGAATCAACAGCTTCAGTGCCCCGGACGTGTTGACACCCCGCGAACTGACGCGCGCCTTGCCTGTCTTCCTGTTGGTGATCGTTGCCTTTATTGCCGTGCGCTGCCATACACCATTGACGATTCCCTTCTTTGTCTTGACCGGGCCAATGAAGATATCGCTGCGCCCTTTCAACGCGGCCAGCGTACCCTTGCGCAACTGTCCATACTGATTGAGCGCGATGTCTTTGGGATTGAGGAGCGCCTTGCCGGCCAGCTTATGTACACCACCACGCTCATAAGGCTCCAGATACTCTGCCGCCTTGTCCATCACGTACACCTTGGCCACCAGGTTATCCTTGCGCGCCCCCATCGTCTTCACCGAGCGCAGCGTAAAGGGCGACGGGTTCTTGAGCTTGGCAGACAAATTGCTAACAGCATCGGCAGCTACCAACTTGGACAGCGACGTCAATGCTAACGCTGTGGCATATGGCATTTGCCGCTTGGCCAAGTCACTCAACCCGCGCTCTACGTCTGCGAGGTTCGTCCGAACGGATATTTCAAGGGCCATTCTTTTTCCATCCAGTACTTGTGCAGACGTCTGCACAAAACATCCCACAAGAAACGCGGCCGCCTTGTGGTTGAGGTGTGCGCCCCTGCGCCCTATCATCAACACAAATAAAAAAGCCCACCGAAGTGGGCAAGCACCAGAAACGAATGTATCCCCCGCTATGGAGCGGATCGAGATAGATCACCTCTTTCGCTGTTGAGAAATCGTCTCGTTAAACGCAAAAAAGCCCGCTTGTGCGGGCTTTAGGCGTTACTGCTGCGAGAATGACCGAAATATACACCCGCTGTAACAGCCGCGTCAAGCTATTGCAAAAACTCCTCGACAACACCATCAGCAACAAAGCTTGGCGCGAGGCGGCTATAGGCCTTCTGCTCAAGCTCCCGCACATGCCCGTGCATCTTTGTCGACGCCCGCTGGTAGGTCATGTGGCTTGCACCGAATGACTTGGCGAGGTCGCGCACCGTGATATCCAGCTGCTTATGGTTGGCGAACAAGCGCCCCAGCATGCAGTCGACTGCATGCGGGTTCAGCCCAGGGAACATTGGCCGGAACCAATCCGCCAATCCCTTGATGGCCTCGATGCGCTCGACCGAGAAGGCAAAGCGCCGTCGGCCATCCACATCCTCAAAGTCCGTCTGCCCGTACTTCGCTTGCAACACCCACATTTCCGTCTTCGGCAGCCTATGCTTTACCGCCTGCAGCACCATGGCACACTGGGCGCGCACCTCGTTGCCATCCAGTCCGCCGAAGTTAATTGTTCCCGACGCCGCGCCGCGCAGCTGCTCCAGCCAGCAACGCTGACGGCCGTTCAACTGCACCGACTCCATCGCCTTGATCAGTGCCGCGCGCAACGGCGCGTCCTGCTTTGCCTCCTGGGCCATGATCAGGAACGACACATGTACCGCCTGACCCACGTTTTCAAATACCGCTTCTTCCGCTTTCACTTCCATCACCTAGCCCCTTTTCTCGTTATCAATCGCCTGCTGATCCAATGCTGCCTGCCATGCCACTTCGCCCATCCGCCCCACATACCGCCCAGGCGTCCTATCCAGCGGCACGCCCTGATAAACCGGCGTGCCCACCTCATGCCCATTTTCAGTAGCGTGGAAGCCCTGCCCACCACGCATACCGCGCCGTATCGCCGCATCCACCACCTCCGCCCCAAATGCCTCGCGGAACGCATCGATGATCGCCGCCACCTGGGGCATTTGCTCCCGCATGCTCACCTTCTTGTTCATCGTCCTGCCCTCCACTTCCTTCTTCGATGAAAACCGGCCGTATTCCGCTAACCCGTCATACCCATCACATACCCATCACATCGCTAACCCGCATGAATACTTACTTGTGATGGGTATGAGTACTGTTATTACTTCTTTCTACTTTCTGACAAAAAAAATACAGCGAACCATCGACATTCAAACGGCCTTGTCCATCAATGCGCACATGTGTGCGTGCGCGAGAACCCGTAATACCCTTCATACCCATCACATTCCAGCATCCATGCGGGTTTGCGATGTGATGGCTTTGTGCTATGTGATGGCTTAACCCTCAACATCGGCAGCATCAACCCCGCTGCGACTCCGGTATGCCCTCAAACTTTTCTCGAACAGGCCCGATGCATCTGCCGCCCACTCTGCAAGCGTCTTGCCCTCTGGCTTCTTCCCGGCTAAAAACACGTTGCGCTGCTTTACCACCGATCCCAGCTCATACTTGATCAGGTGCTTTTCCAACGCCTCGCCGGCGTACCGCAGCACGGTGGGCGAGAAGATGGTCTGTGAGATGTACTTCGATTCCCCGCTCTTGTCGCACCACACCTTGTAGGCGTCGTATAGCTGGGTAGCGCCGCACGTGATGAACGGCAGCGGCAGGAAGCCCCGGCTCCAGTCGCGGTAGAAGCGCTCGGCCGGCGTCAGGCTCTTCTCGATCAGGTCGTCTTTGGCATCCGTGTAGATCGGCTTGGTGTGCTCGTCAAAGTCACCCATGTCCAGCTCGTGCATGAGGTAGTGGTAGTACGCCTCGATGCCGCCATTGGCGATCTCTTCGGCCACCTGGACGTAGAACTCGCGCGACAACGCCGGCGGCGTCCAGATCACCAGGTAGCGGCGGTCCGTCTTGTCCAGGGCCAGCGGCTGCAGCTCGTTCGACAGGAACACGAAGTTCATGTGGTTCGCCTCGCCATGCTCGGGCAACCCCTTCGGATTGATGATGATCATGTCGCCCGACACCAGGTACTTGAGCTTGCCCTTCATGTGCTTCAGCTCCGAGCGCGTCACCACCTCATCGGCCACCATGAACAGCTTCATCGAGGCCCAGTCGTTGAACTGGCTCTCCAGCTGCGCATTGCCGATCACATAGCCGTACTCGCCGTAGATTTTCTTGATGACCTTCTCGAAGAAGAAATTCTTACCGCTGCCCTCGTCGCCGTGCATGATGATCGACGTTTCCATCTTGGCGCCGCGATTGCGCAACGGGTAGGCCAGCCAGCGCTCGACCCACTCGACCAGGGCATCGTTGCCATCGCACAGGTGCGCGATCAGGGTCTGGATGCGCAGGCAGCTGCCGCGTCGCGGCTGCATCGCCCATCCGTTGAACAGGTTCACGGTGGCCGTCGCGCCGCTCGATGCCGGCGACGGAATGTCCTGCGGATCAAAGACGATGTTTTTCTTCAGCACCCAGCGCCGCGCCTCTCCGCCCCAAAACTTCATGACGTCGTTGTTGGCCACGATGGTGCGCATGCTGCTGATCTTCATCAGCATCCGCTGCGACACGTCCCACACCAGGTCCTCGCCATACACCAGCACGAAGTTCTTCAGCACGTACTCGACCTGATTCCAGTGGTCGGCGCCGTATACTTTTTTCGGTTTGTCCTTCGCCTGCTTGCCGTCACCCCCCGCCCCCGGCGCGGAAGCGGAGCCGCCCTCGTCAGGAGGCTCAGGCAGCGATCCGTCGGCGTATCCCGCTTCCAACGTGGCGGCCAGACGCGCCTCGCTATCGTCCGCCTCTGCGTCGATAGCGCTCCTGCGGGCTGGCTGCTCCGCACCAGGGGGAGGGGGGGATTCGTCCGTCACGCCTTCCAGGAACAACACCCCGAGATCAAGCACTGGCGCGATCACGCCGGCGTCGGGAAAACCAGAATCTGGCTGCTGCGCAGCAGGGGGAACGGGGGAGACGCCAACGGCTACGGCAGCAGCTGCAGGCGGAACCATTGAATTGCCCGCTGGCGCGGCGAGAGGAAAAGGAACGGCAGATTTAGGCTGCTGCGCAGCAAGGATGGCAACCCCGATCAGCGCCGCTACCTCCTCAAGCCCCTCCTCAATTTGCATGTCGTTGAAATCGCTTAGCTTGCGCCCTGCCCTGTCGGCAAACGCCGGAACGACCATCGACGTGCGCTGCATCTTGCGGCACAGCGCCGAGCAGCTGGCCACGCCGGCGTTCTTGAACGTGTAGCGCTGTTGCCGGCGGCCAGTACGCACGTCCGCCTCGATGTACGGCACGCCGGCCGCGTCCGTGCGCCACCAGGCGGTCACCTCGACGTCGGCACCGTCATCGGCCAGCACCACATGCGAGACGCCATCGATCGGCACGGCGGCCAAGACCTGATAGTCCTCGCGCAAGCGCTCGATGAAACGCTGGACCACCTGGTCATCATCGTCCACAAGGAAAAGAAGATGCGCCTGCGGGAACGCCTCGCGCAAAGCGGAAGCCACGGACGCCAAAGAACCGGCGTCAAAAGCCACGGCCACAGGCAGGTCGACGCCGGCCAGAGCTGCGGCCGCACGCGCACTCGCACATGTGGCGTAACCCTCGCCCACCGCGATTACAGGCGCATCAAGCGGCCGGCCAAGCATGTGGTATGCGCCCGGCTTGTCCATGCCGGCGTTGTAGCGCTTCTCGCCAGCCTGGTCGATCTTCTGCAGGCCGATGATCTGGCCAGCGCGCTGCAGGGGAATCAACAACGCGCCGGCGCGGTCGACGCGCACGCCCTCGCCGGCAACCTGCTTGCGATCAAGGTACGGGTGCTGCACAGCGATACCTGCGGCTTTCGCCCACTGGTCGCGCGCGCGGTTGGCGGCCAGCTGCGCTTCTCGCAGCTTTTTCTCGGCCTCGCGCTGTTCGTTCTCGCGCAGCTTGGTCGCAAACTCCGCGCGCTCATCATCCGTCATCGCCTCGGCGTCGACGGTGACAGGTACGGTATTCCGGTTGTCGCCTTGGTGGAAACCAAAAGCGCCAGTGACGACCCTACGGCCGGTCTCGAGCTCCAGTTCACGCAGGATGTACCAGCCCTTTTTCTTCGGGCCGAAACGGTGAAACTTGCCATCGAATACAGGGTGATTGGGCGGGAGTTGCGGCATGTCGTATGCCGCCATTTGAGCAACTACCTGGTCAACATTACTCACTGACAATGGCTCCCGTCACCCCAGGCATAGCCAGGCCATGCGGCACGCGCTGACTTCCCATACGGGAGGGGATTGCTGCATAGTCAAACGAGCCAGGACGGGCCAGCGGTGCACGCACCATATTCGCGGGTGACAGAGGCAGTTTCTTGCCGACATAACGCGGCCCTGCGACCTGCCCTGCCGGCGCCACGTTGGCTTGAGTTGAGCGGCCAACAAAATCCCAGCCTTTTTGCGTCACCGCGTAATCGCCAGCCTCACGGCGCACCACATGACAACGCATCAGCGAGTTAATGATTTCGCGCTCAAACGCTGTAATGGGGCGCGTCCACGTCATGGCTTTCATCCAGCCATGCAAGCCAGCACGGCCGCCCAGCTGGACCAGCTTGCGAAAGGCGAGATCAGGGCGTGTTCCGGCGCGCGGGCCGAAATGCGCACTCATGCCGCACCATCCTGGCCGGCTTCCGGTTTGCAATACACGCGAATACTCATCGCCATCATTTCGGAAAGCGATTTATGGATGCCATGCATGATGGCATCGAGTTCAGCACGTTCCTTCTCGTCGATTTCATCGTCGCCAGCGATGGCCGCCTCGAAATGCTCAGCGAAGCGCCCCAAGCGGATATAGACCTCACGAAACTTCTTAGCGATTACTTCATTCCCATCCGACAAATCAGCTGGCAACTTAACGAAGGCACCGCCGCTCGATGCCGCCACGGCTTCAGCAAACAGCGTCGTGTTGGAGAACGCCTGAAGCTGCAGGGCCGTGTCAACAGCAACGCCCTGCCCCTTGCGTTCGTAAATGCGGTTTTCCAGCCCGTTCCGGCTCATGCCCAGGGCGGCTGCGATTGCGTCCCAACCGCCGGGAAATGCCCTGATCATGGCAAGGTACGATTTTTTGATTTTCACAACATTTCCTTCTTCTTGGTGGTTGTTCTTGCTACGCGGTCAAGCTACGCTTGCGACATGAAAATTGATCCTGCTCACACCCTGCTTCGCGGATCGACACCGACAACGGAATGCTCCGGTACGGTGTCAAGGATGTTTGTTGGCGATGGCAGCTGACGGCCTGCACGACCCGGGCCAGGGTCCAGCCGCCCCTCTGAACTAAAGACTTCTGGCCGTGCCAGTTTCAAGAACATAAGACGCGCACGCGGAATGCCGTTGCGGCGCCACTCAGACACGGACGGGTCTTTAACTTGGCAAATCCGTGCGGTTTCTGACGTGCCGCCAAGCGCGTCAATGATTTCGTCGGCTGTAAGTTCATTAGTCATACCTTATTTTAGGCAAGCCTAAAGAAATAAGCAAGAATAATTTAGGCATCCCTTATATGGAAATTGTTAGGATTACCTAATGGATTGGCACAAAAGACTTACGCTGGCCCGCGAGGCCAAAAACATCAAAAAATCAGCTTTTGCGAAGCTGGTGGGAGTATCCGCGCCGACAGTTACCGACTGGGAAAATGGCGATACAAAAATGATCGAAGGCAACAACCTGGTAAAGGTTTGTCAAGTGCTGGAGGTATCACCGGATTGGCTGCTCCACGGAACCGATACAACAAAGGAAGAGGCCCAGAAGCTGATGCCTGGCGCCATACCAATCTCGCTCATTGACGAGGACGAGGAGGCACTCTATCGTGTTAAATTAGTGCAACTGCGGCTGCAAGCTGGGGTTACGGGCTTTCAGACTGAACCAGACAATACCGATGGGGGAACACTGGGCCTGTCAAAATCGTGGGTGCATCGCAAAGGATTTGACCCGGAGAGCCTTCTAGCCGTCAAGGTTAAGGGAGAAAGCATGGAACCCACGTTCTATGAGGGCGATACGATTGTTATCAACTTGGCTGACAAGAAGTTGACCGACAATGCAGTATTCGCAGTCAATTATGGTGGAGAAGCAGTTGTAAAACGGGTGTCACGTGATGCCGGCCAGTGGTGGCTTATGTCGGACAACTCCGATCAACGAAAGTTTTATCGCAGGAATTGCCAAGGCAACGAATGCATCATTATTGGCAGGGTTGTACGTAGAGAAGGCGACCACTTCTAACACAACCGCTTAAGTCAATCCACCCCGCATGGCGGGGTTTTTTTTCGCCTTGCCAAAAGATCACAGCTCCAATATGACTAAAAATTTAGGCATGCCGAAAATATTAACTTGACTGTTTCTTTAGGTATGCCTAAACTTCTTCGTATTAGCAACCACAACGATGGAGCGAAGACGATGGAAAACCTTCCAAAACCCCCTCTCACAGTTCTTGAGAGCATTCAGCAATGCATTGACGTCGCCACGAACAGGCACCCGCAAGATCGCGTCCTGTGCACAGAAACCTTCATCGCTGCACTATCTGGCGCGCTGCAGCGAGACGACATGGCGCTGGCCAACCGCGTCTTTTCGCTGCTGCTCACTCCGAAAAAAGAGGCTCGCCATTGAGTGCCTTCCGCGTCACCGTGAAAACCTCGCGCGGCGTGACGCGCTACTACGCGCTGGCCAGCACGGCTGCGAGTGCTTGCGAGGACGCCGTCGAAGCACAGTGCGGCGAACCCTGCGGCGTGACCGCGCATCCACTGTAGGAGGCCGCAGCCATGCCCTCGACCGCCACCCGCAGGCTGCCCAAAGTGAACCTGCCATCGTCGCAAAGCCTGCACGACACGCTGGTCAACGCGAACGACGCCGCCCAGCTAGCGCGTTTCACGCGCAACACTGGATGCGCAGCCAAGGAATTGACTGGCCCTGATGGTCGCCTGTCTATCCTGCAGGTATTCGAGGCCATGCGCCGTCGCGGCTACCACGTCACCGAGCCAGTCCGTCCTCAACAGCAGCCCCGCGCCGGCTTCACCGCATGGTGCGTGAGCGTGACGCTGCCTAAAGGCGTCACTTTCAAGCTCGCCTACCACACACCTGGGGCGATCAAATGACCGTCCCGCTCGTCCACCTGGCAATCGATGTGCGCAGCGTGCTGGCCAGGCCACTCCACGAGCTGCGCGGCTTCACCCACCCGGACGGCCGCGCCATGACTCCGCGCCAGGCCAAAGCCGCACTGGTGGCGCAGCTGGCCGACGGCCATGAACTGCTCCCCATCGGCAACAGCAGCCCTTTCGATTTCATTAAACGCTAACCGGGCCGTACCCGCCCACAACCAGGAGCCGCACATGAGCGAACTCGTAATACCCACCATCGGTGGCATGAAGAATGCCCCGGCCCGAAGCGAGAAACGCATCGTCGTCGACGAGCTGGTCGACGACCAAGTGTTCGCGATCACGGACTGGGCCGATATCCGCCCCAGTTACACCAACCGCAAACGATTCAACCAGGTGGCGCTAGAGCAGCTGGCCGCCAATATCAAGGAGGTCGGCATCGTCCAGCCGATCTTGATTCGACCTGTGACTCCAACAGCAGACGCTCCACAGCATTTCGAGATCGTTGCCGGAGAGCGGCGCTGGCGCGCGGGAAACATCGCCGAACTGTTGCGCGGTCCGACCATGATCCGCAAGCTGACCGACCTGCAGGCGCGCGAAATCCAGCTGCTGGAGAACCTGCAGCGCGAAGACCCGCACCCGATGGAAGAAGCCGAAGGGTTCCAAGAACTGATGCTCAATGCCGGCTACACCGCTGATCGCCTGGTGGAAAAACTGAAGAAGTCGCGTAGCCACATCTATGGCCGCCTGAAACTGTGCGCCCTGACGACCGAGGTGCGCGAGAAATTTCTCGATGACGTTATCTCGGCCTCGACAGCCCTGCTGATCGCACGCGTACCCGTCCCTGCCCTGCAGATCAAGGCACTGGCCGAGATCAGCGCGCCGGACCAGCGCACTGGCGAGCCGATGTCCTACCGCGCGGCGTTACAGCATATCCAGACCCGCTATATGGTCGACCTGACCCGCGCGCTGTTTAATCTCAGCGACGCGAGCCTAGTGACGCTGGCCGGCGCCTGCACCAAGTGCCCCAAGAAAACAGGCAACCAGCCGGACGTTTTCACCGACATCAAAAGTGCAGACGTCTGCACAGATCCGGCGTGCTATGCCGAAAAGCGCCAGGCGCACGACGCATTAGCCATCGCAGCAGCATCTCAAGGCGGCGTGCCCGTCTACGAAGGCGAGGATGGGGCGACAAGAAGACGTCAGAATGAATATAGAAGCAGCAGCGAGTTTGTAGCGCTGGCGTCGCCGCTGTGGGTCTTCGAACGCAACGCGCCCAGCACAAAAAATGAAGGTAACACAGAGAAATTCCTTGAGAGCGGCCTGCTCCCCGAGCCAGCGTGGTACGTGAAGGACGAGAAGGGCCAATTGACCCCGTTTTACGATAAGGCGACTATCCAGAAACTCCTGGAAGATGCCGGCGCGTGCGAAACAAAAGAAGTCTATGACGCTCGCATGTCGACACTCCGCGCCGCAGAAGCAAAAAAGGAGGCCGCTGCCAATACACCGGAAAAGCAAGCGGCCGCCGAAAAGCAACGGGAAATCGCACGCGCAGACGAGGCAAAAGCCGAGCAGGAAGAAGCCTACCGCATCGAGCTTTACAAGCGCCTGCGCGCACGCGGCGCCAACGGATTTTCACTGGCCTCGCTGCGCGAATTTACCAAACTGGTGCTGATTGACCGCGATCTTCCCGACGAGGCTCTCGCCGGCATATACACATTTGATACCTCCAGCACCGAGAGCATCCACGCCTATATCGATCAGGCAGGACTGCCAGATGTGCAGCTGTTGCTGGTCGACATGCTGCTGGGCGACAGCCTGATTACAAATGGATGGGATGACGAAGATTTCGATAACCAGCAGGCCGCAATACATGCCATGGCCAGGCATGAGGGCATCGATCCAGATGCGGTGCGCCTACAGTTGGAAATGGAAACGATAGCGTTTGAATCCGTCCAGGATTATCAGCTTGGCCAGCTGATCGCCATTGCGCCTGCCCGCCTCAATGACCTGAGCAAGTTCATCCTCGCCGAACGGCCGTTGATGCTCAAACCGCTGGAGGCCGCAGCCAATGCGCTCGGCTGGCACTACGCACCTGGTCAAGTCTGGCTGCGCCGTGAGACTGATCCGGCGCCAGAGAACCAGCTCGCCGACAACCCGGAAGACGACGAAGACGCGGAAATGCTCGCCGAGCAGATTAGCCTCAATGCGGCTGCTCCCGCAGCTGAAGCACCTGCAGCACCCACGCACGACGAACCAGTATCGCAAGCAACCACGTCAACGCCGCGCGCACGCAAGTCGAAAGCGGCCGCTCCACAGAAGCCATGGCCATGGCCAAAATCCCCGGTAGTCGGCACCACCAAGCCCACGCCTGATACCGAAGCAGCAATTCAATAACCACCACGAACGGAGCAACCATGAAATTCATCACGTCCCTTTTCGCCAAAATCCGCGCCTTCTTCGGCTCGATCGCGCAACCTGCAGCGCCAGTGGCCACGACCACCGCACCGCACATCCGCGCGCTGTTGCTTCACCTGTGCAACCAGGATGCCGAACAGGCCACCTGGGTGGCCCGCTGGCTTGCGTATCCGCTGCGCCACCGTGGCGCCAAGATGGCAACTGCCCTGCTTGTAGCCGGCGACCAGGGCGCTGGCCAGCACCTGCTGTTTGAGATAGTAATCGGCCCAATGTACGGCAGCCAGGCACAGCTGTGCGGCGTGCTGCCGCGCCGCACATTCAACGGCTGGGCGATCGGTAAGCGCTACGCGGTCCTGCAGGACATTCGCTTCGCTGACTGGGCCACTGGCACCATCAAGAACCTCATTGCCTCTGCAAACATTGTCGTCCATCGGCACGAGATGCCTGATATCGCCATCTCGAATAGCCTGAATTTGGTTCTGCTGACTGCAGATGCAATACCGCACGATTATGAAAATCGCCGGCTGTTTACTCTCGTTCCGCAAAAGCCTCTGCCGGTAGAACTGGCCACCGCCGTATTGCACGAGATTGAGAATGGCGGCCTGGTCGACTTCCACCAGTACCTCACCCACGAACTCGACATGGCCGACTTCGATCAGTACGCGTCGACGAGCTATGCAATCGAACGCGCGGTGGCAGCATGAACGGCCCTACCTCGAACGCCAGCATTGATGCCGTGAATGCAGTGGAGGTTGCTGAACGCATGAACTGGCAAGCAATGCGCGCCGGCCAAGCTGCATCGATCACCATCGACATAGCCACCCTGGAGTTTCTGCCCAGCGGCCCGCACCAGGTCGCCGCCATGGCCAACCTCGGCGCCGAGCTGCTGCAGGAGATCCAGGCATACCGTCCACAGTTCCTGTTCAAACGCAGCCCGGCCGAGATAGTGGGGGCGCTGATCGAAGAAACCCACGCCTCGACCGGCGTACCACCAAAGCGCATCCAACAAGACGACGCTGTAGGGTTTGCTGTGTTCGCCAAGGACAGTCAAAACGTCCGCGTATGGTTCTCCAATTATGTCAGCGCCTGCAAATGGGCCACGCAAGCCGGCATTGACACTGCAGACCTTGTCCCCCTCTTCACACACTCAGCTCCGCCCCCAAAAGTGAGCGAGGGTCACAGTGCTTTATTGGATGCTATACGCGGCGGAGTACCGCTGGAAGAGCCGGTGAGCGTCGGCAAGGCCATGATGGCTCGCAGGCCTGCTCGCGTGGTGCTGGACAAGGGCATTGGGCCATTGGCTGCAGTGCATTTGGTAAATATTGGCGTCGGCGGCTGGGTCCACACCGAAGCGACAGCTACGGCCTATGCCGACGGTTTCAATCGCGGCGCAGAATGGCTGCGCTCATCGATCATCGAGTATGCCGACAAGTTGCCGCCAGCCAGCGCAGCAGAGCGCGATGTGATGGCCGAGCGGAATCGGCAGATCAAGGCGAAATGCTATGACCTGAAGCACGACGACGAGCATCAAAACGACGAGATCGCAGCTTACGCCACGTTCTACGCCATGCCACCAGCGGCCCGCAGTTGGCCCGCAGAGGAAACCGGCTATGGCATGACTCGGGGTCACGTGATCGTTCCTGCCGACTGGGGGCCACCAAAGGCCTGCGATCGCCGCCAAGAACTCGTCAAAGCCGCAGCGCTCCTGGTCGCAGAGATCGAGCGCCTGGACCGTGCAAAAAAAAAGGGGGATGAATGATCAACCTCCAATTCCGCCGGATTCTGCGCAGCTTCGAGCGACACCTCACCGATCAAGTCGAGCAGCGTGAAGACAAAGCCATCGCGGCTCACATGGCAGCCCTTAGCGCCTCGCTCGGCAAGCCGTCAAAGCGCCCCCAGGGCCGCACCGAGCCGATGCCCTACCGCCTTCATATCGCCGTCGTGTTTGCGTCGCTAGCGAGCGCCTTGGCTAGCCTCTACTGCTGGTATCCATGATGCGAAGTGCCCACGACGCCGCCAATCTTCAACCTGCGTTACAACTTACTGAGAAACAGAACGATATGGAAATTCAACACACCACCAAAACTGGCAAGCAGCCCAGGGAACAAAACATGACCGACGTTGACCTGATTGAGCGCCTGGCCGACGCTGTCGCCCAGCGGATGGCACCATCGATTCCGCTGGCCGTTGACCTGTGGGACATTGCAACGATTGCCGCGTACTTGAAACGCGAACCCGGTACGGTTCGTGAACAGATGGCATGCTTGCCCTCGTTTCCCAAAGCCATCCGCCTGCCGACATCAAAGGGCCGTGCGCAGCCCCTGTACAATGCCAAGGAGGTGATCGCGTGGGTACAATCGTACCGCGAGAAAAATTAATTTCGATTACGCCAAATTTACGCCAAATCTCCGAAAACCCGCATGAATATGCGGGCAACGATTCCGGCTCCCGGCACCAGAACACAGCATTAGAAGCTCGAAAAACATCCAGGAACCCGCCTTCGTCATAGGAGAGCGGGTTTTTTGTTGTCCGTATTTGTCCATCGGCGTACATTAAAAGCCATGAATTTTGTTGGTACTTTTTGCTGGATTTAGGATTTTCTCTAAAAAAATACCATCAGGGAGTGCGCCATGCCACTGTCCGATCTGCTTATCCGCCATGCCGTCTACAAGGGCACGCCCAGCGGCGACAAGTATCCCGACCTGTACGGCATGTACCTGCTGGTTACCCGAACTGGCAAATACTGGCGGTTGAATTACCGCCATGCTGGCAAACAAAAGACCTTGGCCCTGGGCGTCTACCCTCGCGTGAGCCTGGCCCAGGCGCGGCGCAAGGCCGAAGAGGCGCGCAAGGCGCTGGCCGAAGGAATCGATCCGAACGCCGTCAAGCGCGCCCAGAAGGCCGAGCAGCGCAGCGCCGCCCTGAACACCTTCGACAAGCTGGCGCGCCAGTGGCTGCTCACGATCCAGCGCAACGGCAGCGCCAGCACGCAAAAGAAAGTCGGCAACTGGCTCGAAGGCGACGTCATCCCCTACCTGGGCAAGATGCCGCTCAACACCATCCGCCCGCGCGACGTGCTGCGCGTGGTGCAGCGCGTCGAGGCGCGCGGCGCGATCGATTCGGCGCACCGCATCAAGCAGCTGTGCGGCCAGGTGCTGCGCTTCGGCGTGGCGATGGACCTCGTCGAGCGCGACGTCACGGCAGACCTGAAAGGCGCATTGACGCCGGTGCCAAGAACGCACTACCCGGCACTGACGAAACCGGGCGATGTCGCGCCGCTGCTGCGCGCCATCGACGGCTACCAGGGCCACGCCACGGCGGTGGCGGCGCTGAAACTGGCGCCCATGCTGTTCGTGCGTCCCGGCGAACTGCGCGCCGCCGAATGGAGCGAAATCCATCTCGATGCCGCCGAGTGGCGCATCCCGGCCAGGAAAATGAAAATGCAGCTCGAACACCTGGTGCCGCTGCCGACACAGGCCGTGGCGATCCTGCGCGCGCTGCAGCCAGTCACCGGCGAAGGCCGCTACGTGTTTCCCGGCCTGCGCAGCGGCCAGCGCTGCATGAGCGAAAACACCATCAATGCGGCGCTGCGTTCCCTGGGCTATGCCAAGGAAGTCATGACCGGCCACGGTTTCCGCGCCATGGCCCGCACCATCCTCGACGAAGTGCTGCAGGAGCGCGTGGACCTGATCGAGCACCAGCTGGCGCACAGCGTCATCGACCCGAACGGGCGCGCCTACAACCGCACGGCGCACCTGCCTGCGCGCCGCGCCATGATGCAGCGCTGGGCCGACTATCTCGACGCCCTGCGCGACGGCGTCGCCACGCCGCCAGCCTGACGGCGACGCCCGCCTGGAGAAAGAAAACCAGCGGCGGCGCTGGCAGGAACAGGTGCGGCGATACGCATGCCTGTCGCCTGCGCGCCACGATGGGCGACAAGGCGTGCGTCCACCCGCATCCGCCGTCGTCCTGTTTCGCGACAGCGCCCGCGCTGTTTGATATCGCGTAAGAAAAGCGGCTGGCCCGCGCCTACATTAAAGACCGGGGAGCCGCGGGCGCGTGGGCTGGCGAGGAGCAAGCCATGTTTTCGCTTCGCTCAAACCGGCTTGCCCTGCGGGGCCATCCTCGCTGCGCTCGCCCACCACGCCAGGAGCATCGATGCACGCCGAGACCACGCCACGCAAGCGACAAGGCGGCCGCCCGAAAGGCGACCCGGCCGCCGTGCGCGGCGCCACCATCGGCGTGCGCGTCTCGGCCGCCGAACATGCGGCGCTGCTGGAACGCGCCGCCCGCATGCAGATGCGTCCCGCGCAATGGCTGCGCACCGCAGCGCTGGCGCGCGTCTTGCCCCCGCCGCCCGTCGCCGCCATCAACCGCGAACACTACGTGGAACTGGCCCGCCTGGCGTCCAACCTGAATCAGTTGACCCATCTCGCCAACGAAGGCGGCCGCGTCGCCGTGGCCGACGCCCTGCTGCAGCGGCTGATCGCGGAAACGCGCCGCCTGCGACTGGCACTCTTGGGCGTGAAGGAGCAGGACCATGATCGCTAAGGCCATCAAGGGACGCGGCTTTCGCGGCGTGCGGGCCTATGACCTGGGCAGCAGCGTTCCCGCTAGCATTTCGACATGGCGGCGACTGTCTGGCACGTGGGGAGTCATTTGCACGGGCGTGATAATACGTGTAGTTTTCCGTTTGACAATTTGCTATTCTCGGGGGCGGCTATCGGCTGCGGATTCAACCGGTCAACGACGGCAACCGGCCAGAAGCGGACGATGAATAATCATGATGAGGCATAAAAGGAGTAGCAATGGAAGCAACACGGCTGCCGTCAAGGCAAATGGCGCAGCATGCCAAACGGCCTGTCATCCCGCTGAAGGTGTTCATGGTCGTGGTAGCAATCGGGTTCGGGTACTTTATTTACGCGTCATCTGCTCGGATTTTGGGCGTTACCGGTACTTTGGTCTGTGTTTTTTATGTCTGGACCACCGTTTTGAATCGGCGTGAAAAGCATCGCCTTCAAACCCTGGCTTACGCCCGCGAAGGCGAATCGATATGCCACTTCGCCCGCAGTTTTGACAAAAGAAAAACCGACACCTGGATCATCCGCGCGGTGCATCAGGAATTGCAAGTTTTTCTTAGGCCGTTCATCGCGTTTCCAGTGCGAGCATCGGACTCGCTCACGGGCGATTTAGGCTTGGATGTCGATGACGTGGACGATCTCATAGTGGACGTTGCTTTGCGGGCCGGAAGATCGCTAGAACAGACCGAGCGCAACCCGTATTACGACAAAGTGCGTACCGTTTCTGACGTAGTGCTGTTCGTAAATGCGCAACCATCGGTGTAACGAATCCATCTGTCCGCTTCGGGCGGAACCTGCGAACGATACCAACCGGCCAGAAGCAGACCTTGGGGCAGCTATGCTTTTTTGGATCAAAAAACGAGGATGACATGGTGTACCTAGCACTAACCCCACGAGGTTTGCGAGAAATTTTGGATGCTTCAGAGGCGACCAAGACTCCCGTATGGTGCAGCGCGGATGCATTGTCAGAAGCAGAATTTGCGAAGCTTGAGCGCAGCAATGTCACTCGTTTCACGTACTCTTTCACGGATGCCGACCAAGCGACGATTCAGCGGGCGCTTGCGACTATCGAGGAGCATCACCCGGGCGAACGGGTTTGGATTGAAAGTACTGTGTTCGGGGCCTGAACAGCCCCTTCGACAGTCTGGTATGGGGCAGAACCTGGCAATGACGGCAACCGGCCACAAGCGGACGTAGTGAAAATGAGGACAGATGGTTATGCTTCCAGCTATACAGATCTTCACAGCCATCATCAGTGCAGCGTGCGCCGTTATAATCGCCTTGTATGCAACGTGGTTGTTGATGCATCGGCTGAGGCAACATGAGTCCAAACGCCTCGCGTTTAGAAATTGGGTTCGTCATCTCTTCGAGGCTGTTATGGGCCTCTAAGATTTATAGTGCTTGCAGCGGGGTGCATGTCCGCAGGGGGAACCTGGCAACGGCGGCAATCGGCCGGCCAAAAGCCGACGTTGCCGCCAAAGATGACAACATATTGAATCGACATTGATGACGCCGCGAGAGATTCAAACCCTGATGAGAAAGTTTTGCTACTTCCGCGTTTCAGCGGCGGACGGATATCACCACCTCATAAAAGAGAACGTACTCGACGTGAATTTGGTGGATTCTTTGATTAGGGAATATGTAGGCACGAAGGACGTCATTGTTTACGCAAGTTCGCACCAGTGCGCCTTAGTCTCGTGCACTGAGGCTTACGAGCTTATCTGCGAATACAGGCGCAACGACGCCTCCGCAACTGTCCAGGTGGTGGCATCTGATTTTTCCGGGCGGGTCATGGTTGAGCCAATAGGTACAGGCGTTGGGGAACATCGCAAGGTGCTATTCTGACCTCCGACAGTATCCGGCCAGAAGCAGACGTATTCACGCTTTCGCATATACTGCACTGAACGAAGTGCCCCGGGAGAGGATGATGACTGAGAATAATGCACGACGACTTGCCTTCGCTGGTGCGTCATTGATCGCAGGTTTGATTTTGTTATGTGCGATGTTGAACTTCACTTTTCCGGAAGAGAGAATCTATAGAAATGGCTTTTGGATCTGCTTAGGCCTACTTTTTCTTTACGTGCGAACCGTGCCGAAAAAAATTTGGGTTCCCGATTGATTGGTTCGACTCAACCGCTCCTGCTCCCGGTGACGACAGCATACGGCCAAAAGCAGACAGGGCTGAAACGGCGAATAAGGAAAAAAATGAGTTACGTTGACGACGCGCTATTAGAATTGGATCGCCTCTATTGACCTCGTACTATCATGGCGAGCTTATCTGGTTTGTATAGGCAGTACGAGGAACCAGAACGACAGATCAACACAATGAACCAAGGGCTAAAAACATTGCCGTTCATTTCGTATGCAAAAATCGGCTCGTTATTTGGATATGAGAAAGACGCAGTCGCTGCATATAACGACGCGGTTAAGTTGGCTTACTCTTGCATTGGGTGGGAGTTTGTTGGACTGTGCTCTGCCCTAGTCTATGGCGCACCCAAAACACGACGTCCTTGGGATGAGTATGTGCAATCCGGCGAAGAGTGTCTTAATGCGTACTTCCTTTCAAACGAAGCGTTTGATGATTTTGAAGCCTATATTTTGGAGCCGGCCAGGAGTGTGCTAGCCGATTAGCCGTTACTTCGACCCACTGAGGATTATGTCCGGTTTGGGGCGTAAGCGGACACCGCAATACAGAAGCAGCCACCTCAAAAAAACGCAGTAGTTTCGGCCATGCTTTTCAAGAAGGTATTCCCTCACTGCCGATGCTTGCAGGGACGAAAATACAAAGTCAAAAAAACTTCAACGCGAGTACTAGCATTTGACGTTTTTTGTACTAGACTATTTGTCTGAAGTCACCAGCAACCGCTCCAAGTGGAATGGTAACGAAGAACTTTTTCTCCAATGATGGTATTTATGATGGTATTTTTGGATATTGGCTGAGTTAACAGAGCGGTTTTCGATTCCGGCTCCCCCACAGAACACTTTAGTTGCACCTGATCAAACCCGCCCATCGCCAGATGCTGCGGGTTTTTTATTGGCTGCCCGTCGCTTTACAAATCGCATACATTATTGAATTTAGCGATATGACCCAGTACTTCTTTCTAGAGCGCGGAGCCCCCCCCCACGGGAAATGGCGATGGCGCAAGCCAACCTCGATGAAGTGTTGGGTGAGCACCTCGACCTCATCGAGCACTAACTGACACATGCAGTCATCGATCCCAACTGGCGGGCCTGCAACCGCACTGGGCCCCTACCGGCCAGAAAGCAAATGATGCAGTACTGCGAAAATTACTCGAATGAGATACGGAATGGAGTTCCGAGAAAGCCGAGAAATTTGCAGGAATCAAATCCATGATAAAAGAAACTAAAAGGACACGAAATAGCCTCTTGGGCCGTTACTCCCCACTAGAAGTGACGTACGCATCGCTCTGACTCTGTCGCTAGTTATTGCTATGCTGAATCACTGCCTCATTGAACGTACCTCCCTGAAGATCGCATTGCGCCCTTAGCCAGAACGATGAGCTTCCGCGAGTATCAAATAATCCAGTCATCGTCACAATCTCTGAATCACTGAAACTACCTGATGCTTGATTCCAGTTGCGAAGCGTGCCATAGGATGTGTTTCCCGGTGGAGAAATCTTTCTTTGGACATCAACCCGACATAGCTCAAGCAGCTCAGCCTTCTTGAGAGGTCTTGCTAGCTCAACTTGGCTAATGACACACTGGCGGGTCCTTTGGATTTCGTCCACAACATCCTTACGCCCAGTGTCAGACTTCAAATCCGTTTGCTTTAACAGAATACCAATCTGCGTATCCACTGCTTCAGACACCTCGCTACCAAATGAGACAGAGCCTTTTTTGTTTGCAAAATCCACGGCAGCCTTGTATACGTCGGCAGACTTGGTATCCATACCAAGTCCACAAAGCTTCAGCGCTCTGTTTATCGGATCATCAGAAGAAACACGCTGCCCAGCACAGCCGCCGAGAATCGTTCCGAGAAGAAGCAAGACAAGTATTTTACGCATAGACATCCCTTAAAAACTGAATCAAATATTTCCTTGAGGAATAACGAATTTCCATGTGGACTGGTTGACATGATTGATATACGGCAAGAAAAACCTTTCTTTCGGCTTACCTCGAATGCCGTGCGCATAAGCGTGAGGGTTCTGCTACTGCGTAAATTTCTTTACCGTTATGGATCACGCGAATGCCTATGTTATTGCTCGTGATGATCCTCCTGAACCTTGATCCGCTCGTGCGCCGTCCGCGCAGATCAACGTTCTTCGCGATAGTAATCGCAGCCCTCGAACGTGGTGCGCAGCGCCTGCTGCAGCTGGGCGTAGCGCTCGGGCGTCAAGTTGAAACGCACGTCGATCTGGCCGTCGTCATCCATCTGCATGGCGGCCTCGGCATCCATCTGCACGGACAGGCGGTTCGGATGCAGGATCACGGCGTGCATGTGGCCATACCACGCAAATTCCTGGCCGCCATATTCAATATACGGTTCGTCCATGCCCGTAGCGACGTCCTGCTCGTCGTATTCATCGGCGCGCTGCAGCATCAGGTAGACGGGCTCGCCTTTGCCCGCTGGCGCGGCCAGGGTGGTGATCAGGGCGTCGTCTTCATGGATGACGGACAACTCGGTGGCGGTAAATCCTGCGGACATGGCATGCTTTCAACAAATAAATGAATGACGCCACCATAGCGCAAAAGCGCCGCGCACGACATAGGGCGCGGCGAATAAAGCGTGCCGCCCCCGGCCGCGCTCGCCGCCTATAATGGCCATTCCATCCATATTGCACAGGAGACCGTCTTGACCGCCGCATCACCTTATACCACCCGCCTGGCCATTCCCTCCATCGCCACCTATCAGCAGCTGCGCGTCGCCGCCGGGCTGAGCGCGAAAACTGCGGAGGCGGCGGCCAAGGGCTTGCCGAATTCCCTGTTTGCCGTGCAAGTGCTGCATGGCGACGAGGTCGTCGGCATGGGCAGGGTCATCGGCGATGGCGGCTGTTTTTACCAGGTCGTCGATATCGCCGTGCTGCCGGCCCACCAGGGCAAGGGCTTGGGCAAGCTGATCATGCGCGAAATCCGCCAGTTCATCGACAGCGACGTGCCGGAAAGCGCGTACGTCAGCCTGATCGCCGATGGCCAGGCGCAAGACCTGTATGCGCAGTTCGGTTTCAAGCATACGGCGCCCGCCTCCGTCGGCATGGCGCTGAAGCGCTAGGCGCCCGATGCCGGTCTGGCTGCTGTGCTGCATGGCGCTGGCGCTGCTCTTGAGCGCTGCCGCCTGGCGCGCCGAGCGCGCGCGGCAACGGCGCGGGCGCACGACACGCTGGCTGTGGCTGGCGGCCATCGCCGCGTCCGTCATCTTGCCCCTTGCGTGGCTGCCCGGCGTGCTGAAGGCCATGCCGGCGGAGCAGGCGCAGCTGAAACTGGGCTGGTTTGTCTTATCGAGCGGCATGCTCTTGCTGCTGGCGCTGCGCAGCATCTGGCTGCTGTCGCACCAGCGCCGCTGGCAGAAAACATCGCTGCTGGGCACGCCAGTGTACTTGAGCGGCGGCATCGGCCCCTGCGTGGCGGGCTTGCTGCGGCCGCGCATCGTGATGCCCGTCTGGCTGCAACTGATTCCTCCCCAACAACAGGCGCTGCTGCTGGCGCATGCACAATGCCGGCTGGCCGCGCGCGATCCGCAGTTGCTGGCCCTGGCCTACGGCTTGATCGTGATCATGCCGTGGAATGTGCCCCTGTGGTGGCAGCTGCACCGGCTGCGCTTTGCCATCGAGGTCGATTGCGATGCGCGCATGCTGGCACGCGGCCACGCGCTGCACGACTATGCCTTCGTCCTGCGCCGGCACGGCCAGTATTATTCGGGCTTGACGGGCGCCTCGCCCATCGTGCTGAACGATCCGCTGGCGCTGCGCCGGCGGCGTCATCTGATGGCCAGATTTACCCGGGACCGGGCGGCGAACTTGCTATAGTAGCGGCAACGCCGCGCGGCATGCCCGCGATCCCGGCTTCCCCCTTAGAAATCAGAGAGATACCATGCTTTACCTGCTTGCCATCGTGATCGTCATCGCCCTGCTGTACTACGTCTTCAGCGGCCGCACGCCCGTCAAACCGCTGCACAAGCCGCTCGTGTCCGTGCGCCAGTACGTGCCGGCGATCCCTGCGGGCGCACCGGCGCACCACTGGAGCGACGAGGGGCGCTTTGCGTCGGAAGTGGAAAACGAAGCGATGTACCAACCCGCCATCGCCAAGCTGGCCGGCGAACACGGCCCCGGCAACGCGGAAGAAAAATGCCTGGCCCTGCTCGTCTGCGACGATGCCAATCCGTTCCAGGACAAGGCCATCGCCGTCTTCATCGACGGCCTGCTGGTGGGCTACCTGTCGCACAACGACGCCCTGCGCCTGCGCCGCAACCTGGGCCGCATGGATCTGGTGGGCCAGCTGACCTCGTGCGACGCCGTCATCCGCGGCGGCGGCCTGTGGAACGGCAAGCGCCTGTCGTACGCCGTCTGGCTGGACTTGCAGCCGTACAACTAATGATCGCTATAGCGCGCGCGCCAGCCTGACGGCCCGCGTGGCAATAAAGCTGGGCAGGAATTTTTCAATTTCAAAGCGCGGGTGGGGATGCATTTCCTCGTGGTAACCGGCCAGCACGAAGCCCGCCGCCAGCTGGCCGCCGATCTGGCTGTCCAGGCCGTGGCCGAAGACCAGCGCCTCGCCCTTTTCCATGCGCGCCGCCAGCGCATCGGCATCCATATCCTCCACATCCGAATACGGCAGCACGAAACGTGGCCGTATCAAGCCCTGCTGTGCCCATTGCGGATCGCGGTCGCCGATGAAGACGGCCGGGTTAAAGAAACTGCTCAGCAGCACGCCGCCATCGGCCAGCACGCGCGCGCATTCGCGCCACACGGGGGCGATATCGGGCACGTACTGGTTCGACACGGGGTGGATGATGACATCGAAGCTGGCGTCGGCAAAGCAGGCCAGATCGCGCATATCGCCCTGGACGGTGGCCAGTTGCAAGCCGTCGCGTTCGGCCACCATGCGGTCTTGCGCCAGTTGCTGTTCAGACAGATCGAAGACGGTGACGTGCGCGCCGGCGGCAGCCAGCACGGGCGCCTGCTGCCCGCCGGCACCGGCCAGGCACAGGATGCGCTTGCCGCGCACCTCGCCCAGCCAGCCGGCCGGCAAGGGACCGGGCGTCAGATGGATTTGCCACTGCCCGGCACGGGCCGCGGCGATGGTGGCGCTGTCGACGGGTTGCGACCACGGGCTGTTCCGTGCAGCCTGGGCATCCCAGGCTTGCTGATTGTGCTGCAAGAAGTTGTTACCGTTATTACCTAAAGGCATCGTCATCCTTTCAGAAAAACAGGACGCGAATGTAGCATGACTCCAGGCAAGGCGCCACACTGCGCGTGCTGGCCGAAAAGAATACGAGAAGGCCTGGAAGCCCGAGAAGTGAACTCCCGCCACGGCCAGCGTTGTTGCGTCACACAAAGAAGTGCCGGACAGATGGCGCCGGCGCCGATGCAGACCACTGGAAGGACAAGGAGTTCAATGCCATTATGGCTGGTGGCGGACCCCGCATTTTGATGCACATCAAACAGCTCGCAATCTCCTGGCTATCGCCTTGCGAAAGGCCCTCGTCCATATTTTTTTGACCCACGTCAAGTCCCGCATAAGAAAACCGCCCGCCGGCACGGCAATGCTGGACTTGCCCGTGTTGCCGTTCTAGCCTTGTTGCCACCCTGACTAGCGAATGACACCATGGCTTACAAATCCATCCTCGTCCACGCCGACCTGTCGCGCCATGCGCCGCAGCGCATCGCCATCGCGGCGCGGCTGGCGCACACGCACCAGGCGCACCTGATCGGCGCCGCCATGACGGGCGTGTCGCGCTTTACCCTGGAAAACAACCGCGGCATGCGCGGCGGCGCCGTGGCGGCGCAGATCAATGCCCTGCACGGACAGGCGGAGCAGGCGCTGGACCAGTTTGAAACGCTGGCGCGCCAGGCCGGCGCCGTTTCGCTCGAGCGGCGCCTGATCGAAGACGACGAGGATGGCGGCCTGGCCGTCAGCGCCCGCTACAGCGACTTGACGGTGCTCAGCCAGCACGACGCCAGCGAAGCGCTGCCCGGCGCCATGAGCGACCTGGTGCCCTACGTCATGCTGAACGCGGCCCGTCCCGTGCTGATCGTGCCGCGCAGCGGTCAATTCGCGCAAGTGGACAACACCGTGGTGGTGGCCTGGGATGGCAGCATGGAAGCGACGCGCGCCATCGGCCACGCCCTGCCCCTGCTGCGCGCGGCGCGCCTGGTGGTGCTGGCCCTGCTGCACCCGCCGGCCGGCCACGCACAGCCGGCCCGCCATCCGGGCGCCGACATCGCCGCCTACCTGAGCCGCCATGGCGTGCCCGTCGAGGTGCGCCCCGCCGTCACCACGGGCGACGTCGGCGCGGCGCTGCTGGCCATGACGGCCGAAGTGCATGCGGACCTGCTGGTCATGGGCGGCTACGGCCACGCCCGCTTCCGCGAAATCCTGCTGGGCGGCGTGACGGAAACGGTGCTGCGCCAGATGACCTTGCCCGTGCTGATGGCGCACTGAGATCCTGCGCGCCACGTTCTGTTGCACAATGGCTATACTTGCCTGATTTTCCATATCAAGGCAATGTAGATGAAGCAACAAATGATCAATTGGGGCAGCAACCTGGCGCCGTTCGGCAGCGAACTGCTGTGGACCGCCCTGCCATCGATGCTGCTGTATGGCATGCTCGGCTTTGTGCTGGCGCTCGGCATCTGCTACCAGCTGGCCAGAAAATGCCTGCTCGTGCGCCGTCCGCGCGCCTGGCATGTGGCCGCCAAGCTCAGCTATGTGTTGATCCTGCTCGCGCTGCCGCTCCTCGGCGGCGGGTTTGGCGCCGTGCACAGCGCACACCGCATGGTCAACCAGGCCCTCGAGCGCGACCTGCAGCCGGTGGTCGAAGCGCAGATGCCGGCGCTGCGCATCTACCTGGAGCAGCAGGTCAAGCTGATCGCCCCGGGCCAGCCCATCAGCGTGCGCAGCCTGCTCGAACCCTACGTGCAAGGCATGTATTACCAGCCCACGTCCAGCAGCTACTGGGAACGCAGCAAGGCGCGCTGGATCAATGAATTCATCCTGCGCCGCGGCAGCGTGCTGCTGACGCAAGTGCTGCAGGAACAGCTGATCGCCAGGGTCGGCCTGCTCGGCGAAGCGCTCAAGGGCGCCAACTTCCGTGGCCAGGCGACGGGCGAGCTGGCCGCGCTGGGCACCGACCTGGCCGTGCGCCTGACCACCGACGTGGCGCGCCAGGCCGACTTCAGCAAACTCGACAAGTCAGTGCCGATGATTTTCGTCGACGCCATCAAGCGCCAGGCCGGCGCGTATTTCAACTCGCTCAAGATCACGCTGGCCCTGTTCGCGCTGGTCGCGCTGCTGCTGGTATGGGGCGAGATCATGCTGTACCGCCACTATTACCTGCGCCGCCAGCCGGCCGCCACGGCCCTGCCCGTCCCACCGACGTAAAAAAGCCGCCCCTCCTTGCGGATGGGGCGGCTTTTCATGTGCAGCTAACGCTTAGACCTTACGCTGGGCCACTGCGTCGACCACGCACAAGGCCGTCATGTTGACGATGCGGCGCACGGTGGCCGATGGCGTCAGAATGTGCACGGGCTTGGCGCAGCCGAGCAGGATCGGACCCACGGCGATGCCGTTGCCGGCCGCCGTCTTCACCAGGTTGTAGGCGATGTTGGCCGATTCGATGTTCGGCATGACGAGCAGGTTGGCGTCGTTCTTCAGTGCCGAATTCGGCATGATTTTTTGACGCAGCTTGCTGTCGAGGGCCGTATCGCCGTGCATTTCGCCGTCGATTTCCAGGTCCGGCGCACGTTCCTTGACGATGGCCAGGGCGGCGCGCATCTTTTGCGCCGAGGCGCTGTCGCTGGAACCGAAGTTCGAGTGCGACAGCAGGGCCGCGCGCGGCGACAGGCCGAAACGGGTCATCTCTTCGGCGGCCATGATGGTGATCTCGGCCAGCTGCTCGGCGTCCGGGTTTTCATTGACGTGCGTGTCGACCATCACCAGCTGGCGTTCCGGCATGATCAAGACGTTCATGGCGGCGTAGACATTGCTGCCGGCGCGCTTGCCCAGCACCTGGTCGATGTATTTCAGGTGCAGCTGGGTGGTGCCGAAGGTGCCGCAGATCATGCCGTCGGCGTCGCCCTTGTGGATCATCATCGAACCGATCAGGGTGTGGCGGCGGCGCATTTCCAGCTTCGCGTATTCCTCGGTAACGCCCTTGCGGCTGGTCATGGCGTAGTACGTGTTCCAGTAATCGCGATAGCGCTCGTCGAAGTCCGGGTTGATGACGTCGAAATCGACGCCTTGCTTCAGGCGCAGGCCGAACTTCTGGATGCGCGCTTCGAGCACGGGCGGACGGCCCACCAGGATGGGACGCGCCAGTTTTTCATCGACCACCACTTGCACGGCGCGCAGCACGCGCTCTTCTTCGCCTTCGGCGTAGACGATGCGCTTGAGTTCGGCCGGCGTGGATTTGGCCATCAGGAACAGCGGCTTCATGAAGGTGCCGCTGCGGTAGACGAATTGCTGCAGGCTGTCCGCATACGCCTGCAAGTCCTTGATCGGACGCGTGGCGACGCCGGAATCCTCGGCCGCCTTGGCCACGGCCGGCGCGATCTTGATCAGCAAACGCGGATCGAAGGGCATCGGGATCAGGTATTCAGGGCCGAACGACAGGTTGCTGATGCCGTAGGTGGTGGCGACGATGTCGGACTGCTCGGCATGCGCCAGGTCGGCGATCGCGTGCACGACGGCGATTTCCATCTCGCGCGTGATGGTGGTGGCGCCGCAATCGAGGGCGCCGCGGAAGATGTACGGGAAGCACAGCACGTTGTTGACCTGGTTCGGATAGTCCGAACGGCCCGTGGCGATGATGGCGTCGCTGCGCACGGCCTTGACTTCTTCCGGCAGGATTTCAGGGTTCGGGTTGGCCAGCGCCAGGATCAGCGGGTTCGGCGCCATCTTGCGCACCATGTCCTGTTTCAGCACGCCGGCGGCGGAAACGCCGAGGAAGATGTCGGCGTCCGGGATGACTTCGCCCAGGGTGCGCAGCGGCGTGTCTTGCGCGAAGCGTTCCTTGTCCGGATCCATCAGTTCCGCGCGGCCCTTGTAGACGACGCCGGCCAGATCGGTGACGTAGATGTTTTTCAGGGGGAAGCCCAGGTCGACGATCAGGTCCAGGCAGGCCAGCGCCGCGGCGCCCGCGCCCGACACGACCAGCTTGCAGTCCTCGATCTTCTTGCCGACGGCTTTCAGGCCGTTCAGGATGGCCGCGCCGACGATGATGGCGGTGCCGTGCTGGTCATCATGGAAGACGGGAATCTTCATGCGGTCGCGCAGCTGGCGCTCGATGTAGAAGCACTCGGGCGCCTTGATGTCTTCCAGGTTTACGCCGCCGAAGGTCGGTTCCAGCGACGCGATGATGTCGACCAGTTTATCGGGATCCGATTCATTGATTTCGATGTCGAAGACGTCGATGCCGGCGAATTTCTTGAACAGCACGCCCTTGCCTTCCATCACCGGCTTGGCGGCCAGCGGGCCGATATTGCCCAGTCCCAGCACGGCCGTGCCGTTGGTGATGACGGCCACCAGGTTGCCGCGCGCCGTGTATTTATAGGCATTCGCCGGATCGATGACGATTTCTTCGCACGGTGCCGCCACGCCTGGCGAGTAGGCCAGTGCCAGGTCGCGCTGGTTGGTCAGTTGTTTGGTCGGCGTCACGCTGATTTTGCCGGGGCGCGGGCACTCGTGATACTCGAGTGCGGCCAAGCGCAATTGTTGACGCAATTCTTCTTTTTTATCAGATGACGAATCCATGCTGTGCTGCCTTCCTGTTTGGTCGATCGGGTGTTCCGGATTTTATCAGACCGATTCTTTCAATTAGCTAGGTATTTTCCGCTAGCCACAGTCTGATATCACGAAAACGCATAACCTAGCATTGTAAGGCCGTCCGGCGGCACAAACGTCCTGAACAGGAAAAACTATCAAATTTTAGATTTCAATTAGTTTTTATGATCAGTCGCCGGGAGCACGCCACAGCGGCAGCGCGGCGACGGCGCGCTCGAGATCGTCCATGTCGTCGTCACCCAGGCTGGTGTCAAATGGGGCGGACAGGATGCGGCGCATCAGGGCCAGGCGCGTCGTCGCTTGCTCCTCGTCGATGAAGCGCGTCGTCTCCGCGCAATACCGGGCGCGGCGCAGGGCATCGGCGCCGTCATCGTCGCCGTCGGGATAATAATGGCGGCCGATGTTATGGAGCGATATCAACAAAAATTCGATCTCGCGCAGGATGCGCAGCGCATCCTCGCCGGACAGCACGATGCGGCGGTTGGCGGGCAGCAGGGACGGCGGCGCGGCGCGCTTATTCGAAATTGTCATCGATCAGGAAGCCGTAATCGTCATCGATCAGCATTTGCAGATACGCGTCGAAGCTGTCGGCGATGACCTGGTAGTTGTCGGGATCGTGCAGGAAGCGCACGACCTGCCCCACCTTGCCCGACGCCGTGGGCGTGAAATCGACATACAGGCGCGAGGAGCCGCCATTGTTCATGCAATGCGAAAAGCACAGGCGCTGGCCCTGCTGGATGCCCGCGTCGATGCGGGTGTCGACGATGCCGGGGTCGTCTTCCAGGTAATGGCCGTAGATATCGGCGATGCTGCGCTGGTTCGCTTGCCGGTCTTCCAGGATCTGTTCGACGGAACTCAGGTAATACGGATACTCGAACACGTCCGAGCCCAGCATGTACACCAGCACCATGCCGCCGGGATACTCCTGGTAATAGGTGCCGTTGTACTGGCCCAGCAGGCGCAGCAGGCTGTCCGGGCACAGCGGATAGGCCTGGCGCAAGCTGGCCAGTTGCATCGCGCTGGCGCCGCTGGCCAGCGCCAGCTCCGCCAGCGGCTCGGGCGGCATGGCCTGGCGCAAGCCGGCTAAATAGTGGTCGACGATGTTCATAGCCGAAATATATCAGCTGGCCGATACGCCATGCGCACGCTAGCGCGCACCGGCCAGCCGCGCCCCCGGCGCGAAGCGCACGGCGATCAGCAGCAACAGCACGACGCCCCCGGCCATCACCATCCACGCCTGGGCCAGGCTGGACGAATGCTGGCGGATCAGGCCGGCGATGAAGGGCATGCTGCTGGCGATGATGTAGCCGCCGCCCTGCACGAAACCGAGCAAGGCGCCGGCGCCTGCCGGGTCACGCACGTGGTCCATGCTGACGATCAGCGACAGGGGAAACAGGGAGCCGATGCCGCAACCGAGCAGGATCACGGCGGGAATGGCCAGTTGCGCGGGCGCCACGATCAGGCAAGCCAGGCCGGCCAGCACGGCCAGCAGTACCGACAGCAGCAGGATGCGGCGGTCGGGGAAGCGGTGGATGATGCTGGAAATCGCCAGTCCCGCCAGCACTTCCACCAGGGTCAGGCCACCGAGCAGCAAGCCGCTGTCGGCGGCGCTCCAGCCCAGTTCCGTGTAAAACGGCGGCAGCCAGGCCAGCACCAGGGTATAGGCGCCCGTGCCGATGCCAAAGAACACCATCAGCAGCCAGGCGCGGCGGCTGCCCACGGGCAGGCTGGCACCCGCGCCGCCGGTCACCTCCACGCGCGAGGCGGCGGCGCGGCGCCACAGCAGCGCGGCGGCCACGGCGGGCAGCGCCCACAGGGCCAGCAGCGCTTGCCAGCCCCAGCTTTGCGCCAAGGGCGAAGCGGAGGCGGCCGCGATGGCCGCGCCGCCCATGATGCCGGTCGTATAAAAACCCATCAACTGGCCCGCCCGCTCGGGGAAATGGCGCTTGATAAAGGCCGGCAACAAGGCTTGTACCAGCGCGATGCCCAGGCCGCCCAGAGCCGCCGTGGCGATCAGGCCGCCGCTGCCGTGCAGGGGCCAGCGCAGCGCGCAGGCGGCAGCGATGATGGCGATGCCGATCCCGATGCCGCGCACCACGCCCAGACGGCGCTGCAGCTGCGCGCCCGCCAGCGCGCACACGCCCATGGCGAACACGGGCACGGTGGTCAGCAAGCCCGCGTCGGCATTGCTGAGGCCCGTGCTGGCCTGGATGCTGTCGAGCAAGGGGCCGATGGCGGCCAGGATGGGGCGCAAATTCAGGCCCAGCAGGATGATTGCGGCCACCAGCAGGGCGGACGAGGGCAGCGGAGAAGAGACGGGGCGTTCAACAGGCATGGCAGAGTAGTCCTTGCCTCGCAGGGAGGCACATGGTTTAATGCGTGACATAATCACTTGATGAAAAGTATCTTAACATAAAGATAGAAATCTATCTTGATGTCGAGATAAATGCCTACGCCATGACGGATACCCCGCAAGAACACGCGCGCGCGCAATTTGCCGCCGCACAATGGCAGCGCGAGCTGCCGCAGATGGATACGCGCGCCATGCAGCTGGTGGGACAGTTGGGCACGGTGGCGCAGCTGATGGCGCGCGACTGGCTCAATCCCCTGTTCGCCGAACACGGCTTGCAGCCGGGCGAATTCGACGTGCTGGCGACATTGCGCCGCTCGGGCGCGCCCTACAGCCTGACGCCGACGGCCCTGTACGAGGCGGCCATGCTGTCCTCGGGCGGCATGACCAACCGCATCGACCGGCTGGAAGCGGCCGGCCTGATCGAACGGCAGAAGCACCCGACGGATCGGCGCGGCGTGCTGGTGGCCCTCACGCCCCAGGGACTGGCCTTGATTGAAAAGCTGGTGCTGCTGCACGTGGAGAACGAGCGCGCCATGCTGTCGGCCTTGAGCGCGGACGAGCAGCGCCAGCTCGACCAGTTGCTGGCCAAGCTGCTGCACGGCATGGCGCAGGCGAAGAAGAGCTAAGCAGCGAGCAGCTGCGCCAGCTCGCGCAGCGCTGCACTGCCGCGCCGGGCCAGGCGCTGCAGGTCGGCAGGGTCGCGGCTGTCGTACAGGGCCTGGACATGGCCCACGCTGGCCGCGCGCAAGTCGATATCGCTGTCGCGGTCTGGAAGCTCGGCGTCGGCCACGTGCCCCTCGACCAGGGTCAGATAGTAATGGCGGGGCTTGCCGCGCAAATTGGCGGCAAACTGCAGCACCAGGCCGCTGTCGAACAGCAGGGCGCCGCTGCGGCCGCCCTGCTCCAGCAGCACGCGAAACGCGGGCAAGGGCTGCCGCGCCGCGCGCAGGAAACCGGCCAGGTGCACCTGGTAACCGAGGTCCAGTCCATTCGCGCCCAGCTGGCCGCGCTGCAGATACGCCTTGAACGACGCCTGCACGGGCCGCTTGCCCCTGCGGAACAGGCGCTCATCCTCGTACAGGCACAGCTGACCACCGTCGCTGATGGCGTCGAAGCCATGTGCTACCAGCTCCTGCGCCTCGAAGGTGGCCAGGCCGACGGCTTGCGGGTCGCGCAGCCAGCCGTGATCGAGCCAGGATTGCAGTAGAACGTGAATATCGGAAAGGGGCATGGCAAGTTGCTCGGCAATGACAAAGGCCTGTATTGTAGGCCAGCCTATAATAGCCGGGCCACACCATCACTCAACGAACAGACCACGCCATGGCCCCACACGACGCGCTTTCCGAATTCGACCTGATCAAACACTATTTCGTGCGCCAGCGCCCCGGCCGCGCCACCTTGGGCATCGGCGACGATTGCGCGCTGATGACGCCAGCGGCCGGCAAGCAGATCGCCATCTCGTCGGACATGCTGGTCGAGGACCGGCACTTCTTTGCCGGCGCCGACGCCCGCATGCTCGGCCACAAAAGCCTGGCCGTGAACCTGTCCGACCTGGCCGCCATGGGCGCGCGCCCCGTGGCATTCACGTTGGCCCTGGCGCTGCCGCAAGCGGAACGCGCCTGGCTGGCCGGCTTTGCCGAAGGCCTGTTCGCGCTGGCCGACGCCTTTGATTGCGAACTCATCGGCGGCGACACCACCAAGGGTCCCTTAAATATCTGCATCACCGTGTTTGGCGAACTGGCGCCGGGCCAGGCCCTGCGCCGCAGCGCGGCCGTGGCGGGCGACGACATCTGGGTCAGCGGCACCCTGGGCGACGCGCGCCTGGCGCTGGCCGGCTACCGCATGGAACAGGAATTGTCGCCAGCCGACCTGGCCACTGCAGGCGCACGCATGCACACACCGACGCCGCGCGTGGCGCTCGGTTGCGCGCTGGCAGAAGCGGGCCTCGCGCATGCGGCCATCGACATTTCGGACGGCCTGGTCGGCGACCTCGGTCACATCTTGAAAGCGTCGCGCGTGGGCGCCACGCTCGACGTCGACGCCCTGCCGGCCGGCCCCGTGCTGGCGCGGCAGGAAACAGGCCTGCGCCGCCGCTACACGGCCGCCGGCGGCGACGACTATGAACTGTGCTTCACGGCGCCCGCATCGTCGCGCGACGCCATCGCCGCACTGGCGATCAGCTGCGGCACGCCCGCCACGCGCGTGGGCCGCATCGAGACGCAAGCAGGCTTGCGGCTGGTGGATGCGGCCGGACAGCCGCTGGATTTACAACTAAGCTCGTTCGACCACTTCAGCGACTGAGCTAGCGCACCGCCACGCGCGCCAGCCCCGGCTGGTTCACCATCCAATAGTGCTGGAAGGCCAGGCGGATGTTGTCGCGCAGCTGGGTGTCATCCCACGGCTTCGTATAAAAACGGTAGATGGCGCCCCGGTTGATCGAGTCGAGCACCGCTTCCAGGCCCGTGTAGCCGGACAGGATGATGCGGATGGTTTCCGGGTACAGCTCTTTTACTTTGCTGAGGAATTCCGTGCCGCTCATGCTGGGCATGCGCTGATCGCAGACGATGACGTGCACCCGGTGCAGGGCCAGCATCTCGAATCCTTCGGCCGGCGTGCTGGCCGTGAGGATCTGGTAGCCCTCGGGACGGAACAGGCGGTGCAGCGACGACAGCACGTTGACGTCGTCGTCGACGATGAGCAGGGTTTGCGCCGGCTGGGCGGCCGGGTCGTGGCCAGGCGGCAGGCCGGCGCCCGCGGCGATCATCTGCCCCAGTTCCAGCGCCGGCAGGGCGCGGCTGAAATAAAAGCCCTGGATTTCGTCGCAGCGGTTGCGCCGCAGGTATTCGAGCTGCGGGCGCGACTCCACGCCCTCGGCCACCACGCTCAGTTTCAGGCTGTGCGCCATGCTGACGATGGCCAGCGCGATGGCCGCGTCGTTCGGGTTGCTGGTGATGTTGCGCACGAAGGCGATGTCGATTTTCAGCTTGTCGATGGGGAAGCGCTGCAGATACGCGAGGCTCGAGTAACCGGTGCCGAAATCGTCGATGGCCACCTTCACGCCGATCTTCTTCAATTTTCCCAGCACGACGATGGTGCGCTCGGCGTTCGACATCAGCGCCGTTTCCGTCAGTTCCAGTTCCAGCAGCTCGGGCGCCACGTTGTGCCGTGTCAGCGCGCGCGTCACTTCGCCTTCCAGGTCGCCTTCGGCAAACTGGCGGCTCGACACGTTCACGGCCACGTGCACGGGGCCCACTTCGCTGTCGCGCCACTCGGCGATCTGGCGGCAGGCGGCCTGGATCACCCAGGCGCCCACGCGCACGATCAGGCCCGTGTCTTCCAGCACGGGCACGAATTCGGCCGGCGCCACCAGGCCGTAGCCGGGGCGGCGCCAGCGCAGCAGCGCTTCCACGCCGCTGATGCGGCCCGTGCGCAAATCCACCTTCGGCTGGTAATACAGGATGAATTGCTCGTGTTCGAGCGCATGGCGCAGCGCCAGTTCCAGGTCCAGGCGCGCCAGCACCTGCACGTTCATGCCGGCCGTGAAAAAGCGGTAGCCGTCGCGGCCCGCCTGCTTGGCGCCGCCCATGGCCGTATTCGCGTACTTGATCAGCGTTTCCGGGTCGGTGGCGTCGTCCGGATACATGGCGATGCCGATGCTGGCCGTCAGGGTGGCCGCGTGGCCGCGCAAGTCGAACGGCGCGCGCAGGGCTTCGCGCACCTGGTTGGCCACGGCCACGGCTTCCTGCTGGTTACGGCTCATGGTCAGTATCAGCGCGAATTCGTCGTTGCCCAGGCGCCCCACCGTGTCGCGCAGGCGCACGCATTCGACCAGGCGGTTGCTGAACTGGCGCAGCAGTTCGTCGCCCAGCGCCGCGCCCAGGGTGTCGTTGATGCTTTTGAAGCGGTCCAGCGCGATGAACAGCACCACGATGCGCCAGCTTTTTTCCTGCGCCAGTTCGACGGCCTGGGCCAGGGTCTGGTAGAACAGGCTGCGGTTCGGCAGGCCCGTCAAGCCGTCGTAATGGGCCAGGTGTTTCAGGCGCTCCTGCGCCTGGCGCCGCTCGCTGATGTCGCGCGCCACGGCGATCAGCAGCAGGCCGCCCGCAGCCTGCCCGCCCATCACGGGCGCCTGCGCATACCAGTGCCAGCCCAGTTCCACGGGTATCAAGCTCAGGTCGCGCCGCACCAGTTCGCATTCCGTCACTTCCGTGGCCAGGTGGGCCGGGCCGCCCGGCAGCGCGGCCAGCGGCGGGGCCGGCGGCGACGGCAGCAGGCTGCCGGGCGCCAGCGCCAGCAGTTCGGCGCGCGCATAGCCGAGCAGGCGGCACGCGCCGTCGTTGACGTCGACCAGGGTCATGCCCAGCACGTCGACGAGGAAGATGGCGTCCGTGGTGGCGTCCATGGCGCCGCGAAAGCGCTGCAGTTCGGCCGTGCGCTGGCTCACCGTGCGTTCGAGCAAGGTGTTGTAGTGGCGCGCGGCGCGGTGCAGCAGCCGCACTTCAAGCATGTTGCGGATGCGCGTGAGCACTTCGAGCGCGTCGAAGGGCTTGCTGATGAAGTCGCGCGCGCCCGCTTCCAGCGCCGCCAGTTTGGCGTCCGGGTCGGCGGCGATCACCAGCACGGGCAGATAGCCTTCCCGCTCCAGCGGACGCAAGGCATCCATCACCTCATAGCCGCTCATGCCGGGCATCACCAGGTCGAGGATGATCAGGTCGAACTGGTGCCGCTGGTGCAGGCCGGCCACGGCGCGCGCGTCGAGGGTGCTGCTGATGGCCGTGTAGCCGCCGCTTTGCAGCAAATGCTCGAGCAGGCGCAAATTGACGTCCTGGTCGTCGACGATGAGAATTTTCGCCGCATAGATATCGGCCTGGCTGATCATGGCGCGCCTGTTCCCTTCTGCCGGCGCTGCTGCGCCACATAGGCCAGGGTGCTGTTGATCGCCTCGGTAAATTCATCGAGGTTGATCGGCTTGGTCAGGTAGCGGTAAAAGCCCAGCGCCATGCTGCGCTCGACGTCGCCCGGCATGGCGTTGGCCGTCAGGGCGATGACGGGAATGTGCGCCGTGCGGGGGTCGGCGCGCAGCAGCTTCAGCGCTTCCGTGCCGTTCACGTGCGGCAGATTGATGTCCATCAGGATCAGCTGCGGCAGGTGCGTGCGCGCCATTTCCACGCCCAGGCGGCCATCCGTGGCCGTCAGCAGCTGCAATTGCGGGCAGTAGCGGACGATTTCCTCGACCAGGGTCAGGTTGGCGGGATTGTCTTCCACGTACAGCAAGGTCACGGGGGCGCTGTGATCGAGCAGCGCCCCGGCCAGGTCGGGCCGCGGCAAGGCCAGCAGGTCGGGTGCGGGCAAGGCGTCGACCACGCGCAGCTCGATCCAGAAGGTGCTGCCCTCGCCGGGCGCGCTGCTCACGCCGATGCTGCCATCCATCAGCTCCACCAGGCGCTTGGTGACCACCAGGCCGATGCCGCTGCCTTCTTCCGTGCCGCCCTCCTGCCCCAGCCGGTTGAAGGGCTGGAACAGCAGCGCCACCTGTTCGCCGTCCAGGCCCACGCCCGTATCGCGCACGCTGATGCGCACCCGTCCGTCCGCCTGCGGCGCGCAATCGATGGCCACCTGTCCCTGCTCGCGGTTGTACTTGAGCGCATTCGACAGCAGGTTCAACAGAATCTGCTTGAGGCGCGTGCGGTCGGCCAGCACGTTCAGGGGGCAAGCGTCGGGAAAGGTCATGCCGATGCCGCGCTGGCTGGCCAGCGGCGCGATCATGTCGCGGCACTCCTGCAAGATGGCGTCCAGGCCCACCGGTTCGAGCGACAGGCTGACGGTGCCCGATTCCACCTTCGCCAGGTCGAGGATTTCATTGATCAAGGTCAGCAGGTGGCGCCCCGATTTCAGGATATGCCCGGCGAACTCCTTCTTTTGCTCCAGGGTCGACGGCAGGCGGTCGGAACTGAGGATTTGCGCGAAGCCCAGGATGGCGTTGAGCGGCGTGCGCAATTCATGGCTCATCGACGACAAAAACGCCGACTTGGCATAGTTGGCGCTGCGCGCCTCTTCCATCGCCATGGCCAGTTCGCCATTCGTCATTTCCAGCTGCATCGTGCGCTCGTGCACGCGTACTTCCAGCTCCTGGTTCAGGCGCATGACTTCCTGCTGCGCCTGGGTGCGCTGCTCGCCCTCGCGCGCCAGCTCGCCGTTCGAGCGCTCCAGCGCCTGCGTGCGCAGCTCGATCTCGGCCAGCATCTTGTTGAAGGAATCGACCAGCTGCGCCACCTCGTCGACGCTGAGCTTGCGCGCGCGGCGCGAGTAGTCGCCCGTCTCGATCACTTCGCGCGCCACGTCGGCGATGTCGAGGATGGGCTGCGTGATGACGAAATCGAGGCGGCGCAGCAGCAGCAAGGCCACCAGCAGCGCCAGCACCGTCACGCCCAGCGCGATGGCCAGGTAATCGGCCGTGCGGCCTGCCAGTTCGTAATCGGCGCGCAGATACACGGTGCCCAGCAGCTCGCCATTGTCGACGATGGGCTTGAACAATTCGACGGATTTGCCCGCGATGCTGACGCCTTCCTTGCCCGCCTTCGCCGGCAGCTCGCCCAAGCGTTCATTCGCGCGGTAGCTGGCAAACAGGCTGCCGTCGGCCTTGTACAGGGCGCCGGCCGTCACGCGCGGGCGGATGCGCATCAGATTGAGGTTTTCCAGCGCCAGGCGCTCGTCGTCGAAGGCCAGCGCGGCCGAACTCATGTGCCCGAGCAGTTCGGCCTGGGTACTGATGTCGGCCACCAGATTGCGGTGGTAGGCGCGCAAGTCGTAGGCGACGATGGTGCCCAGCGAAATGACGAGCGCCACCAGGGTGGTCAGCAAGACCACCGACATCAGCTTGTGACGGATGGAACGCAGTCGTATCATCTAGGCGCCTCCCGTCTGCACGCGGTAGGCGGCCAGCAGCATGCGTGCGCTGATGCGGATATGCGCCTGCGCCACGGGTTTCAGCGCCACGTCGAAGCGCACCTTGTCTTCGGCCATCACAAAATTGATCATGCTGCCCATCGCGTAGACCTCATCCGAATCGGACACCGTCAGCAACGCCAGGCCACGGCTGGCGGCCAGCATTTCCTGCAGCGCCATTTTATCCAGCGCGCCCAGGTACAGCACGTGCAGCCCGGCCAGCGCGTCGCCGCGGCGCACTTTTTTCACCTGCACGGCGCGGCCGTTGACGCTGTGCCCGGCCACGCTCTGTTCGAGCTGCTCGGCCAGCGCATCGGCGCCCGCCACGCCGATCACCAGCGGGGAGTCGGGCCGGGCAAAGCTGCCGTCGGGCCACTCGACATAGCCGGCAAACTTGTACAGATATCCGGCCTTGACCTGGCGTTCCAGCTCCCCCGGCACCTGCGCCCGCGCATCGGCGCACAGCACGCCCAGGAGCAGCATTAGCCAGCCCCAGCGCAGGGAGCGGCGAGCAGCGCCGCGCACAGGGCGGCGCAGGGGGCCAGGATGACGCCACCAGGTCCAGTTCAGAATTGCCATGACAACCGAGTAAAGATAATGCATATGAAGGCGCGGCACCATGCCGCCTGCCTGTTCGAGCGATGCGCACCAGGGTGGCGCAGCGACAGAGCGCCTGCCGGCCCGAAGTGGTAGCAAATGTATAAAAGAGTGTACGCATTTTCGCTGTGACCGGGGAAAGTTTCTTTTACCGTCGGCCATGCTACAGTCTTGCCACCATTTTCACCGCACACAGGAGCCATCCATGAGCAAGGAACTCGTCCCCCTCTCCACCGCCGTCGGCCTGGCCTTGCAGGCGAAAGGCCTGCTGCTGGCCACGGCCGAATCGTGCACGGGCGGCGGCGTGGCGCAGGCCGTCACCGATATCTCGGGCTCGAGCGCCTGGTTCGAACGGGGCTTCGTCACCTATTCCAACGGGGCCAAGACCAGCATGCTGGACGTGCCCGCCGAACTGATCGCCGCACACGGCGCCGTCAGCGAGGAAGTGGCGGCCGCCATGGCGCAAGGCACTCTGGCCCACAGCGAAGCCCAGGTGGCCGTCTCGACCACGGGCATCGCCGGCCCCACGGGCGGCGTGCCGGGCAAGCCCGTCGGCACCGTCTGCTTCGGCTGGGCCATGGACGGGCGCGTGCAGACGCAGCGGCTGGTGTTCGCGGGCGACCGGCAAGCCGTGCGCGAGCAGGCGGTGGCGCACGCCTTGCGGGAACTGCTGCGTTTTATTCAGTAGCGCCGGCGATGCAGGCGCGGTCGCGGCCCGCCTGCTTGGCCGCGTACAGGGCGCTGTCGGCGCGCATCAGCAATTCATGGCGGCCGGCGCCGTGGCGCGGATATTCGGCAATGCCGGCTGAAAAGGTGCAGCCCGTCAAGCTGTGCGGCGCCTGCTGGATCAGCAGCTGGCGGTAGCGCGCGGCGATATCGTCGATCTTGTGCGCGGCGATGAGGCTGTCGGCTTCGCGCAACAGCAGGCAGAATTCCTCGCCGCCATAGCGGCACACCATGTCGCTGCCGCGCAGCTGGCCTTCCACCAGGCGCGCGAACTGGATCAGCACTTCGTCGCCAAAATTATGCCCGTAGGTGTCGTTGACGCGCTTGAAGAAATCCAGGTCGATGATGGCGATGGCCACGGGCGCATCCGCGTCGGCCTCGTGCAGGATGGCATTGAGGCAGGTTTCGAAATGGCGGCGGTTGTACAAGCCCGTCAGGTGGTCGCGCATGGCCTGCTCCTTCAGGCTGTCCTGCAGGGAATTGACGTGCAGGATCTGGTGCGCCAGTTCACGGTTCAGGTGCTCGAGCTTGACGTTTTCCGATTCGCGCGCCGCCTGCAGCTCCAGCGCCTTGTCGCGCTCGGCCTTCAGGCTGTGCATTTCCTTTTCCAGGTTGCGCATCAGGCTGCGCGAGGCGCGCGCCGACTTGCTGCTGGCCTCGTACGCGGCCTGGTATTGCTGCAGGAAACCGTACGCGGTTTGCCATTCGCCCAGCTGGGAATTGATGTCGGCCAGGCCGCGCAGGATCTGTTGCTGGTGAAACGGATTGCGCGTCCAGCTCAGCAGGCTGTGCGCCTGCGTCAGGGACGCCAGCGCCTGCGCCGTCTGGCCCGCGTGCAGGTCCAGCTTGCCGCGCACCAGCCATGCATGCATCTGCTCCTCCAGGTCCTGGCCCCGGCGCGCATAGTCTTCGGCCCGCAGCAGCAATTGCAAGGCCTTCTCGGGCTGGCGCAGCAGGATGGCGGCATGGGCGGCGATGCAGAACAGGAAGGCGCGCACGGCCAGGTCTTCTTCCGGCCACTCGTAAAACGGCTCGACCAGCGCCAGCGCCTCGGCCGGCTTGCCGGTGGCTAATAAACACATGGCCAGGTTGGCCGAAACGATGGTTTGCTGGTATTTGAGCTTTTGCGTGCCGATGATGTCGAGCGCCTCGACCAGCAGGGGGATGGCGTCTTCATCGTTGCCCAGGTCATGCTGCGACGACGCCAGGTTCGACAGGCTGTTGACCCGGTGCGCGGGGCTGCCGAAACGCTCGGCGATGTCGAGCGCCAGCAGGAAATTGCGCGGGCCGTCCTGCGTATCGCCACGGTTCAGGGCATCGACGCCCAGGCGCGCGTACAGCATGAACTTGTGCAGCGAGTCGGGGATCTGCGCGGCCTGGCTGCGCGCCTGCAGGAAATGCTGCTCGGCATCGGCAAAGTCGCCGCGCCGGCTCGCGTACGCGCCCTGCAGGGCGGCCACTTCCATGCCGCCTTCCAGGTCGCAGGTGTGCTTGAAATAGTCGCGCAGACGCTCGCACGACGGCTCCGTTTCGCCCGCATAATAGGACAGCCAGCAATGATTGAGTTCCGCATATGCGCCGCCGCGCGCATACTGTTGCCGTTGCGCCGCCGCCAGCGCCATCTGCGCCAGCCGGCGTGCCTGGCGGCGGTTGCCGATCAGGCAGGACAGGGCTTGCTGATTCAAACGGTCAATGTCGGCTTTATCGAGACTGGAGATCGGCACTGCGTCCTCGTTCACACTCTGGGGTGCATTTTTCACACAAAACTTGCTTTGTATCAATGGTATCCTGATTAACATCATAACCAGATTCGCGCGCGCGCATGGCATCTTTGCAAAGGATTGTGGTAAAAATGCCAGTCGTGGCCTGCCCGGGCGCCAGCGCCGCTGTCACGGATCTTTGATTGTCACTGACGCAACAACTTGGAGTAGTCGCAATGCAAAACACGGTACATTTCATCCTGCAGGGCAAGGGCGGCATCGGCAAGACCCTCGTCTCGACCCTGCTGGCCCAGTGGATAGGCGGCAAGGACGACACGCCGCTGCGCTGCTACGACACCGATCAGGAAAACGCCACGTTCTCGCGCTACAAGGCGATGAACGTCAAGCATGTGCCCGTGATGACGGATGCGCGCAACATCGATCCGAAACGCTTCGACGCGCTGATGATCGACATCCTCGACACGGACGGCAACTGCGTGATCGACAATGGCGCGAACACGTTTTCGCCGCTGATGGGCTACCTGCTGGAAAACGACTGTTTTTCGCTGCTGGAAGAATCGGGCCGCAAGGTGTACATCCACACCATCGTCGGCGGCGGCGACACCCTGCACGACACGGCTACGGGTTTTGTCGCGACGGCCCAAGCGACGAAGGTGCCGCTGGTGCTGTGGCAAAACGAACACTTCGGCCTGCTGCAATCGGCGTCCGGCAAGCAATTCGTCGAATCGCAGTCGTATGCCGACAACCGCGCGCGCGTAAAAGGCAGCATCACTTTGAGCCAGCGCAACCCCGACACCTTCGGCGCGGACGTCAAGAAAATGAACACGGCGCGCCTGACGATGCAGGAAGTGCTGCAGAACGACAAGTTCAACATCATGGAAAAGCAGCGCATCAAGGTCGTCTACCGCGACATCTTCGAACAGCTCGACAAGGTGCAGTGGTAGATGGACCGGCACACTCTGCGCAGCCACGTGTTCGACAAGACGGGCATCAAGGTCGACGTCGACGACCCGATATTCGCCCTCGTGGCGCTGAACGAAGCCGTGCTGGCGGACACCGTCGAGCGCCAGCTGGCCCTGCTGGACGCCGCCACGCAGGCGCTGGCGGCGCAGGCGCGCGCCACGGGCGGCTTGCCGCCCGAACCGGCCGCAGCCATGCCGCAGCCCATGCAGCAAGCGCCCGGGCCTGTCCCCCTTTTTACGCCGCGCGAATGGCGTTTGCTGGGCGCGGCGGCCATCGTCTCGCTCGCCTGCGCGCTGCTGGTGCTGGGCGGCGCGGCCCTGCTGTATCAACCGTAGCACCGACCGTAGCACCATCGCGCTGGGCCAGCCACGAGCGGGCCGCAGCGTCTTCCCCACCCTAGCCTGGAAGCATGCATGAAACCGATCAAATTGCTGGCCATTCCCGCCCTGATGCTGTCGCTGTACGGCGCCCCGCTCACGCTCGCCCACGCCGCCGGCGCCGCTGCCGCGACGGCAGCCACGGCCGTGCCCAATGTCGCCTACGAAAAATACACCTTGCCGAACGGCCTCGACGTGATCCTCGTGGAAGACCATAAATTGCCCGTCACGGCCGTCAACATCTGGTACCACGTGGGACCGGCGAATGAAGCGCCGGGCCTGACGGGCTTTGCCCATCTGTTCGAGCACATGATGTTTGCCGCCACCAAGCACGTGCCGCGCGGCATGGCCGACCAGTTGCTCGAAGGCGCGGGCGCCACCGATTCGAACGGCAGCACGGATTTTGACCGCACCAATTATTTCGACACGGTGCCGTCGAACCAGCTGGAACTGGCCCTGTGGGCCCATTCCGACCGCATGGGCTATCTGCTCGACGTCCTCGACCAGACGGCGCTGACGAACCAGCAGGACGTGGTGCGCAACGAGCGCCGCCAGAGCGTGGAAAACGCGCCCTACGGCATCGTGCAGGAAGCCCTGTACCACCAGCTGTTCCCGAAGAGCCACCCGTATTACGCCAGCGTCATCGGTTCGCACGCGGACATCCAGAACGCGAAACTGGCCGACATCAAGGAATTCTTCACCAAATACTATGGTCCCAACAATGCCAGCCTGGTGATCGCGGGCGACATCGACAAGGCCAAGACCAAGGAACTGGTCAATAAATACTTCGGCAGCTTCAAGAGCGGCCCCGCCGTGGCCAAGCCCGACGTCGTGACGCCGCCCATCACGCAGGAGCGCCGCATCGTGGTGCAGGACCGGGTCGAGCTGCCGCGCGTCTTCATGGCCTGGCTGACGCCGTCCGCCTATGCCAAGGACGATGCGGAACTGTCGATGGCCGCGCAGATACTGGCCGGCGGCAAGTCCAGCCGTTTATATAAATCGCTGGTGTACGACAAGCAGATCGCGCAGGACGTGGGCGCCAACCAGAGCTCGAACGCCCTCACCTCCGTGTTCACCCTCGACGTGACGGCGCGCCCCGGCCACCAGCCCGAGGAAATCGAGCAAGCCATGCAGGCGGAGCTGGAGCAATTGCGCGCCCAGGGGCCCAGCGAGAAGGAAATCGAACGGGCCCGCAACAGCATCGAAACAGCCATGCTGAGCCAGGTGGAAAAAGTGGGTGGCAATGCCAACATGATGAACCAGTACAACCAGTACCTGGGCGACCCCGGCTACCTGGGCAAGGATATCGAGCGCTACCGCCAGGTGACGGCGGCCGGCGTGCAGCGCGCCGTCGACACCTACCTGAAAAACCAGGCGCGCGTGGTCGTGTATGGAGTACCGGGCAAGCCGGACCTGGGTCCGGAAGTGGCGACGCCGGCGCCGGGCAAGGTCAAGCCGGCGCCAGGCACGGCCATCAACGCGGACGAGCCATGGCGCAACGCGGTGCCGAAGGCCGGTCCCGCGCCGAAGATCGTGCTGCCGCAAGCGACCTCCTTCACCCTGAGCAATGGCTTGACCGTGATCCACAACTACAACCCGGCCGTGCCGCTCGTGTCCAGCCAGCTGGTCATCAAGAGCGGTTCGGGCGCCAATCCGCTGGCGCAGCCGGGCTTGTCGGGCTTTACGGCGCAATTGCTGCAGGAAGGGACCAGTACGCGCAGCGCGCCGCAGATAGCCGATGACGTGGCGCAACTCGGTGCTTTTCTGGGCACGGGTTCCGGCGCTGATGCCTCGTTCGCCCAGCTGACGTCGCTGAAAACCACCTTCCCGCAAGCGCTCGACGTGCTGGCCGACGTGGTCCAGCACCCGCAATTCCCGCAAGAAGAGGTGGAACGCCAGCGCGCCAGCCGCATCGGCGAACTGGCGCAGCAGCGCGAAAACGCGGCGGCCGTGGCGGCCCGCGTGGAAGCGGCCGCCCTGTACGGTCCGCAGCATCCGTACGGCACCATCCAGCTGGGCACGGAAGCGGCCCTGAAAGCCACCAGCCGCGCCGACCTGCAGGCGTTCTGGCAGCAGCATTACGTGCCCAACAATGCGGCGCTGATCGTCTCGGGCGACATCGATGCGGCGCAATTGAAGGCACTGGCCGAAGCCAAGTTCGGCGGCTGGAAGGCGGGTACGGTGGCGCCGTCCGTGACGGCGGCGCCGGCCACGACGAAAGCCAGGCTGATCCTCGTCGACAAGCCGGGCGCGCCGCAGACGGCCGTGCGCCTGTCGACCATCGCCGTGGCCCGCGCGACACCCGACTATGCGCCGCTGCAAGTGATGAACGCGGCGCTGGGCGGCTTGTTTACGAGTCGGCTAAGCAATAACCTGCGCGAAGAGAAGGGCTACACGTATGGCGTGCGCTCGCAATTCCAGTACCGCAGCCAGCCGGGACCGTTCTCGATCGCGGCCGGCGTGCGCACCGACGTGACGGGCGCGGCCGTGTCGGAAACCTTCAAGGAAATCCGCGCCATGATGGCCAAACCCTTGACGGCCAAGGAATTGTCGAATGCGCGCAATTCGCAGGTGCTGTCCCTGCCGGGCCAGTTCGAGACGAATGCCAGCATCAGCGCCAGCATGGCCAACACGTATATCTACGGCCTGGGCCTCGACTATTACGCGACCTTGCCGCAGCGCTTTGCGGGTGTGACGGACAAGCAGGTGCAGCAGGTGGCCAAAAAATACCTGCAGCCGGAAAAGCTGATCGTCATCGGCGTGGGCGACCGGGCGAAGATCGCGCCGCAGTTGAGCAAGCTGAAACTGGCGCCCGTGGAACTGCGCGATGCGGAGGGTAACGTCAAATAAGACTAGCGGCGCTTGAACAGCGCCAGCTTGTCGATGAACGCCGCCACGGCCACCCCGGCCGTGTAGGCGATCAAATCACCCCAGCCGAAGGTGGAACCGAGCACCAGGTGCCCCAGCGGATGCGCGCGCAGCGCGACGAGCCAGGGCATCTGGACCAGCTGGCCGAATTCCACGGCAAAGCAGATCAGCAGCGCAGTCAGCGCCAGCTGCCACGTGCGCATGCGCGTGGCGAAGATACCCAGCGCAAAGACGATCATCATGGCCCACAGGGCGTCGCCCGGATACTTGCCGAGCGCGGCGGGGAGGAATTGGGGATAGGCGCGCGAGGCCAGGCCCAGCGCGATGACAGCCACGGTTGCGCCCACCTGCAGCAGGCGGCGGCGTTCAGGTTTTACCAGGAACATATTTCCATTCAAAGGCACAATACGGGCCGAACCATTGCGGCCCGTCCGATATTGTACTGCGCGGCCGTGTCCGCCTGCAGCCTATCGCATCAAGCCAGGTCGACATGCTGCGCCAGAAAGTCGAGAAAAACGCGCACGCGCAGCGGCACGTGCCCGCCCTGCCCCACGAAGACGGCATGCACGTCTTCGCTGTCGCCGGGGTTGAACGCTTCCAGCACGGCCTGCAATCGGCCCGCCGCGATATCGGCGCGCACCTGGAACGCCGCCAGGCGCGCCAGTCCCAGTCCCGCCAGCGCCAGTTGCCGCAAGGCTTCGCCATCGCTGGCCTGCGCATTGCCAACGACGGGCACGACGATGTCGCCCTCGGGCAGGCGCAGCGGCCAGCCCGAGCGGGCGCGCGCGTAATTGGCGTCGAGCAGATTGTGCGACGCCAGCTCGGCCGGCGCCCGCGGCGTGCCGCGCCGCGCCAGATAGGCGGGCGATGCCACGATCGCCATGCGCGTCTGGCCCAGCTTGCGCGCCAGCAAGTTGGAGCTTTTCAGGGGACCGGCCCGCACGGCCACGTCCGTGCGCTGCTCGAGGATATCGACCACGGTATCGGTCAGCACGATGTCGAGCGTCACCTCGGGATAGCGCTCGAGAAAAAGCGGCGCCAGCGGCAGCAGAAAATGCTGGCCGAACGGCACGTTCGCATTCACCCTGATCTTGCCGCGCGGCACATCCTGCACGCCCGCGCAGCGCTCCACCTCGTCCAGCGCCGCCAGCACCTGCCTGCCCCGTTCATACAGGCCGCAGCCTTCGGCCGTCAGCTGCAGCTGACGCGTGGAGCGGTTCAGCAGGCGCGCGCCCAGGCGCTCTTCCAGCCGAGACACGAGCTTGCTGACGGCCGACGGCGTCATGCCGCAGGCGCGCGCGGCGGCGGAAAAGCCGCCCAGCTCGACCACGCGCACAAACACCTCCAGCTCGCCGGAACGGTTCACTTCCAGTCTGGTCATTGTGAATTCAACTCATAAATGTTCTTCGATGGGATAGTCTAGTACATAAATGGCTTTGCTTTCATCATGCGCACATTCCCCTTGATAAAGCGAGCCGCCATGCAACGACATTCCCTCCTCCCCGCCGCCCTGCTGAGCCTGGCATTCAGCGCCAGCCCGCTCCAGGCCGCCAACGCCGAACCTGCACCAGCCCCCGTCTCCACTTGGCTGGCCAGCTGGACGGCCGGTCCGCAAGCCGTGTGGGGCAGCGACTTTGTGCTTCCCGCCAACGTGCCCGCCGTGCTGCACGGACAGACCGTGCGCCAGGTGGCGCGCCTCAGCGTGGGCGGCCCGCGCGTGCGCATCGTGCTGTCGAATGCCTACGGCAAGGTGCCGCAGCGCATCGGCGCGGCCACCGTGGCCCTGGCCGCTTCCGGTTCGGCCATCGAAGCGGGCAGCCTGCGCACGCTGACGTTTTCCGGCCAGCCGGCGGCCACCATGGCGCCGGGCGCGCCGCTCGTCAGCGACCCCATCGACCTGTCCGTGCCGGACCTGGCGCGCCTGACGGTGAGCGTGCACCTGCCGCAGCCCAGCGCGACTGCCACGTTTCACTGGGATGGCCGCGAGACGGCGTGGATTGCGCCGCAGGACCAGACGCGCTCCCTCCGCATCGATGACGCACCCGGCGTGCAGACCACCACGGCGCGCCTTTTACTGAGTGCCATCGACGTGGAGGCGGCGCCGGGGGCGCAAGCGGTGGCCATCCTCGGCGACTCGATCACCGATGGCGCCAGCGCCAGCCTGGGGATCAATGCGCGCTGGCCCGATTTCCTGGCCGAACGCCTAGCGCCGCACGGCGTGGCCGTGATCAATGCGGGCATTTCCGGTGGACGGCTGTTGTCCGACGGCATGGGAGAGAACGCCCTGGCCCGCTTCGAGCGCGACGTGCTGGCGCAGCCCGGTGTGCGCACGGTCGTCGTCTTGTTGGGGATCAATGACATCAGCTGGCCCGGCACGGCGTTCGCGCCTCGGGCACAAAGACCGACACTGGAAGAATTAAGCAGCGGCTACGCGCAGCTGGTGGCCCAGGCGCGCAGCCGCGGCGTGCGCGTCATCGGCGCCACTGTGATGCCGTTCGCAGGCGCCCTGCCCGGCACGCCATTGAGCGACTACTATCAAAAGGAAAAAGATGCGCTGCGCCAGCAATTGAACGCGTGGATACGCACCAGCGGCCTGTTTGACGCCGTGCTCGACTTCGACGCACTGGCGCGCGACCCCGCCCATCCGCTGCGCCTGCTGCCCGCCTACGACTCGGGCGACCATCTGCACCCGGGCGACGCGGGCAACCGGGCGCTGGCGGAAGGCATAGACCTGCCGCTGCTGTTGAACGGTCAGTCGCCCAGGCCCGCGTACAAGGCCGTGCTCAGGTAGCGTTCGCCGAACGACGGGATGATGGTGACGATGGTCTTGCCCGCGTTTTCCGGGCGGCGCGCCACTTGCAGGGCGGCCCACAGGGCGGCGCCCGACGAGATGCCGACCAGCAAGCCTTCATCGCTGGCGGCCAGGCGCGCCGTGGCGAAGGCGTCGTCGTTCTTGACGCAAATGATTTCGTCGTAGATGGTCGTGTTCAGTATCTGCGGCACGAAACCGGCGCCGATGCCCTGGATCGGATGCGGCCCCTTGGTACCCTTCGACAGCATCGGCGACGCTTCCGGTTCCACGGCGATCACTTGCAGGCCGGGCTTGCGCTCCTTCAACACTTCACCGATGCCGGTAATCGTGCCGCCCGTGCCTACGCCGGCGACGACGATGTCGACTTGCCCCTCCGTGTCGCGCCAGATTTCCTCGGCCGTCGTGGCGCGGTGGATGGCGGGGTTGGCGGGATTATTAAATTGCTGCAACATCAGATAGCGCGGGTCGGCCGCCACCATTTCCTCGGCCTTGCGGATGGCGCCCAGCATGCCTTCGCTGCCGGGCGTGAGCACCAGCTCGGCGCCGTAGGCGCGCAGCAGGATGCGCCGTTCGCGGCTCATGGTATCGGGCATGACGAGGGTACAGCGGTAGCCGCGCGCGGCGCAGACCATGGCCAGCGCAATGCCCGTGTTGCCGCTGGTGGGCTCGACGATGACGGTATCGGGATGGATCTTGCCTGCGGCTTCCGCGGCGACGATCATGGACAGGCCGATGCGGTCCTTGACGCTGTGCGCGGGATTGTAGAATTCGAGTTTGGCCAGGATGGTGGCCACACTGCCGGCGGCGATGCGGTTGATGCGCACCAGGGGGGTGTTGCCGATCAGTTCAGTGACGTCGTTGGCGATGTTCATGGGAGTCTCCACAGCAATTACAGAAGAATCCAGTCTACCGCGTTTTGGCGGCAGCGCGAGCATGCGCCGCCGCCAAACTGAACAATTACTTAACGTCCAGCAGTTCCACGTCGAAGATCAGTGCCGAGTTCGGCGGAATGTCGCCATTGCCGGCACCGCGCGGGCCGTAAGCCAGTTCGCCTGGAATGATCAGGGTGCGCTTGCCGCCCACTTTCATGCCGGCCACGCCCTGGTCCCAGCCCTTGATGACCATGCCCTTGCCCAGCGGGAAGTCGAACGGGCCACGGCCCACGGAGCTGTCGAACTTCTTGCCGCGCGAATCTTTCGCCAGGGGACGATACAGCCAGCCCGTGTAGTGCACGGTGACGTTGCTGCCGGCGGACGCTTCCTTGCCCGTGCCGACCTTGTTGTCGATCAGAATCAATTTATCGGCGACAGGGCCAGGGCTCAGCGAGACGGCCGAGGCGGGAACAGGCGCCGGCGCCTGTGCCTGCGCCAGCGACGCGGCGACGGAGCAGATCAGGGCAAACAAAACGGAGCTACGCGTCATGATGTATTCTTTCAGTGAGTTTCGGTGAGATCCCTGCCAATGCGAGTGGGCAGGGAACGCCAATCATAGCAAACCGCCGCAACGATAGGAAAAACTTGTCGCCCGATACCCATTGCCCCCGCCTGTTTTACGCGCTGTGGCCCGACGCGGCCACGCGCGCGGCGCTGGCCGCCTGGCAGGCGCGCCTGCAAGGCAAACCCGTGCGCGCGGACAAGTTGCACCTGACCCTGGCCTTCCTGGGCCAGCACCCGGCCAGCGACCTGCCGGCCCTGCTGGCTATCTTGGCACAATTGCCGGCGCGCCCCATGCCCTTGCTGTTCGATCACGCCAGCCACTTCACGCAGCTGGCGCTGGCCTGGGCCGCCCTGGCGCAGCCCTCGCCGGCCCTGCTGGACTTGCGCGCGGCCTGCATGCGCGCGCTGGCGCAACAGGGGTTGGCGCCCCGCTTCGAGCACGACCGTTTTACGCCGCACGTGACCCTGGCGCGCCAGGCGCCGCCGCCGGCTAGCCAGGACTTCGCGCCCATCGCCTGGCAGGCGGATGAACTGGTGCTGGTGGAATCGCTGAAAAGCAACGGCGACTACCGCATCCTGGCCAGCCGCAAACTGACTTAAGCGGCGTGGCTTAGGCGGCGTCCGGCACTGGCACTGAAGCAGGTTTGTCCTGGCGCAAGCTTTTCAGCGCATGGGCGGCCGCCACCATGCCGAAGCTGGCCGTCACCACCACGCTGGAACCGAAGCCGGCACAGTTCAGGCCCGTGACGCCGGCAGGCGCGCTGCCATCGATGGCGCACGCTTCCGCGCTCTCTGGCGTGCTCAACGGCTCCATGGAAAACACGGCATCGACATTGAATTTGTTTTTCACGCCACGGGGGAAACCATATTCGGTGCGCAACAGTTTTCGTACTCTCTTGAGCAGCGGTTCCTGCTCCGTCTTCGACAAATCGCGCACGGCGATCAGTGTCGGATCCGTCTGCCCGCCCGCGCTGCCGATGGTCAGCATGGGGATGTTGCGCGCGCGGCAATACGCGATCACGGCTGCTTTCGCCTTGGCATTGTCGATGGCGTCGACCAGGTAGTCGAAATCGCGTCCGCCCAGCAACTGCTCCAGGTTATCGGGGGTGATGAAATCCTCGATCTGCGTGACCTGGCACAAGGGGTTGATCAGTTCGATGCGTTCGGCCAGGGCCGTGATCTTGGCCTTGCCGATGGTGTCGCTCATGGCCTGGATCTGGCGGTTGATGTTCGATTCGGCAACATTGTCGAGGTCGATCAGGGTCAGGCGGCCGACGGCGCTGCGCGCCAGCGCTTCGACGATCCAGGAACCGACGCCGCCCACGCCGATCACACACACGTGGGCCGCGCGAAAACGTTCCAGCGCGGGGGCGCCGTACAGGCGGGCTATGCCGCCGAAACGCCGTTCAAAATCGATCTCGGTCAAGTCCATGGAAATTAGTTCATTGGTGGAGGTATGCATGGCGCCATTTTAACGGACACTGCGCTGGCGGATATTCTAAAATAGCCGAATTGACACAGCGACAAGCTCCGTTTGTCGCCGCGCCCCCACACCGTTCACCACGAGAACTCGCCATGACCGCTCCCCTGTTCGACTCCGTTCCCGGCTTTGACCAGCCCATCGCCGTGCTCAAGCATTGCCACGACAAGATCCGCAAGCAACTGACGACCCTGCAAAACCTGCTGGCCCACCTGGTGCAGCATGGCAACACGGCGGACGCGCAGCAGGCGGCCAAGGCGGTGTTGCAATATTTCAATAAGGCCGCCCATCTGCACCATGACGATGAAGAGCAAGACCTGATGCCCATGCTGCAGGCCACGGCCACGGGCGACGATGCGGCCCTGCTGGTGACCCTGGTGCCGGAAATCCTGGCCGACCACCAGCGCATGGACCAGGCCTGGCTGACCCTGCGCCCGGAACTGGACGCCATCGCGGCCGGCACGGGCGTGCAACTGTCCGCCCATGGCGTGCGCGACTATGTGGCCGCCTACCAGGCCCACATGAGCAAGGAAGAGGGCCAGCTGGCACCGATGGCCAAGCGCCTGTTCAGTGCGCAACAGATGGAGCAGCTGGGCACGGCCATGCAGCGCCGCCGCGGCATCGCTCCCGAGGCGCCCGCAACGGCAGCCCAGCCGGACGCGGCCGCCATGCTGGCGGCCATGCGCACCGATTACGTGCAATCGAGCCTGAGCGAGACGGATGTGCTGGCCGATCCCATCGCCCAGTTCCAGAAATGGTTTGCCGAGGCCGTCAAAGCCCAGGTGCTGGAGCCGAACGCCATGAGCTTGTCCACCGTCAGTGCCGACGGCAAGCCCAGCTCGCGCATCGTGCTGATCAAGCAGTTCGACGAGCGTGGCTTTACCTGGTACACGAATTACCAGAGCGACAAGGGCCAGCAGCTCGAACACAACCCGCACGCCGCCCTGCTGTTCTTCTGGGGCGAGCTGGAGCGGCAAGTGCGCATCGAGGGCACGGTGGTGAAAACCACGGCCGCCGAGAGCGACGAGTATTTCAATGTACGCCCCGTGCAAAGCCGCTTGTCGGCGATTGCCTCGCAGCAAAGCGCCCCTATCGCCGACCGTGCCGCACTGGAAAGCAATTACGAGGCCGTGGTGGCCGCCGTCGGCGACGCGCCACCGCCGCGCCCGGCCCACTGGGGCGGCTACCGTTTGCAGCCGGAACGCATCGAATTCTGGCAGGGGCGCCGTTCGCGCTTCCACGACCGCATCGTGTTTACACGCGGTGCTGACGGGCAATGGAGCATGCAACGCTTGCAACCATAAGCAGGACAGTCAAGGCGGCGCAAAGCAAGCTGGTCAATATCGGTGTAGGCTATGAGGGTAGAAGTTACTAAATGACATTGTTTCTCAATTTGCGGCCGCAACAGCGGCCGCTTCATTGGAGGCTATTTTGTTTGTACAAAACCAACTCAAGTCCTGGATTGCCGGTATCCGCAGCAAGACTGCCTTGCCGCTGCGCATAGAATTGTGGAATGGCCAGCATGTCGACCTGTCCAGCGAAACGCCCACAGTCACCATCCGCCTGCCGACCGTCGCCTCGGCCCGCTATCTGCTGAACCCCTCGCTGGCCAACCTGGGTTCGGCCTATGTGGAAGGCAATATCGAAGTCAAGGGCACGGCCCAGGACATGATTGCCATCTGTAATGCCCTGGCGCGCAACACCTTGAAACCGGAAGGCAAGCTGGCCCGCATCGTGCGCAGCTTTACGCACGACAAGAGCAAGGATGCCGAAGCCATCCGCTACCATTATGACGTGTCGAATGCCTTCTACGAGCAATTCCTCGACCCCGCCCTCGTGTATTCCTGCGCCTATTTCGAACACGGCGATGAAACGCTGGCGCAGGCGCAAGTCAAGAAGATCGACCATATCCTGAAGAAAATCCAGCTGCAACCGGGCCAGACCCTGCTCGACATCGGCTGCGGCTGGGGCGCGCTCGTCATGCGTGCCGCCCAACAATATGGCGCCCGCTGCGTGGGCGTCACCCTGTCGGAAAACCAGTACGCGCTGGCGCGCGAGCGCGTGGCGGCGGCCGGCCTGGCCCACCTGATCGACATCCGCCTGCAAGACTACCGCGACGTGACGGGCCAGTTCGACCGCATCACCAGCGTGGGCATGTTCGAGCACGTGGGCTTGAAACATTTGCCCGATTATTTTTCCATCATCAACAAGCTGCTGGCGCCGGACGGCATGGCGATGAACCATGGCATCACCTCGACCGACCCGGAGAATGGCGAAACGCCGTATGGCGGCGGGGAATTCATCGAAAAATATGTGTTTCCGCACGGCGAACTGGCCCATATCGGCAATGTCCTGAAAACCATGCAGCAAGGGGGGCTGGAAGTGCTGGACGTGGAAAACCTGCGGCGCCACTATGCGCGCACCTGCGCCCTGTGGACGGAAAATTTCGAAGCCCATGCCGAGCAGATCCGTCCGTTGGCGGGCGAGCGGCGCTTCCGCATCTGGCACGTCTACCTGGCCGGCTGCGCCTATGCCTTTGAGCAAGATTTGATCAGCCTGTACCAGATCGTCTGCGTGAAGGCGGGCCGGCGCTCCTCCACCCTGCCCTGGTCGCGCAACTACATGTATGCGCAGGACGCCAGGCCGGCGCCCCTGCTGGCGACCTGATCCTGATGCCCACGCGGGGCGCTTACTTCAGGCGCTCGGCGTACATGGCGCGGAATTTTTCCACCTTGGGCACGACAACGAGGGCGCAATAGCCCTGCAAGGGATGCTGCTCGACATAATTCTGGTGGTAATCCTCGGCCGGATAAAAGACCGATGCCGGCGCCAGCTGCGTGACGATCGGAGCATCCCACACGCCGGCCATCTCGGCCAGCACCTTGCGCGCCACGCTTTCCTGCTCCGCCGACTGATAATGGATAACGGAGCGAAATTGCGTGCCGACATCATTGCCCTGCCGGTTCAGGGTGGTAGGATCGTGCAAGGTAAAAAAGATTTCCAGCAAATCGTGGTAAGGGATGACGGCGGGATCGAATTCCAGCCGTACCACTTCCGCGTGGCCCGTCTCGCCCGTGCACACCTGATCATATGTGGGGTTGGGCACCGTGCCGCCCGTGTAGCCGGACTCGACGCGCGTCACGCCGCGCACTTCCCCATACACGGCAGCGAGGCACCAGAAACAGCCACCGCCGAATACCGCCACTTCCGTCTGTTGGTTCATGATGTCCTCCCGCAACGCCTGTGCGACGTATCATTTCATTACTGTAACGCAAAGCGCCATGGCCTGCAGTGCCGCTTGAAACGGCGCGTGATGCACCGCACATAAGGGGCATGCCGGCCACGATTGCGCTGGCGTGGCCGATTTTTGGCATAATGTCAGCAAATAGACAGGTCACCCATGAACACACGCTCTCCCCGCGCGCCAGCGCAAGAATTCGATACGGCACATTTTCGGCAGGCATTGTCACAGTTTGCCACCGGCGTGACGGTCATCACGACGCGCCTGGCCGACGGCAGTTTCCGCGGTCTGACGGCCAGTTCCTTCAATTCCGTCTCGCTGTCGCCGCCCTTGGTGCTGTGGAGTCTGGGCACGGTGGCGAACAGCATGCCGATTTTCAGCGGCAACTCGCATTACGTCATCAATGTGCTGGGCGCCGAGCAGGCTGAACTGGCGCAGCGCTTTGCACGGCGCACGCCGAATCCCTTCGACGACGTCGAATACGAACTGTCGCGCACGGGCCAGCCCATCCTGAAAGGCGCGTCGGCCTGGTTCGAATGCCACAACCGCAGCCGCTATCCAGAAGGCGACCACGTCATTTTCGTGGGCGAAGTAGAACAATGCGCGTTTGCCGCGCAGCCGCCCTTGATCTTCCACAATGGTAAGTTCAATACACCGCCAGCCTGAGCGGGACAAAAAAAAATCCGCCGAGGCGGATTTTTTGTTTTACAGGGTAAATTTATACCCGATGCTGACACTCACGGCGAGCGGATCGAGCTTGATGTCCTGCGTCTGCCCCGTCGAGAATTTCGCCTTGGTTTTCAGGAAGGTCTTGACCACGGCCACGTCGGCAAACCAGCGCTCGTTGAAGGACAGGGTGCTGCCGACCACCAGGCTGCCTGCCAGCTTGTTGTCCATGCGGTAAGTGACGGGCGCTCCACCCGGATCCAGCAAGGCCGTCATCTGGCCCGAGCCTTTTTCCTTCTGGAAATATGCATACGTCAAGCCCGCGCCCACGTAAGGACGGATCATCGCATTGGGCTGGAAGAAACGGTACTGGATGAAGGCCGTCGGCGGCAAGGCTTCCGCCGTCCCCAGCTTGCCCGTGCCCTTGATGGCACCATCGCCCATCAGGTCATGCTTGTACGGCACGCCCAGGATCATTTCAGCGGAAATATTGTCCGTGATCATGTAGGCAAAGGTCAGGATGGGCTTGGTATCCGCCTTGACGTCGGCCTTCGTGCCCGGCAGTGCCGGCGCAGAAATGTCGCCACTATCGACGTGGGGCGTGATTTTGTTGAGGCCGACCTTGGCCATCCAGGTGCCTGCGCTTTGCGCAGAAGCGCCCGTCGCCATGGCCATCGCGGCGGCGGCGGCCAGCACGCGTACAGCGGTATTCAAACGATTTTTCATCTTGTCTCCTGATCATTATGTGCGGATAGCCGGGCTATCCAGTCTTGTCGCTGCCGGCGCCAGCCCCGTCCCCGGGACGCGGCTGGCGCGGCGATTCCTTACAGCCAGCCCCGCACGACCATGTCCTTGGCCACATAACGGGCCAGCAACAGGTTGTTGAACGGCGTAGGGTGCACATCGTCGGCATACGCGTAGTGGCTGACGTCGCCCGCTTTCAGGTTCGAGCCATTGCACACCAGCGAGCTACCCAGGATATTGCCAGGTGCGCTCAGGTCGCACGCCGTCTCGCTGACATTGGTCAAGCCATACGGGCCAGGGTTGACGCCCTGGTCATGGCTGACGGCAAACACGTCGACCAGCAAGACTTTCGCATTGCCGCTCAGGCCACCGCTCAGTTCGCCATTGAAGGCGCTGACCATGGCATTGATGAGCGTCTTGGTATTGGCATCCTTGCTCAAGCCCGATGGCGTACCGGCCACGTCCGGCAAGTTGTTGACGATGACATAGTTGGCGCCCTTGGCGATGATCTGATCCTTGACCAGCGCCACCAGTTCAGTACCCGCTTGTTTCATGGCGGCAATCAGCAACGGCCCCTGGGCCGCCGCATAATCGGCGCCGGCCTTGGCGCCGGCAGCATTGCCGGTGACCGTCGCATCGGCTTGCGCCTTGGTGACCAGCGGACCATACACTTCCAGCGCGCCTACCGCCGTATTGCCGGCAATCACGGCCGCTTGCACCGCGGCACCGACGATGGTCGCCGAGGTGGCGCCAGGCGCCGCGCTGGCCGTCTTGATGGCGGCGCCGATGGAGGCGGCCGCCGTGGCGGGATTGGGCGCGCCGGCGGCCAGGGCCATGGTTAAATTGGTGGCAAAAGCCTTGGCGCCCGCATCGGCGCCCGCCGTCTTGCCGGCCGCCGTCGCACCGGCCTGCAATGCGCCGAGCTGGAACAGCACGTCATTGCCGCCCGCCATCACGAAAACGGCTTCCGTGCCGCTGAACTTGCCCCCGGAAGCAGCCAGGTGGTTCGCGATCTGCGTCACCACGGGCACGGTCAGGGCACCGAGCTCGCTGCCCGTCAACTTGTTGTTCGGACCGACGGGGTTGGTCACGCGCGAACCGCCCATGGCGTAGCCGTAGCAGCCCGGATGCTTGACGCGTGGAACAGACAAGCCTTTTGCCGCATTGCCTTCCAGGCCAGTCTCGGCGGCGCATGGGGCGGCCAGGCCGAATTGCGCGGCCAGGTGCTCGGTCCAGTTCTTGCCTGTCAGTTCAGGATTGATCTTGGTATTGTCGCCATTGATGGTGAACTTGCCGCCACCTTTCGCCAGCACTGTGCCCACGGCATACGAACCGACATCGGACAGGCTGTCGCCGAACGACACCTGCGCCGTGTACTTGACTTTCAAGGTTTGATCACCGCCACTGGCGCCGCCGCAACCTGCAAGGACAGCCGCAGCCAGCACGGCCAGCGCAAATTTTGTTTGATGCATTTTGTCTCCTCGGTCTTTTTTATGGTTTCTAAACGAACGGGCGTGCTATTCGTTACCCAACTAATATGCCATCGTTCCAGAGGCTTGTATAGAAAATATGCTTTAAAAATCAACGAAATAACAACACCGCCTGCGCCCTGTGATGGCCGGGCGATCTGCTGAATTATGGAGGATTTACTATGTTTCGTGGCAAGCATTGCTATTGCGCTGCATCAAGAAAAAGCCCCTTGCGGGGCTTTTTTCAGACGGACAGGAATTGCTGCAAGATACCACTTGAGCCGAATGCGGCACGCCGCAAACGGTCGTTGACGCCGAGCCACGCGGGGCCCGTCGGTGGCGCTTCGACGAGGATCAGCTCGGCGCCGACCTGGTCCATCGTGCGCAGCGAGGCATACAGCGCATGTGCGTAGTTTTCCGGGCTGGCGGCCAGGCGCACGCTGGCGCTGGCCGGCGGCAGATCCGAGTAGTGGATCAGCGCCACGCGGCGCCCGTCATTGAGCAGGCGGTTCAAGGTGGCGCGCACGTCGTCGCTGTGCTGCATCGCAACAGGCGTGTGTGGCGCATAGTGCGATTCCAGGGTGCCCGAGGCACGCGGTGCGGCCGCGTCGGCCACGGCCGGTGCGCGGCCAATGACGGCGGCGATCTGCTCGCTGCTGATATGGCCGGGACGCAACAACACGGGACCGTGCGTGGCCAGGCGCGACAGGTCGACGATGGTCGACTCGATGCCCACGTCGCTCTGCCCGCCGTCGAGCACCAGGCCCAGCAAGCCGCTGTCGAGCTCCGCCGTGAATTCATCGCGCACGTGCTGCGCCGTGGTGGGGCTGACGTTGCCGAACTTGTTCGCCGACGGCGCCGCCAGGCCGCCGTTGCCGCCCTTGAAAGTGCGTAGCAGTTCGATAGCCACCGGATGCGAGGGGCAGCGCAAGCCCACCGTATCCTGGCCGCCGGAAACGGCATCGGGGATATGCGCGGCGCGCTTGACGATCAGGGTCAGCGGGCCGGGCCAGAAGGCCGCCACCAGCTGTTCCGCCTCGACTGGAATATCATCGGACCAGTGCGCCAGGTCGGCGCCCGGCGCCACGTGCACGATCACGGGATGGTCCGAGGGACGGCCCTTGGCTTCATAGATGCGCGCCACGGCGGCCGGGTTTTCCGCATCGGCGCCCAGGCCGTACACGGTTTCCGTCGGGAAAGCGACGAGGCCGCCCGCTTCCAGCACGGCGGCCGCCGCCGCCAGGTCGTGTGCGGGCACGCTCACGGCGCGATTCCCAGGATCAGGCACGCATCGCGCAGGCGCTGCTGCGCCTCTTGCAAGGTGGCGGCGATGAAGGTCAGGTGACCCATCTTGCGGCCACGGCGCGGATCGTCCTTGCCGTACAGGTGCAGACACGCGCCCGGCAAGGCCAGGATGCGGTCCCAGGCCGGCTCGCTGGCGACATCGCTGCCGTCGGCAAACCAGGCGTCGCCGAGGAGGTTGAGCATCACGGCCGGCGAATGCTGGCGCACCTCGCCCAGCGGCAGGCGCGCCATGGCCCGCACCTGCTGCGCGAACTGGCTGGTGACGCAGGCATCCATCGTGTAGTGGCCGCTGTTATGCGGGCGCGGCGCCATTTCGTTGACCACAAGGCTGCCATCTTCCAGCACGAAAAATTCGATGCACAGCACGCCGACATAGCCGAGTTCGGCAACCATGGCCTGCGCCGCCCGCTGCGCCCTGGCGGCGCAGTCGTCCGACACGTTCGGGCCCGGCACCGTGGTGGTAAACAGCACGCCGTCGCGGTGCACGTTTTCGGCGATCGGATACACGACCGATGCGCCGTCCACGCCGCGCGCCGTCAGCACGGACACTTCATAGGCCAGCGGCAGCATCTTTTCCAACAGGCAAGTTACTTCGCCCATTTCCGCGAAGGCGGCGCGCACGTCGTCGCGCGTGCGCACGCGGAACTGGCCCTTGCCGTCATAGCCCATGCGCACGGTTTTCAAAATGCCCGGCAGCAAGTCGTCGGCGATGCCGTCGATGTCAAGCTGCGTGGCGATCACCGTATGCGGCGCCGGCAGCACGCCCGATTTCGGGGCGCAAGCGACAAAGAAACGTTTTTCCGCGATGCGGTCTTGCGCCACCGACACGCCGTGGACGTTGGGGGCGACAAACACGCGTTCGGCCAGGCGCGACAGGCTGTCGGCCGGGACGTTCTCGAATTCCGTGGTGACGGCCAGGCATTGCGCCGCCAGCGCGTCGAGCCCTGCCGCGTCGCTGTAGCCGGCATTGACCAGGCGCTGCGCCACCTGCCCCGCAGGGCAGGCGTCGGACGGTTCCAGCACAGCCACTTGGTAGCCCATGCTCTGGGCGGCCTGGGCAAACATGCGGCCGAGCTGGCCGCCGCCCATCACGCCCAGCCACGCCGGTGGGTTGGCGGCGGGTAGCAATGGGGAAGTCGATTTACTATTCATTATTTTTCAAACACATTATTCAGGCAAGACCATGGCCTTGGCGGCGGCCGTTTGCGTGGCACGGAAGGCTTCCAGCTGCTCGGCCAGGGCGTCGTCGTTGGCGGCAAGCATCGCCACGGCCGTCAGCGCCGCATTCGCCGCGCCCGCTTCGCCGATGGCGAAGGTGGCCACCGGCACGCCCTTGGGCATTTGCAGGATCGACAGCATGGAATCTTCGCCGCGCAAATACTTCGACGGCACGGGCACGCCCAGCACGGGCACGATGGTCATGGCGGCCACCATGCCAGGCAGGTGGGCCGCGCCGCCGGCGCCGGCGATGATGGCGCGCAAGCCGCGCGCGCGTGCGCTTTTCGCGTACGCATACATCTCGTCGGGCATGCGGTGCGCCGAAATGACTTGCGCTTCGTACGGCACGCCAAACTGTTTCAGGATGGCAACCGCATTCTGCATCACGTCCCAGTCCGAAGACGAACCCATGATGACGCCGACCAGCGGCTTATTCTGCTCGCTCATCTCAGGCCTTCAGCTTCTCGCCCGTCAGGCGTTCGATGGCTTCAAAGTACTTGGCCTGGGTTTTTTCAATGACGTCGGCCGGCAGCGCCGGCGCCGGTGCGGTCTTGCCCCAGGTCAGTGTTTCCAGGTAGTCGCGCACGAATTGCTTGTCGAACGACGGCGGCGAAATGCCAGGCTGATAGGAGTCGGCGGGCCAGAAGCGCGACGAGTCGGCCGTCAGCACTTCATCCATCAGATGCATGACGCCATTGTCGTCCAGGCCGAATTCAAACTTGGTGTCGGCGATGATGATGCCGCGCGTGGCCGCATATTCGGCGGCCGTCTTGTACAGGGCGATGGCGACGTCGCGCATCTTGGCGGCCAGTTCCGCGCCGATGCGCTCTTCCATTTCCGCAAAGCTGATGTTTTCGTCATGCTCGCCCAGTTCGGCCTTGGCCGCCGGGGTGAAGATCGGTTCCGGCAGCTTTTCCGCCTGTTGCAGGCCGGCTGGCAGCTTGATGCCGCAGATGCTGCCCGTGTCCTGGTAATCTTTCCAGCCCGAACCAATGATGTAGCCGCGCACGACTGCCTCGACCATGATGGGCTTCAAGCGCTTGGCCACGACGGCGCGGCCCTTGACTTGCTCCACTTCCTCGGGCGCCACCACGGACTCCGGCGCCACGCCGGTCAGGTGGTTCGGCACGATATGGCCCAGTTTCTCGAACCAGAAATCGCTCATCTGATTGAGGACCTTGCCCTTGCCGGGGATAGGCTCATTCATGACGACATCGAAGGCCGACAGGCGGTCCGTGGTGACGATCAGGATCTTGTCGTCGCCAACGGCGTAGTTGTCGCGGACCTTGCCGTGGCCCAGCAATGGCAGGGAATGGATGGAAGTCTGATAGAGGCTGTTCATAGCGGGGGAATAGTTGGATGAAACGAAACCGGCAGGCAGGGAAGGCGCCCGCCGGTCGAGAAAATCGGGCACGGAGCATTGCTTCCGACCCGTTCCAGACAGAATTTTACTTCACAATTTGCGACAGCTCGCCGGCCTTGTAGCGCTCGGCCATTTTTTCCATCGTGATGACCTTGATTTTCGACGCCTGGCCTTCGCAGCCGAAAGCCTGCATGCGCGCGCGCACGATTTGCTCGGCGGCGGTGCGGGCGGGCTTCAGGAAGTCGCGCGGATCGAATTTCGACGGGTTTTCGAACAGGTACTTGCGGATCGCGGCCGTCATCGCCAGGCGGATATCGGTGTCGATGTTGATCTTGCGCACGCCGTGACGGATGCCTTCCTGGATTTCTTCGACTGGCACGCCGTAGGTTTCCTTCATGTCGCCGCCAAATTCGCGGATGATGGCCAGCAATTCCTGCGGCACCGACGAGGAACCGTGCATCACCAGGTGGGTGTTCGGGATGCGCGCGTGGATCTCCTTGATGCGGTCGATGGCCAGGATGTCGCCCGTCGGCTTGCGCGTGAATTTGTAGGCGCCGTGCGAGGTGCCGATGGCGATCGCCAGGGCGTCGCACTGGGTGCGCTGCACGAAATCGGCCGCTTGCGCCACATCCGTCAGCAGTTGCTCGCGCGTCATGGTGCCGTCGGCGCCGTGGCCGTCTTCCTTGTCGCCTTTCATGGTTTCCAGCGAACCGAGCACGCCCAGTTCCGCTTCCACCGTCACGCCGATGGCGTGCGAGAATTTCACCACTTCACGCGACACTTCCACGTTGTATTCGTACGACGCGACCGACTTGCCGTCCGCTTCCAGCGAACCGTCCATCATCACGGAAGTAAAACCCGAGCGGATGGCGGCCATGCAGACGGCCGGCGACTGGCCGTGATCCTGGTGCATGACGACGGGGATGTGCGGATACGCTTCGACGGCGGCGTCGATCAGGTGGCGCAGGAACGCTTCACCGGCGTACTTGCGCGCGCCGGCGGACGCCTGCATGATCACCGGGCTGTTGAGCGCATCGGCGGCAGCCATGATGGCTTGCACTTGTTCCAGGTTGTTGACGTTGAAAGCAGGAATGCCATAGCCGTTTTCGGCGGCATGGTCCAGCAGTTGACGCATGGATACGAGAGACATGGTAATACTCCAGATAACAATAGAAACCGTTGCGGCGCTTCGCGGTGGTCAATAACCGCGCCGGCGCCTGAATTCTTGGGCCTTATTCAAATTCGCCGACTGTCACAATCTTTAATGCATTCGTACCGCCCACCTGGCCCATCGGCTCGCCCCAGGTGACGACGATCATGTCACCTTTTTTGACGATGCCCTGCGCCACCAGCAGCTCTTCCGCCTGCTTAAGCACTTGCGCGCTGGGAGCGTTCTGCATCAGATGATACGCCCGAACATTGCGGTACAGCGCGGCTTTGCGCAATGTCGTGACGCTCGGCGTGAGCGCATAGATCGGCGTATCGATACTGTGGCGGCTCATCCACAAGGCGGTGGAACCCGATTCCGTCAGCGCCACGATGGCTTTCACGCGCAGGTGGTGGGCCGTAAACAGCGCGCCGTAGGCGATCGACTGGTCGATGCGGGTAAACGTGACGTTGAGGAAGTCGGCATCGAGCTTGTTGTATTCGGACTGCTCCGCTTCGACGCAGATGGCGGCCATCATTTCCACCGTCTCGATCGGGTACTTGCCCGAGGCCGTTTCGGCCGACGTCATGACGGCATCCGTGCCGTCGAGCACGGCATTGGCCACGTCGGACACTTCGGCGCGCGTGGGCACGGCGTTGACGATCATCGATTCCATCATCTGCGTGGCCGTGATGGCTAATTTATTCGACGCGCGCGCCATCTTGATCATGCGCTTCTGCAAGGCCGGCACGGCCGCGTTGCCCACCTCGACGGCCAAATCGCCGCGCGCCACCATGATGCCGTCGGAGGCATCGAGGATTTCCTGCAGCGCGGGAATGGCTTCCGCCCGCTCGATCTTGGCGATCATCATCGGCTTGTGGTGGTACGGTTCGCCGGCGATATTGGCCAGCTGGCGCGCCATTTCCATGTCGGTCGCGCATTTCGGGAAGGAAATGGCGAGATAGTCGGCCTGGAAACTCATGGCCGTCTTGATATCTTCCATATCCTTGGCCGTCAGCGCGGGCGCGGACAGGCCGCCGCCCTGGCGGTTGATGCCCTTGTTATTCGACAACTCACCGCCGATCTTGACGGTGGTGTGGATTTCGCTGCCGTGGATGCGCTCGACGATCAGCACGATGAGGCCATCATTCAGCAGCAGCACGTCGCCCTTGTGCAAGTCGCGTGGCAAGGCCTTGTAGTCGAGGCCGACCCGTTCCTGGTTGCCCAGCTCGCCGTTTTCTCCCCACTTGGCGTCGAGGATGAAGCGCTCGCCCGCTTCGAGCTGAATGCGCGTGTTTTCAAACTTGCCGACGCGAATCTTCGGCCCTTGCATATCGGCCATGATGGCCACTTCGCGGCCACACTCGGCCGCCGCCAGGCGCACCAGCGCGGCGCGGTCGATATGGTCCTGCGCCTTGCCGTGGGAAAAATTCAAGCGCACCACGTCGACGCCCGCACGTATCATTTTGACCAGGATATCGAAGTCGGTGGAGGCGGGGCCGATTGTTGCTACGATTTTTGTACCACGTGGCATAGGAATCCTTGTGCGCGAGCGAAGGTGAGCAAGGCCGGTTTGAGACAGCCGCCGGCAAGGTAAAAGCGCAGCGGTCAGGCTGCGCTTGGTACTGAACTGCTGAACGCTCCGTCTTAGCCGGCGCGTTGCATCAGGATTTCCACTGCCGGTAGTGTCTTGCCTTCAAGGAACTCCAGGAAAGCGCCGCCGCCCGTCGAGATATAGCTGATTTTATCCGTAATATCGTATTTGGCAATCGCCGCCAGAGTGTCGCCACCGCCGGCGATCGAAAATGCTTTCGACTCGGCAATCGCCAGGGCCAGGGTCTTGGTGCCGTTGCCGAACTGGTCGAATTCGAACACGCCCACGGGGCCGTTCCACACGATGGTGCCGGCGGCGGCGATCTGCTGCGCCAGCAGGGCTGCCGTTTTCGGACCGATATCGAGGATCATGTCGTCATCCGCCACGTCGGCCACGTCCTTGACGGTGGCGGCGGCCGTCGGCGCAAACTCCTTGGCGCACACGACGTCGACGGGAATCGGCACTTGCGCGCCCCGTTTGGCCATGATGTCGATGATAGCTTTCGCTTCGTCGACGAGTTCCGCTTCCACCAGCGACTTGCCGACGTTCAAGCCAACGGCTTTCATGAAGGTATTGGCGATGCCGCCGCCGACGATCAGGTTATCGACCTTGTCGGACAGGGCTTTCAAAATGGTCAGCTTGCTCGATACTTTCGAACCGGCAACGATGGCCAGCAGCGGGCGGGCGGGCGCGTGCAGCGCTTTGCCCAGCGCATCGAGTTCGGCGGCCAGCAGCGGGCCGGCGCAGGCGACAGGGGCGAACTTGGCGATGCCGTGCGTGGACGCTTCGGCGCGGTGGGCCGTGCCGAACGCGTCATTGACGTAGATATCGCACAATTTCGCCATTTTTTGCGCCAGCTCATCGCTGTTTTTCTTTTCGCCCTTGTTGACGCGCACGTTTTCCAGCAGGACGACCTGGCCGGCAGCCAGGGATTCCAGGCCGGCGCCGTCGACCCAGTTTTGTTTCAATGCAACTTCCTGGCCCAGCAGCTCGGACAAGCGGGCCGCCACGGGCGCCAGGCTGTCGGCCGGCTTGAACTCGCCTTCCGTGGGACGGCCCAGGTGCGACGTCACCATGACGGCGGCGCCAGCGTCGAGGGCGGCACGGATGGCCGGCACCGAAGCGCGGATGCGCGTATCTTCGGTGATCTTGCCACTGTCATCTTGCGGAACGTTCAGGTCGGCGCGGATGAATACGCGCTTGCCTTGCAGTGCATTTTGGGCGATCAAATCTTGCAGACGGATGAAGTTGAGAACAGCTGACATGGCGATCCAGATGACGAGTGGAAGGAAGTGCGCTATTTTACCGCAATGACCAGACCAAATCGCCGATTTGTCCTGCTTTACTGAAAAACATGCAACAGTCGCAAGCCCGTGAAAACCAGCATGCCGAACACGATGGTTTGCAGCATATTGCGGCGAATCACGAAAAAGAGCGTGGCGGCAATACCCGACAAGAGTTTCAGATTCGACAAGTCAAAGTGCACTTGCGGCCCTTCCATCAGCATGTCGGGCGCAATGATGGCCGCCAGCGCGCAGGCCGGCGCATAGCGCAGCATCTCGCCCACGCGGCGCGGAATGGTGATGTGGTGGCCGATCAGCCAGAAGGTGCTGCGCGTGGCGGCAGTCGCCACCACCAGCACGGCGATGGCGATCCACACATCGGCCCTGCCCAAGGCTATGCCGTCAAACATGGCGTTTTGTCCATTTTTCTGTCAATTCTTCCACGGCCATGGCGCTGACCATGCCCACCACGACGGCCACCAGCAAGCCCAGCTTATACGGCAGGCTGAACGCCAGCACGGCCACCGTGCCCGCCACCAGCACGCCGCACAGGGCGGCGCGGCTCAGAATCAGCGGCACCGTCACGCACAGGATCGCCAGCGTGCCCGCAAAACCCAGCCCCCATTCGGCCGGCACGATGGCGCCCAGCACGATGCCGATGAAGGAACCGGTTTGCCAGGCCAGCCAGTTGGGATAGATCAAGCCTTTCAGGAAAGGCAGCTTGGCCGGGTCCGGCGTTTCGTGCGGATAGCGCTGCAGGAACAGGCCCACGGTGATGTCACCGGCCACATAGCCGAGCGCGAAGCGCTGGCGCCACGGCAGATGGGCGAAATGCGGGGCCAGCAGCACGGAAAAGATAACAAAACGCAAATTAACGACGAGGGCCGTGGCAAAGATCACCCACACGGGCGCTTGCGCGGCCAGCAGGGGCAAGGATGCGAGCTGGGCCGAGCCGGCAAAGACAAACAGGGTCATGGCCCCCGCCTGCGCGACAGTCAGGCCGCTTTTCACCATGGCCACGCCCACCACCATGCCCCAGGCGGCGATGCCCAGCAGGGTGGGTGCCCCCAGGTTCAGGCCGGCGCGCCAGGCATCTTTCAGCACGGCATGATCGCTGCTGGCCGGGACGGCGTTCACGCGGGTGTTCATGCGAGCCCCCGGCAGGCTGAGTGTGGTAACTGCACAACAATGGTGCAAGACGACAAGGGCGGCAACGGTGATACCGGCAAGGCAAATCCAGTCAGTGTGGCGCTGCAGCCGCCATATTTCCGCGAAAACCCGCGCCGCAGCCGAAGATGATCAAGCCGCCATTTTAGCCATGATTTTTGCTGTCTGCCTGAATCCGTTAAAATCGTACTTTTGGCAGCAGCCGACTTCCATCCATACAGCCTCACGGAGCATGACAAGATGACAAAAACCACCCAGCCAGCGGTCGAACTCGACGGTAAAGACTTGCCAGCCCACTGCCCTAACCCGGCCATGCCGCTGTGGTCATCGCATCCGCGCGTGTTTCTGGAATTCAACAAGGACGGTATCGCCAAGTGCCCGTACTGCGGCACGGCCTACACCCTGAAGGAAGGCGCCAGCGCCGGCCATCATTAAACTGCCCAGCGGCGCGCCCCCAGCGCGCCGTTTTTATGTGCATCAAGTTATACCGTTCAGCCCGGAGTCGTCATGAAACGTCTGAAAGAACTCAATGGCAGCGCCGCGGAAGTCGAAGCGGCGTTCTACGATGCCTTGCACCGCGCCGACCTCGAAGCGCTGATGGCGCTATGGGCCGACGATGAAGAAATCGTCTGCATCCACCCGGGCGGCGCGCGCCTGATCGGCCATGCCGCCATCCGCGCCTCGTGGGAAACCATCCTGGCGGGCGGCGGCCTGCACATCGTGCCGGCGCAGCTGCATGAAACGCACAATCTGATGAGTTCGGTGCACACGGTCATCGAAGGCGTCACCAATGAAGACGGCGCACCGGCGCATCTGCTGGCCACGAATGTGTATGTGAAAACGCCGCGCGGCTGGCGCATCGTGCTGCACCACGCGTCCATCGCCCCGGGCGGCGCGCCGGCCGACGCCACGGGAACGCAGATACTGCACTGATGTCCTTGCCGCTTATTGACAACGCCCCCTATACCGCCCCGCTCTGGCTGCCTGGCGGCCACGCGCAGACGATTTATCCTGCCGTGTGCCTCGCCAAGCCGGCCGTGGCCTTCCGCCGCGAACGCTGGCAAGCGCCCGATGGCGACTTCGTCGACGTCGACCTGGTCGACGGCCAGCCGGGCCAGCCCTTCGTGCTGCTGTTCCACGGCCTGGAAGGCTCGTCGAACAGCCATTACGCGCGCGCCCTGATGGCCGAGGTGGCCGCGCGCGGCTGGTCGGGCGCCGTGCCGCATTTTCGCGGCTGCTCGGGCGAAGCGAACCTGGCGCCCCGCTTCTACCATTCGGGCGATGCGCAGGAAGTAGACTGGATCGTGCAGCGCCTGCGCCCGCGCGCCACGGGGAAATTTTATGCGGCCGGCGTCTCGCTGGGCGGCAATGCCCTGCTGTGCTGGCTGGGCCAGTCGCAGCACCAGGCCGATTTCATCGATGCGGCGGCGGCCGTGTCGGCCCCGCTGGACCTGGCGCAAGGGGGCAAGGCCCTGTCATCGGGCGCGAACCGGCTCTACACGCGCATGTTCCTGAACACCTTGAAACCGAAATGCCTGGCCAAGCTGGAACAGTTTCCCGGCCTGTTCGCGCGCGAGGCCATGCTGGCCGCGCGCGACTTGCACGCCTTCGACAATGTCGTCACGGCGCCCCTGCACGGCTACCGCGACGCCGACGATTACTGGCACCGCGCCAGCGCCAAGCACGTCTTGCAGGACATCACCGTGCCGACCCTGGTACTGAATGCGCAGAATGATCCCTTCCTGCCCGGGCGCTTCCTGCCGCGCAGCGCCGCGCCGACGGTCACGCTCGAGTATCCGCGCCACGGCGGCCACGTCGGCTTTGCGGCAGGCAAGTTGCCGGGTAGCACACGCTGGCTGCCGCAGCGCCTGCTCCATTTTTTTGAGGGCGGCAACATGGCGCCGCCGGCCCCGCAAACCTGTCACGCTGGCAGTTCGCAAACGCACACGGAAAACGCTACACATGGATGAACTCGTCAAACAGGCCCTGGCCAAATGGCCGAACGTACCGCACTGCTACGGCTGGCTGGGCCTGGACGCGCGCGGCCACTGGCGCATGCGCGACCAGCATGCGCAACAGCGACAACTGCCTGGCGACAAGATCGCCCACGAGGCCCTACTGGGATTTATCAACCGCAATTACGGCCATGACGAACGCGGCTGCTGGTTCTTCCAGAACGGCCCGCAGCGCGTGTATGTAAATCTGGAAGCGACACCCTACATTGCCCGCAGCGACCCGCGGCACGGTTTTGTCTTGCAGACGGGCGCGCCGCTGGAGCAGATCGAGCAGGTGTATTGGTGCGACAACGGCGTCTTGATCTTGCGCCAGGGCGAGGTCGTGGCGCAGGTCGATGACCGCGACATGGCGCAAGTGCTGGACGCCCTGCACGTCGATGGCCAGGTGGCCAGCGACGAGGCCTTGCTGGCGTGGCTGGAAGAGCGCCGGGGCAAGCTGACCCTATTGCATGACGGCAAGGAGATCGCCGTGCAGCCGCTGCGCTACGACGCCGTGCCGCAAACCTTCGACTTCCAGCCGATGCCGCAAGCCGAATAAGGCTTATCCCTTCTGGTCCTTGATCTGTTCGCGGCGCTTTTCCTGCAATTCGCGCTCGCGCGCATCAATCACGGCCTGGTCATAAAAGGTCGCGTCCGTCGATTTGCGGGCGATCGTCAGCTGGTCCAGCGCGGCCATGGTGGCGCCCTGCAGCACGTACGATTCGGCCAGCGCCATATGCTGCAAGGTCATCTTGCCCTGATCCGCATAGGCTTTCGCCAGTAAATCGTACAGTTCCGGCTCTTCCTTGTAGAGCTGCACCTGCTCGCGCAGGTACAAGGTGGCTTGCTCCAGCTTGCCGGCAGCCATCAGCGCTTCCGCATATTGGTGGGCAATGCCGCGCGAGAGGGGAAACTGCTGGCGCGCCGCATCGGCCGCCTTCAAAGCCTGTTGCGCCACTTCCTTCTTTTGCGCCGGCATCAGCAGCACTTCCAGCCCCATCGCCGCCAGCAGCGAATTGGGGCCCTGCGTGCCGCCCGACGTCAGCACATTCGGCCCGGCCGGCTGGTGCAGGGCGGCATTGGCCGCATCGAGTTCCTTTTGCGCCTCCGCCGGCTTGCCCTGCTTGACGGCGACAAAGGACAAGCCGTAATGGGCGGCCGTCACCTGGAAGCGGCTTTGCTGTTCCAGCTGCGTCTTGAAGACGGCCTTGGCGTTCAGCAAGCCTTGCACGCTTTCATCCTGCAGCACGCGGGCGCGCGCGCGGGCCAGGTGGAAACTCAGGCTGTCCGCACGCTGCTTGTACGGCTGCTCGCGGATGCGCGCCTGGATGTCGGCGATGCGTTCCGTCGTCAGCGGGTGGGTCTGCAGATAGGCGGGCATCAGGTCGCTGTACGAACGGCTGGCCGCCTGCATGCGGCCGAAAAAGGCCACCATGCCGGTGGTGTCGAAACCGGCTTCGCCCATGATCTGGAAACCGATGCGGTCCGCCTCGCGTTCGGCGTCGCGGCCGAAATTGAGCTGGCGCTGGATGGCCAGGCCCTGGCCGGCGGCAAACACGCCCATGGCCACGTCGCCGCCCGCACGCGACGCGAGCGCCGCCAGCAGCATGGCGGCCAGAGGCATCAGGGCATCCTGGCGCTGCTGGCCCAGCATGCGCGCGATATGGCGCTGCGCCACGTGACCGATCTCGTGCGACAGCACGGACGCCAGTTCCGCCTCCGTTTGCGCCGCCAGCACCAGGGCCGAGTGCACACCGATGAAACCGCCCGGCAAGGCAAACGCGTTCAACTGGGGGTCGCGCACGGCAAAGAAGAAATAGTCGTAATTCGTTTCGCCGCGCACGCTGGGGCGCGCCGCCACGAGGGCGTTGCCGAAGGTATTCAGGTATTCGAGCAAAGGCGCGTCATCGAGATAGTCGCGGTCGCCGCGGATGCCGCGCATGATTTCCTCGCCGATCTTGCGCTCCATCGCCGGCGACAGGTCTTCGCGCGAGGTATCGCCCAGGTTCGGCAGATTCGGCGCCGGCGGCACGGCCAAGGGCGTCCAGCCGCTTCCCGGCTTGGCCGCCGCGCCGGCAGATGGCGCCGCTGGCGCGGACGTATAGGTTTGCGCCAGCGCACAGGGCGCCGCCAGCGACAATGCAGCCAGCACGGATGCGCGCCGCAAGCGGCGCAGCCATGCCGCAGCGGCGTTTTCAAGTACGATCGGAAGGGGAGTTTTTGAATTCACGGGTGCTATCATACCTTGTTAGCGGCGCCCATTCCCACGCGCCATGCCAGTGGCATGGGGCCGTGATTCGGCCTGCCGCGCCCCCGTTCCTCACCTATTTTGACGCCATGACAACAGCAGACAAGCAAGCCCCCGCCGGGGAACTGACCCATTTCGACGCTACGGGCCAAGCCCATATGGTCGACGTGGGCAGCAAGGAGGACACGCGCCGCAACGCCGTGGCCGCCGGCACCATCCGCATGCAGCCGGCCACCCTGGCCTTGATCATTTCCGGCAACGCCAAGAAAGGCGACGTGCTGGGCATCGCCCGCATCGCCGCCATCATGGGCGCCAAGCGCACCAGCGACCTGATTCCCCTGTGCCACCCGCTGGCCCTCACGCGCGTCACCGTCGATTTCGACGTGGATGAAGCAGCCAACAGCGTGCATTGCCGCGCCCAGGTCGACACCACGGGCAAGACGGGCGTGGAAATGGAAGCGCTCACGTCCGTGCAGATCGGCTTGCTGACAATCTACGACATGTGCAAGGCCGTCGACCGGGGCATGGTCATGACCAACGTGCGCGTGCTGGAAAAGCATGGCGGCAAGTCGGGCGATTGGCACGCGGAAGTGTAACTATGCCGCCTGGCGCGCCAGCCGGCCCCGGATGCGGCGCAAGTCGCACAGCAGCCAGACGGCGCAGCCCAGGCACAACGCGATGATGGCCATGGACAGGGGCAAGTGGAATTGTTCCAGTCCTGCCAGCGCAAAGCCGGCATGGATCAGGCATGTCCCCACACCCAGCGCGGCGCAGACACAAGCATACAGGGGCGCTCGCGGGGTGGCCAGCAGCACGTGCCGGTAACCGGCCAGCACCACGGCAATCGCCGCCAGGTTAAACACGAGAAAACTTTGTACGCCGCCCGGCACGTGAAACATCTCCCACTCTTTCCAGTAGGCAGCGTCGATTTGATGCAGGATCAGGAACAACATGGTCCAGAAGTAGCTGCGTGGCATAAGATTTACATTCGTCAATATTGACGCAATTGTAAAGCCTGCACCGCGCACCGGCACATGCCCATGGTATTTTTCGATGCGAAAGTGAATTTCATTGATAGGAATGCTTTTTCATCAAGAAATCATGCATACTGCGAGTCGACCATATACAGATGAGCATCGCATGACAAGCAACACGCCCGCCGCGGAAAGCAAGCTCCAGGACTTCGAATTCGAGGCCATGAATCTGCAGGTGGGGGGACGCATCCAGTTCATCACGCACCGCACCATCAAACCGATCCAGCATTTCTCGACCGTGATCGGCTATGTGAAAGACGAATACCTGATCGTCAAGATTCCCATGGAAAACGGCGCCTCCATCGTGCTCAACGAAGGCGACAAGCTGACCATCCGCGTGTTTTCCGGCGTCACCGTCTGTTCGTTTGCGTGCAGCGTGCTGCGCCTCTTCGGCCGTCCGCTCAACTATGTGCACCTGAGCTTTCCCGACGCCATCCAGGGCACCAGCCTGCGCACGGCCATGCGCGTCAAGGTGGAGATTCCCGCGCAGCTGAGCTACCGCGACGTGGCGGCCGTGCCCGTGTTCATCGTCAACCTCAGCGTCTCGGGCGCGCTGATCGAGGCACCCAGCATGCTCACGCCCGATGAAGAAGGCGTGGCACTGAGCTTTACCCTGCTGGTGCAGCCGAACAAGCATCAGATGCGCGTCAACACGCGCGCCCGCATCCAGAACGTCAGCGTGGGCAAGCCGTCCAATGGCCACGCCGCCGGAGTGGCCGAAATCTATACGTATGGCGTGCAATTCATCGACCTGGAACCGACCCACTACACGCTGCTGCAAAACCTCACCTATGAAGCGCTGATCGCGGACCGGCAAAAAATCGTCTGACACGGGCGCGGCAGGTGTCGCTTACTGCGTCGCCACCACCTTGGGAATATTCGTGCGGGTAATCGCTTCCTTGGCTGCCGCATTCGTCACGGTGGTGCTGTTAAACCAGCTCAGGCTGCTGGTGCCGAGCTGCAACTCCATGTTCACCTTCTGACCGCCCAAGCCGCTGCCCAGGTCGCCCGCCAGGGTCAGCTCGATATTGCCCTTGTCGACCTTGGCGCCGGCCACTTCGCGCGTCGGGCTGAACACGGGGATGGCGCTGGGCACGGCTTCGGTGGGGGTGCTGCAGGCGGCCGCCTCGCCGCCATTTTCCTGCACGCACAGGGCCACGGCCGTCTTCAGGGGCGCGGCAGCGGCCAGCACGTTGCTGACCTTGGCCCGCATCGTATAGTCGCCGTACTGGGGAATGGCCACGGCCGCCAGGATGCTGGCGATGGCCACCACGATCATCAGTTCTATCAGGGTAAATCCGCTTTGCGCGCGCATCGCATCCTCCCGGAGTGCAGTTGGTCACGCCGTGCATGGTGCAAGCGCCGTGCCAGCGGCGCCCCGGGGCGGCGTTGGCAGGCATGGAAAGAAAAGCGACGCATTGGGGCGGATTCGGACCAGCGCCGTCGCCCCAGGGCGGGAATCGGCCTGTCTTGCGGACAAAAAAAAGGAGCCGAAGCTCCTTTTTTTATACTGCATGAATCAGGCTGAAATTACAGCATGGCTTTCAGCAGACGCGCCATTTCCGACGGGTTTTTGGTCACGGTGATGCCGCAAGCTTCCATGATTTCCAGCTTGGCTTGCGCCGTATCGGCACCGCCCGAGATCAGCGCGCCGGCGTGGCCCATGCGCTTGCCTGGAGGAGCCGTTACGCCAGCGATGAAGCCGACGACCGGTTTTTTCATGTTGTCTTTGATCCAATAAGCCGCGTTGGCTTCGTCCGGACCGCCGATTTCGCCGATCATGATGACCGCGTCGGTATCTGGATCATCATTGAACATCTTCATGATGTCGATGTGCTTCAGACCGTTGATCGGGTCGCCGCCGATGCCGACTGCCGACGATTGGCCCAGGCCCAGTGCGGTCAGCTGACCCACTGCTTCATAGGTCAGGGTGCCCGAACGGGAAACCACGCCGATACGGCCCTTCTTGTGGATGTGACCTGGCATGATGCCGATCTTGATTTCGTCTGGCGTGATCAGGCCTGGGCAGTTAGGGCCCAGCAGCAAGGTTTTGCTGTTGGCTTTAGCCATGCGGTCTTTCAGGGCCATCATGTCGCGGACAGGAATGCCTTCGGTGATGCAAATGGCCAGATCCATTTCAGCTTCGACAGCTTCCCAGATCGCCGCTGCCGCGCCTGCTGGCGGCACGTAGATCACGGAAACGTTGGCGCCGGTTTCTTTTTTCGCTTCGGTAACGTTAGCGAAAATAGGAATGCCTTCGAAATCTTCGCCGGCTTTCTTCGGGTTCACGCCTGCCACGAAGGCAGCTTTGCCGTTCGCGTAGTCGCGGCAACCGCGGGTATGGAACTGGCCGGTCTTGCCGGTGATCCCTTGGGTAACGACTTTGGTATCTTTATTGATCAGAATGGACATGTTGATTCCTTAATTAAGCTTGACCGGCAGCAGCGGCAACGACGCTCTTGGCTGCATCTTCCATGGTGTCGGCTGCGATGATAGGCAGACCGGAATCGGCCAGCATCTTTTTGCCCAGGTCTTCGTTGGTGCCCTTCATGCGCACGACCAGCGGTACGTTCAGCGAAACGGCTTTCACTGCGGCGATGACGCCTTCAGCGATCACGTCGCAACGCATGATGCCGCCGAAAATGTTCACCAGGATGGCTTTCAGGCCTGGGTTTTTCAGCATGATCTTGAACGCTTCGGTCACTTTTTCTGCCGTGGCGCCGCCGCCGACGTCCAGGAAGTTGGCTGGCTCGCCGCCGAACAGTTTAATCGTGTCCATGGTGGCCATGGCCAGGCCGGCGCCGTTCACCAGGCAACCGATGTTGCCGTCGAGCGAAATGTAGGCCAGGTCGAATTTCGACGCTTCGATTTCCGCTGGATCTTCTTCGTCCAGGTCGCGCAGGGCGACGATTTCCGGATGACGGAACAGGGCGTTCGGGTCAAAGTTGAACTTGGCGTCCAGGGCGATGACCTTGCCGCTGCCGGTGACGATCAGCGGGTTGATTTCGGCCAGCGAGCAGTCGGTTTCCCAGTAGGCTTTGTACAGGCCTTGCAGGTTGGCGCGCGCGTCGGCGATGGAACCGGCAGGCACGCCGATTTTGGCGGCGATGTCGTCTGCCTGGGCATCGGTCAGGCCAACGCCCGGATCGATGGTGACGTGGTGGATCTTCTCAGGGTGGCTCTCGGCCACTTCTTCGATGTCCATGCCGCCTTCGGACGACGCCATCAGGACGATTTTCTGGGTAACGCGGTCGGTGACCAGCGAAACGTACAGTTCCTGCTTGATGTCGGCGCCTTCTTCCACCAGCAGGCGGTTGACTTTCTGGCCTTCGGCGCTGGTCTGGTGCGTGATCAGCTGCATGCCCATGATCTGGTCAGCGTATTCCTTGACCTGTTCCATCGATTTTGCCACTTTCACGCCGCCGCCCTTGCCGCGGCCACCTGCGTGGATCTGCGCCTTGACAACCCATACCGGGCCGCCCAGGGTTTCCGCAGCCTTGACGGCTTCTTCGACGGACATGCACGGAATACCGCGTGGTACCGTCACTCCGTGCTGCCGGAGGATTTCTTTGGCTTGATACTCATGGATTTTCATGCTGGCTTCCCTTCTGATACTGATGTGTAAAAATACGGTTAGTGGTGCAAAAAAACAGGAAATACAGCGCCGGGGTCACGCTTTGGCTACCCAGCGCGGGTAATACTGTGCAACCGCCCCGCCATCGGTGCGCAGGGCGTGGCATTTGTCGAGTTGAAACGGCTTTTCATGCGATAAGTCAGCATTCGCACCGTCACGGGTCGACCAGACATCGCCGGCAAATGCCTGAACCGTCGCAGTCGGCAAGACTTGCGCCAGTTCGGTCAAATGGGTACAGCCGGCGATTCCCGCCAGGCGCTGTTTCAAGTCGCGGCGGAAATTCTTCAATAAATTCAATCCGATCAGCGCCTTGTAAGCGGGGCCGATGGTATCGCAAAAACCGGGATAGGGCACGGCATCGGAGGCAGCTTCGGCCTCGACAATGGTCAGTGCGCGATCGACGGTAATGCGTAAATGGAGGTCATGCAGAGGGGCGCCGGCGGGACGGGGGCCGGAGGCCAGGGTCGCGTCATAGCTTTTGATATCGGTGATATGGGCGTCAATATCCCACAGGCCGTCGTCGCGCATATACGCTTGGACGTCGATAACGCGGGAGTGCCGTAGGGCGCGCCGGGATACGGGAGTTGACAGGGGCATAAGACCGATGCCGCTTGCGCGGCCATAATTAGTAAGCAGCCATGTGCCTAAAGCACTCTGTTCGCAGCTTCTACGAACAGCAACCGCACCTGCGGCGCCGCAAAAACCCTAAAAGTGTAGCACACAGGGCGCTAGTTGCGCCGCAACATAATTTTTTATTGCTTGTGCCGCCCGCCGCAAATCATTAACGAAAATCGCAAAATCAATGACGATCATTCGCAATTCAAATAACTTGGCAGCAGGCTTGCCGGCACCGGCAGGCTGGCCGGCACCGTACCTCAGTCAGTCACACCCAGTGCGCGTAAAACAGGCAAGATGCGCGCGGAAAAATACTGTGCCTGCGCCAACAATTCGGCCAGGTTTTCCTCTTCCGTCAACAAGGGCTGCCCATCCTTCGTCATCAGCTGCTTCAGGCGCAGCAGCACGGGCCACGTCGTGCGCACCCAGTCTTGCGGCGTTGGACAACCTTGCAGTTTCGCCCACAGGAAGAGCTGTTGTAAATGCGATACAACCACGCCGCCGCCCGTCAGGGGGCTGGCGAGGATGTGCAAATCGGTTCTTGCCAGCGCCTGCTCCAGCAAGTGTGCATTCAGGCGTGCCGTCTGCGGCCGCGCAGCGGCGATGCCGGCCTCGTCCTGGACGGCAGACACGCTGCCCTTGCTGGCCAGTACCAGCATGATCTGCAGCAAGGCCGCCAGACTGGCTTCGCTGCCAGCCAGTTGCTGCTCCAGTTCGCCTATCGTGTACACGCGATGGTCAGCCATGGCGTCCAGCACGGGCGCATAGACGCGCTCGTCCATATCGGCGTCGCCCAGCACGCCATGCACGCTCAACACCACTTCGTCGCGGGGCACGGCCAGCATCACGCGCACGGCCCGCAAGGCACTGGCCTGGGCGAACGGCGTCAGCCTGCGTGCGCCCTTGACCCAGTAATCCCTGCGGAATTGCTCGTTGACGAGGAAGGAGCGCGTCGTCTCGCGAAAAATAGGATCGGGTATCTCGGCCAGGAACTGCTGGTGCTCAGCCGTCAGGTTCAGCATGTCGACCAGAGCGGTATAGTTGGCGGACGCGGCGAACTCGAGCTTGGCCTCGCCCAGCATGGCCGCGACGCTGGAAAAGGCCATAGGCTGCCAATCGGCATTGAAATACTCATGGGCAAGATAATGTCCATCCATCGCCTTGAGTTTTTCGAAGCGGTCCGCCAGTTGCGGGTTGGCGTCCAGGTAGCGCGGTTGCGTGGCGATCATCCTGTCGACGAAATCGATGGCGCCAGCGACTCTGGCCAGCACGCCCTGGCCCGGGGCGCTCATGACGCGGCTATGTTCGGCCAGCAAGTCGCGCATCGGCATCATTGCGGCCCAGCCTGGCTGCGTGTTGTAGCTGATGAAGACGACACCGCCCACCTTCAGCTTGCGCCGCAGGAAGTCGACGATGAGCGCGCGATTTTCCGCCGAAACCCAGCTCCAGATCCCGTGCAGGCAGATAAAGTCGAAATCGGGCAAGTCGTCGCGGCAACAAAACTGCGCGAACGATTCATCCGTGAACTGCGCGCCAGCGTCGGCCGCGTTGGCCAGCTCCTGCGCAAAGGCGGCCTGGGACGGATTGAAATCATTGCCGTGCCAGCGCGTGGCGGACGCCGCCGCATGGATATTGGCGCTGACGCCCTGGCCAAAGCCCAGCTCGCAAGCCGTGCCGCTGGCAGGCAAGGCCAGGCCGGCGGCCAGCAAGGGCAGGCGCAGGCGCAGAGGGTTCAATTCTTCGTAATAGCCATAGGTATAGGCGATTTCGGCCACATAGCCGGCATTCCAGTTGCTCATCTTGCATCCTGTCACGATCAGTGGTGCTGCGCGTATCGCACAGCGTTCGAGCGCCAGCATACCCGATCACGCGGCGTCACCATACTGGAATCAGACGACGTTTGAAAGCGCAGTTCTTGGCGGCACGGCGTGGCGGCCGGGCAGCCCTGGATGAGCTATTCCTCGTCGGGATCCAGCCCCTTCAAGGCCACCTGCACGGCGCGCTGCGAAAAACCGCGCTGCATCAAAAAACGCATCTGCTTGTTGCGCTGCTCGGCATCCTGCGCCACCTGGCCAAACTTGCGGCGCCACACCTCGCAGGCGCGCGCCACTTCCCCTTCGGCCAGGCCCGCCTTGAGTTCCTGCAACGCTTCGCCGCCTATGCCATGGCTTTGCAGCTCCGCCATGATGCGGCTGTTGCCGAAGCGGGCCGAGCGGCGGTGGATCAAGGACTCGGAAAAGCGCTCCTGCGACAGCCAGTTGGCTTGCTCCAGGCTGTCGAGCAAGGCTTCCACGTCGTCGCCTTCCTGCGCATGGCGCTGCAGCTTGCGCCGCAATTCCATGCGGCTGTGTTCACGCATCGACAGAAAGCGTAGCGCCCTGCCCTTCAGGCTTAGTTGTACTGCGGCCATACACCCACCTTGTCTTTCATTCCACAATCACATCACCCAAACACAATCGCCGCCCGGCGCAACAGCGCGGGACGGCGATCATGGTCACACCTTGCAACAAGCCATGCGTAGGTCGGATTAGGCCCCTTGGGCCGTAATCCGACAACATTGTTGACGTCTGATCCGACAACATTGTTGACGTCTGTGGTGCTGTCGGATTACGCGCGGCTTTGCCGCGCTAATCCGACCTACTCTGCCTTGGTTTCCGCAGCCTTGGCAGCCTTGTCGGCGGCCTTATCCGCTTTTTCCGGCTTTTCAGCGGCCAGCGGCGGCAGTTCGCGCACGCCCAGCGAAGCGCGGACCTTGTTTTCGATTTCGCGGGCCAGCGCCGGACGCTCTTGCAGGAAGGCACGGGCGTTGTCCTTGCCCTGGCCGATGCGTTCGCCGTTGTAGCTGTACCACGAACCGGATTTTTCCACGATCTTGGCATCCGAACCCAGGTCCAGGATTTCGCCTTCGCGCGAGGTGCCGGCGCCGTACAGAATGTCGAAGTGCGCTTCCTTGAACGGCGGCGCGATCTTGTTCTTGACGACCTTGACCTTGGTTTCGTTGCCGATCACTTCATCGCCGGACTTGATCGAGCCGGTGCGGCGGATGTCCAGGCGCACGGAAGCGTAGAATTTCAGCGCATTGCCGCCCGTGGTCGTTTCCGGGCTGCCGAACATCACGCCGATCTTCATGCGGATCTGGTTGATGAAGATGACCAGGGTATTCGTGCGGTTGATGGAGCCGGTCAGCTTGCGCAGCGCTTGCGACATCAGGCGCGCCTGCAAACCTGGCAGGGAATCGCCCATGTCGCCTTCGATCTCGGCGCGTGGCGTCAGTGCGGCCACGGAGTCGATGACGACGAGGTCGACGCTGCCCGAACGCACGAGGGCGTCGCAGATTTCCAGTGCCTGCTCGCCCGTGTCAGGTTGCGAGATCAGCAATTCATGCAGGTTCACGCCCAGCTTTTGCGCGTAACCGACGTCGAGCGCGTGCTCGGCATCGATAAAGGCGCAAGTGCCGCCCAGTTTTTGCATTTCGGCGATGGTTTGCAGGGTCAGCGTGGTTTTACCCGACGATTCCGGACCGTAGATTTCCACCACGCGGCCGCGCGGCAAGCCGCCCACGCCCAGCGCGATATCGAGGCCGAGCGAACCGGTCGACACGACTTGCACTTCTTCGATCGGTGCGCTGGCATCCATGCGCATGACCGAACCTTTGCCAAACTGCTTCTCGATCTGCGCCAGTGCGGCGGCGAGCGCCTTGGCTTTTTCCGATGCGGGTACTACAGCTTTTTTATCGTCCATATGTTCTTTCAGCCGTTCTACAGTTGCGGATTCACGTGACGCATCTACGTGAACCGTGCAGCCTGCGATAGCGCCAGTGGGTTAAATTCTTTACACAGACAGTACTGTATAAAAAAACAGTGATCAATGCAAGCGGAACGTGGATTTGTTTTGAAACAGATCAATACAAGCCTGGTTTTTCACAAAAACTCGCCACCTTGCGGGAAATGAAACACAATACAAGCTTCTATGCCGCAAGCCGAGGAAGTCTCACCATGCGTATTTTACTTGCCGAAGATGACAGCGTACTGGCCGATGGCCTGACCCGTTCGCTGCGCCAGTCGGGCTATGCCATCGACTGCGTCAAAAATGGGCAGGAAGCCGATACGGCCCTGTCCACCCAGGAATTCGACTTGCTGATCCTCGACCTGGGCCTGCCGAAGATGTCCGGCCTGGAAGTGCTGCGCCGCCTGCGCGCGCGCGCCTCGCTGCTGCCCGTGCTGATCCTGACGGCCGCCGATTCCATCGAACAACGCGTGAATGGCCTCGACCTCGGTGCCGATGATTATATGGCCAAGCCGTTCGCCCTGTCGGAACTGGAGGCAAGAGTGCGCGCCCTGACGCGCCGCGGCGCCGGCGGCGGCGCCACCATCATCAAGCATGGTCCCCTCAGCTACGACCAGGTGGGGCGCAGCGCCTACATCAACGACCAGATGCTCGACCTGTCGGCGCGCGAACTGGGCTTGCTGGAAATACTGCTGGGCCGCACCGGCCGCCTCGTCTCGAAAGAGCAGCTGGTCGACCACCTGTGCGAATGGGGCGAGGAAGTGTCGAACAACGCCATCGAAGTGTATGTGCACCGCCTGCGCAAGAAGATCGAGGTGGGCGGCGTGCGCATCGCCACCGTGCGCGGCCTCGGCTATTGCCTGGAAAAATTCTCGGAAGCGGCGCGCCTGAACGCCGAAGCGGGCGAGTCGGCAGCCCCGGCCAGCGGGTCCGCCAGCAAGTGAAGGCGCGCGAGGCGCCAGCGGACGAGCCGGGCGACGACGACTGGTTCGAGCCGCCCACGACGGAGCAGGACGACACCATCGAGCATTCGTTGTTCGGCGAAATCCTCGACTGGATGCTGGCGCCCTTGCTGCTGCTGTGGCCGATGAGCATCGCCATCACCTATCTGGTGGCCAAGGGCATCGCCAATCAGCCGTTCGACCATGCGCTGGAAGACAGCGTCACCGTGCTGACGCAACAGGTCAAGCAGGCCGACGGCGCGCTGCTGCGCCGCGTGCCGGACAAGAACAGCAATAACAAGGGCCGCGACTTCCTGCGCGGCGACGACGTCGACACCCTGTATTACCTGGTGGTGGGTCCGCGCGGCGAATACCTCGACGGCGACCGCGACTTGCCGCCGCCGCAGGACCCCGACAAATACCGCAGCGGCATGGTGCTGTTTCGCAACGACACCATCCACGGCACGCCCGTGCGCGTGGCGTTCAGCTATCTCGATATTCCCGCCGGCAACGACGATGAACCGCACCGCGCGCTGGTGCAAGTGGCCGAGACGCTGGAAAAGCGCGCCCAGCTGGCCAATGAAATCATCAAGGGCGTGATTTTGCCGCAGTTCATCATCCTGCCCGTCATCCTGGCCCTGGTCTGGTTCGCCCTGGCGCGCGGGCTGTCGCCGCTGGCGCAATTGCAGGAACGCATACGCGCCCGGCCGCCCGACGATTTATCTCCCATCGAATCGGGCCAGGTGCCCGAGGAAATCACGCCGCTGGTCGGTTCGCTCAACGAGATGCTGGCGCGCCTGTCGCTGTCGATCGACATGCAGAAACGCTTCATCGCCGATGCGGCGCACCAGATGAAGACGCCGCTGGCCGGCATGCGCATGCAATCGGAGCTGGCCCTGCGCCAGACAGACCACGACGAGATTCACCGCTCGCTGCTGCAGCTGGCGAAAAGCTCGGAAGCGGCCACGCGCCTGGTCAACCAGCTGCTGGCCCTGGCGCGCGCGGAAAACCAGCCGCAGGCGGGCACGGCGTTCGAGCCGATCGAGCTGAGCGAGCTGGCGCGCGGCGTGGTGCAGGACTGGGTGCAAGCCTCGTTTGCCCAGCATATCGACCTGGGCTTCGAACAGCCCGCCTATTCGATCATGATTTCCGGCAATGCCATGATGCTGCGCGAGCTGCTGAGCAATCTGATCGACAATGCCCTGCGCTACACGCCAGCTGGCGGCAGCGTCACGGTGCGCGTGCGCAGCACCCTGGAACTGGCCATCCTGGAAGTGGAAGATACGGGGCCCGGCATTGCGCCGGCAGAGCGGGCTCACGTGTTCGAGCGCTTTTACCGCATTCTTGGCAGCAATGTCGACGGCAGCGGCCTGGGGCTGGCCATCGTGCGCGAGATTGCGCAGCAGCATGGTGCCGAAGTCGATATTTTTAACAATCCGCGCGCCACTTCGCCGAAGTTGCCAGGCACCCTGCTGCGCCTGAGCATCGCCCTGCTGTTGCCGGAAGCGCCAAAAGAGGACGACATCACGTATGGATAAGCCCAGCCTTCCCGCGGCGCCGCTGCAGCCCGCGCGCGCGCCCGGCCCCGAACTGCAGGCGCGCCGCAATGTGCACTGGCGCAAGACGCGGCGCCTGACGGCCATCCTTCTGCTGATCTGGCTGCTGACGGGCTTTCTGACCGTGTTCTATGCGCGCGAGCTCTTGCACCTGAACCTGTTCGGCTGGCCCTTGCCCTTCTATATGGCGGCCCAGGGCGCCTCTCTCGTCTACCTGGCCATCATCGCCTTGTATGCCTGGCGCATGCGGCGCCTGGACCGGGCTTTCCATGCCGAGGAGCAAGCATGAGCGGCCAGCGCAGCTTCTTTGCGCGCCTGTGCCGTTACTACCTGCTGTTTACCGCCGGTTTCGCCGCTTTCCTGCTGGCCCTGTCGGTGCTGGAACAGGAAGGCATGCCGCGCGCGTGGATCGGCTACCTGTTCATGCTCGTCACCATCACCCTGTACGCCACCATCGGCGTCATCAGCCGCACCTCGAACGTCACCGAATACTATGTGGCGGGGCGCCGGGTGCCGGCCATGTTCAACGGCATGGCCACGGCCGCCGACTGGATTTCGGCGGCCAGTTTCATCAGCCTGGCGGGCGGCCTGTACCTGAACGGCTTCGACGGCCTGGCCTTCATCATGGGCTGGACGGGCGGCTATTGCCTGGTGGCGCTATTGATCGCGCCCTACCTGCGCAAGTTCAGCCAGTACACGATTCCCGACTTCCTCGCCGCGCGCTACGGCAGCGGCACCGACAAACGGGGCGCCAGCGTGCGCGTGGTGGCCGTGGCCGCCACCATCATCGTGTCGTTCACGTATGTCGTGGCGCAGATCTACGCCGTCGGCCTGATCGCCTCGCGCTTCACGGGTGTGGATTTTTCCGTCGGCATCTTCCTGGGCCTGGCCAGCATCCTCGTCTGCTCCTTTCTGGGCGGCATGCGCGCCATCACCTGGACGCAGGTGGCGCAGTACATCATCATCCTCGTTGCCTTTCTGATTCCCGCCATGTGGCTGTCGGTCAAGCATGCGGACAATCCCGTGCCGCAGATCGCCTACGGCAAGGTGCTGCCGCAACTAAGCGCGCGCGAACACGTGCTGGAAACGGACCCGAAAGAAAACGAAGTGCGGGCCATCTTCCGCCAGCGCGCGCAAAGCTACCAGGCGCGCATCGACGGCTTGCCCGGCTCCTGGGAGCAAGGCCGCCTGGCGGCCCAGCGCCAGCTCGACAGTTTGCGCCAGCGCAATACCTCGCTGTTTGACATCCGCAACGCGGAGCGCTACCTGATCGCCTATCCCAAAAGCCCCGACGAGGCACGCGTGCTGTGGCAGGCCATGCAGGCGCAAAACCAGAAACGCGCCGAGCCGATCATTCCGCACGCGCAACCGTTTCCCGCCGCCGACCGCGAGCAATCCGATATCAAGCGCAACAATTTCCTGGCCCTCGTGTTTTGCATGATGCTGGGCACGGCCGCCCTGCCCCACATCCTCATGCGATCGTACACCACGCCGTCCGTGCACGAAACGCGCGTGTCCGTGTTCTGGACCCTGTTCTTCATCCTGTTGATCTATCTCACGATTCCCGCGCTGGCCGTGCTGGTCAAGTACGACATTTACTCGGCCCTGGTCGGCACGCAATACGCGAACCTGCCCACCTGGGTATCGTACTGGGCCAACGTGGACAAGCTCAGTCCCCTGATCAGCATCGTCGACGTCAACCGCGACGGCATCGTGCAACTGGCGGAAATTTCCATCGACGCCGACGTGCTGGTGCTGGCCACGCCCGAGATCGCCGGCCTGCCCTACGTGATTTCCGGCCTGGTGGCGGCCGGCGGCCTGGCCGCCGCCCTGTCGACGGCCGACGGTTTGCTGCTGGCCATCTCCAACGCCCTGTCGCACGACGTCTATTACAAGGTGGTCGATCCCAGCGCCTCGACGCAAAAGCGCGTGACGATTTCCAAACTGCTGCTGCTGGCCGTGGCCTTCATCGCCGCCTATGCGGCCTCGCAAAAGCCGGCCGACATTTTGTCGCTGGTGGGCGTGGCCTTCTCCCTGGCCGCCTCGACCCTGTTCCCGCCGCTGGTGCTCGGTGTCTTCTGGCAACGCGCCAATTACCAGGGCGCGCTGGCCGGCATGCTGACGGGTTTTGGCATCTGCCTGTACTACATGCTGCATACGAGCACCATGCTGGGAGGCAATGCCAGCGGACAATGGTTCCATATCGCACCGATTTCCGCCGGCATCTTCGGCGTGCCGGCCGGCCTGGCCGCCGCCATCCTCGTCAGCTGGCTGACGCCGGCGCCGGGACGGCGCAGCAGGGGACTGGTCGAGCATATCCGGGCACCGGAATGAATAGGCAGGCAGGCCCGCCAGATCAATTCCCCTTGCGGCTTAGGGAAAAGACAGCGTCCCGCTAAAAAAGGAGTAGGCTGGAGGGCCGCTTTACTTACGAGGAGATCCCATGCCGTCTGGAAAAATTCTTGTTGCCCAGGGAGGCGGCCCCACCGCCGTCATCAACCAGTCGCTGGTGGGCGTGGTGCTTGAATCGCGGCGTTTCCAGCACGTCACGCGCGTGTACGGCGCCCTGCATGGCGTGCGCGGCATCATCAATGAAGAGTTCGTCGATCTGACGCAGGAAACCAGCCACAACCTGGAACTGGTGGCGGCCACGCCGTCCTCGGCGCTCGGTTCCACGCGCGACAAGCCCGATATTGCCTACTGCCAGCAAATCTTCGAAGTGCTGCGCGCGCACGAAATCGAGCACTTCTTTTACATCGGCGGCAACGACTCGTCCGACACGGTGCGCATCGTCAGCGAGGAAGCGCACAAGGCAGGCTATCCGCTGCGCTGCATCCACATCCCGAAAACCATCGACAACGACCTGGTGGGCAGCGACCACACGCCCGGCTTTCCCTCGGCCGCGCGCTTCGTCGCGCAAGCGTTCGCCGGTGCCAACCTCGACAACGCGGCCTTGCCCGGCGTGTACGTGGGCGTGGTGATGGGCCGCCATGCGGGCTTTCTGACGGCCGCCTCGGCGCTGGGCAAGAAGTTCCCCGACGATGGCCCGCACCTGATCTACCTGCCCGAGCGCGTCTTCGTGCTGGAGCAATTCCTTGCCGACGTGAAGGCCACCTATGAAAAGTATGGCCGTTGCGTGATCGCCGTGTCGGAAGGCATCCACGACGCCTCGGGCGAGCCGATCGCCAGCCTGCTGGCCAGGCAGGTGGGCAATGAAGTAGAGCGCGATGCGCACGGCAATGTGCAATTGTCAGGCACGGGCGCGCTGGCCGACCTGCTGTGCGACGAAATCAAGGCCAAGCTCGGCATCAAGCGCGTGCGCGGCGATACCTTCGGCTATCTGCAGCGTTCGTTCATCGGCTGCGTTTCCGACGTCGACCAGCGCGAAGCCCGCGAAGTGGGCGAGAAGGCCGTGCAGTTCGCCATGTGGGGCGACCGCGACGGCTCCGTCGCCATCAAGCGCACGGGCTTTTATTCCGTCGACTACGAACTGCTGCCGCTGACCGAGGTGGCGGGCAAGACGCGCACCATGGAAGACGAGTTCATCAGCGCCAGCGGCACGGACGTGACGGACGCCTTCCGCCTGTATCTGCGCCCGCTGCTGGGCTCGGGCATGCCCGATGCGTTCCGCCTCAGGGCGGCCAAGGTGGCGAAGGTCTTGAAACCTTAGCTGGACTCCGCCAGCAATAGCGGCCGCAGCTTGACGGCCGCCTCTTTGAGCTGCGGCACGTGCTGCATCAGCTGCTCCACGGACTTTCTCGCCACGGGCGCGTGGCAGGCGACGGCCGCCACGATGCGCCCGTCCGCGGCGCAGATGGGCACGGCCACGGCCACCATGCCGTGCACGAATTCCTCGTCGTCGATGCCGATGCCCAGCCGGGCGATGCGCACGATCTCGCGTTCCAGCAATGCTGGGTCGGTGATGCTCTTCGGCGTGCGCGCCTGCAGGTTTAGCATGGCCAGCAAGGCGCGCCGCTCCAGCAAACTCATGTGCGCCAAGAACAGCTTGCCGCTGGCCGTGCAATGCATGGGCGCGCGCGTGCCCAGCACCAGGTGCAGGCGCAGCGGTTCCTGCGTTTCCACGCGGTCCACGTAGACGATCGCATTGCTCTCGGGAATGGCCAGATTGCACGTCTCGCCCGTGGCCGCCACCAGGCTGCCCAGGATGCTGCGGCTCACGCGGATCAGGGCATTGTTGCGCAAGGTCGCCAGCGCCAGGTTGGTCGAAGCGGCACCCGGTACATAGCCACGCCCCACGGGCGTGCGCAGCACATAGCCATGTTGCTCCAGGGTATCGAGCAGGCGCATCATGCTGGCCTTGGGCACCTGCATGCGCGCCGCCAGCTGCGACAGGGTCAGGGGCTGGCTGGCGCTGGCCAGGTGCTCGATCAGGCGCAGCACGCGCAAGCCGCGCGCCTCGTCGCCATGGCTGGCCGCCGCGCCGGCCCCAACCGCTCCACCCGCCGGGCTATCTTCTTCGGCCTCGGCCTGCCGTTTTTGAAACGCATCATGCATGTTCTGTTTCACCTCTCGCGTATGCGGCGGTTTCCGCTTGTCCCGGTGCTGCACGTCTTTTATAAATGGAACCAGACGTTCCAAAAATAATCAATAAAGACCAGTGTATCGCAAAAAACGCCCGCCGAGGCAAGCTGATACCGCAACGCAGGAGACAAGCACCATGTTGCAAACACACTACGATTACATCGTCGTCGGCGCCGGTTCCGCCGGCTGCGTGCTGGCCAACCGCCTGTCGCACGACAGCAACCACCGGGTATTGCTGCTGGAAGCGGGCGGCAAGGACAACAATCCCTGGATACACGTGCCGGTCGGCTATTTCAAGACCATGCACGACCCGAAGCTGGACTGGTGCTACCGCACGGAAGCGGACGCCGGCATCGCCGGGCGCCAGTTGCAATGGCCACGCGGCAAGGTCCTGGGCGGCTCCAGCTCGCTCAACGGCTTGCTGTATGTGCGCGGACAGAAAGAGGACTACGACCGCTGGGCCGAACTGGGCAACGCAGGCTGGAGCTATGCCGAGGTGCTGCCCTATTTTAAAAAATCGGAAGACCAGGAACGCGGCGCCAGCGATTACCACGGCGTGGGCGGCCCGTTAAAGGTGTCGGACCTGCGGCTGCGCCGCCCCATCGCCGAACACTTCATCGCCGGCGCCACGGAAAGCGGTATCCCCTTCAACGCCGACTACAACGGCGCCACGCAGGAGGGCGTCGGCTACTTCCAGCAGACGGCCAGCAAGGGCTTGCGCTGGAGCACGGCCAAAGCCTTTTTGCGGCCCGCCCGCAAGCGCGCCAATCTGCGCGTGGAAGTGCGCGCGCAAATCACGCGCGTGCTGTTCGAGGGCAAGCGCGCCGTCGGCATCGAGTTCCGGCAGGATGGCCAGCTGCGCCAGGCGCGCGCCAGCGGCGAAGTGATTTTATGCGCGGGCGCCATCGGCTCGCCGCAAATCCTGCAATGCTCGGGCGTCGGGCCACGCACGCTGCTCGAGCAAGTGGGCGTGCCGCTCGTGCACGACTTGCCCGGCGTGGGACAGAACCTGCAAGACCATCTGCAAATCCGCCTCGTCTTCAAGACGCGCCTGAAAACCCTGAACGATGAAGTCAACAGCCTGTGGGGCAAGCTGTGGGTGGGCATGCAATATGTGTTTTCCCGCTCCGGCCCCCTCACTCTGGCAGCCAGCCAGGTGACGGTGTTTACCCGGTCCTCGCCCGAGGTGGCGCGGCCCGACATCCAGTTCCACATGCAGCCGCTAAGCGCCGACAAGCCGGGCGAAGGCGCCCATCCGTTTTCCGCGTTTACGTCGTCCGTGTGCCAGCTGCGCCCGCACAGCCGCGGCCACGTGTCGATCAAGTCCGCCGATCCCCTCGCCTACCCTGGCATTTATCCCAATTACCTGTCCGACCCGCGCGACCAGCAGACGGCGATTGCCGCCCTGCGCGTGGCACGCAGGATCGCCGCCGCGCCGTCGCTGGCGCCGCACATCATTTCAGAGTTCGTGCCCGGCCCGCAGTTCGAGACGGATGCGCAGCTGCTGGATGCGGCGCGCCGCTTCAGCCAGTCGATCTACCACCCGAGCGGCACCTGCAAGATGGGGCATGACGCCATGGCCGTCGTCGACGACCGCCTGCGCGTGCACGGCATGCAGAATTTGCGCGTGGTCGATGCGTCGATCATGCCGGAAATCGTCTCGGGCAATACGAACGCGCCCACCATCATGATCGCCGAAAAAGCGGCCGACATGATCCTGGCGGACGCGGTGCGGCTGCCGCAAGCGGCCTGACCCACCCATTCCATTTCCGGCAAGGAGGATGTCAGCGGCGGGCAGGCGGCCCCGCCTCCAATGACCCGGCGCCAAGCCAGGCATCAAACACATAATCGATATCGATTGGAGACTAGATATGGACAACAATCCCAGCAATCCGAAAAAAGCCCAAGAGCTGCGGAAAGTCGTGATGGCCAGCGTGATCGGCGCCACCATCGAGTGGTACGACTTCTTTTTATACGGCGTCGTCGCCGGCATCGTGTTCAGCAAGCTGTATTTCCCGGGCGGCGATCCGCTCGTCTCGACCATGCTGGCCTACGGCACCTTCGCCGTGGGCTTTCTGTCGCGCCCCATCGGCGGCGTGATCTTCGGCCACTTCGGCGACAAGATCGGCCGCAAGAGCATGCTGGTAATGACCCTGATGATCATGGGCATCTCCACTTTCCTGATCGGCGTGCTGCCCACCTATGACCACATCGGCTACTGGGCGCCGGGCCTGCTGCTGTTCCTGCGCGTGCTGCAAGGCATCGGCCTCGGTGGCGAGTGGGGCGGCGCCGTGCTGATGGCGTACGAATATGCGCCACCAAAAGAGCGCGGCTTCTATGCCAGCCTGCCGCAGATCGGCCTGGCCATCGGCCTGTGCCTCGCGTCCGGCGTGGTGGCGATCCTGTCGTACAGCCTGACGGATGCGCAATTCCTGTCCTGGGGCTGGCGCGTGGCCTTCATCCTGTCGGCCGCCCTCGTCTTCATCGGCATGTGGATACGTCTGAACGTGATGGAAACGCCCGAGTTCCAGGCCGTCAAGGAAAAGAACGCGGAGACGCAGATTCCGTTTTTCGACCTGCTGAAGCGCTATTCGGGCAATGTATTAAAAGGCATGGGCGCGCGCTATATCGACGGCGTGTTCTTCAATATCTTCGGCGTGTTTTCCATCACCTATCTGACCAACACCATCAAGATAGACCGCACGGAAGCGCTGATGGGCGTGATGGCGTCGGCCGTCGTGATGTGCTTTTGCATCCCCTTCTTCGGCCGGCTGTCGGACCGCATCGGCCGCAGCAAGGTGTTCTTCTGGGGCTCCTTGATCACGGGCATATCGTCGATTCCCGCCTTCTGGATCATGCTGCACCACGCCGACAATCCGCTGCTACTGTGGTGTTCCGTGATCATCCCGCTGGGCGTGCTGTATTCGGCCGTGTACGGCCCGGAAGCGGCCCTGTTCTGCGACCTGTTCGACGCCAAGGTGCGTTACACGGGCATCTCCTTCGTGTACCAGTTCTCGGGCATTTTCGCCAGCGGCCTGACGCCCATCATCGCCACCTACCTGCTCAAGACGGGCAAGGGCGAGCCGTGGCACATCGTCGGCTACATCCTGTTCGCCTCCCTCGTCTCGGCCGTCAGCGTGGCCATGATCGGCAGGGGCGGCTCGCAGCCGGATGGCCGCATGAAGCCGGCGCACGCAAGGTAAGCTGGCAACAGGCGTAAAAAAGCAGGCTCTCGAAGAGGCCTGCTTTTCTGCATTGCCGTCTCAAAATAATCATGCACGCCACCACATTTACTGCAAGTCAATTCCCCATAACATATATTCACTCAAAAAACTTTCTTATTTTCACAGAAAGGATTTTTTATAAAAATAAGTCCATTTGACATTCATCAAACCACCAGCACCAGCAGGACCTACCATAACCTTCCGAATTTAATAACACATGCCCCGGCAAAAAAATAGACATTTCAGGCTCCCTGCCAATTAAAAATAATCATACGTAATTTTCTGGCGCAGAAAATAATTTAATAAGGAGAGATAATGAAAAAATGTCTATTGAAAATCAATAGCAGTGGCAGCGATGTTGTGGCCCTGCAATTGGCTCTGGCAGAACGGGGGTTCAATCCCGGTGCGCAAGATGGCATGTTCGGGCAAGCAACGGCCGCCGCCGTGGTCGCCTTCCAGGAAAGCGAAGGCTTGCTCATTGATGGCGAAGCTGGCCCCCGTACCTTGTCATTGCTTGACCTGTGCGACAACGATGACTTGCCTGACGTCAGGACACAAGTTTCGGTGCAAGTGGTGAGCCAGATGTTTCCCGATACGCGCATCGATAACATCAAGCGCTATCTGCCGCCTGTACTCGATGCATTGGGCAATCATGGCCTGGGAGACAAAATCATGGTATTGGCCGCGTTAGCCACAATCCGGGCAGAAACAGAGGCATTCCTGCCTGTCGATGAAGGCATTTCCAGATACAACACCTCTCCCTCTTCCAGACGGCCCTACGATTTGTATGACTATAAAAAGAGTCTGGGTAATCAGGGGCCTCCCGACGGGGACCGCTTTCATGGCCGTGGCTTCATCCAACTAACAGGTCGCGACAATTATGCGCGCTATGGAACGCGTTTGACACCATCACAAGATTTATTGAATGCCCCCGAGCGTGCGAATATGCCTGAATGTGCGGCCAATATTCTGGCGCTTTTTCTCTCGGATAAAAAAATAGAAATAAAACAAGCATTATTGCAACACAATTTTATTTTAGCCAGAAAGCAGGTTAATAACGGCAGCAATGGCCTGGAACGCTTTACGTCCGCATATTTAGTCGGAGAAAAACTTATCAATAACGGATTCCAATAACGAACAAGCGCTGGTATGCAATTTCACGAAAGGACGGGATCATGAACACAAGCATAGAAAAACTCATTTTTCTTGCGCGTAAAGAAAAAGGAGTGCGCGAAGGCCCCATCAATAACACCGGACAGCGGATCGAAGAGTTTCAGTCAGCGACTTGGATGATGCCGGGTGCCTGGCCTTGGTGTGCAGCCTTTACAGCCTGGCTCATGCGCGAATGGCTGCACGAAGAAAGCGTGCGTGACGCGTTGGGCATCGATTCCGTCAACGCTGCCGAAAAGTGGCGCTGCCGCGACGCCAGTGCATTTGGCTGGGAAAAGTGGGCGGCACAGAAAAACATCGAGCTATTACCAGAAACAGAAGCCGCCAGGGCCGGCGACTTCGTTGTCTACGACTTTTCGCATATTGGCTTGGTCATCAAGGATCAACCTTCTCAAGCTGGTGCGATCATGACAATTGAAGGCAATACCAACGGCAAAGGTGAGCGCGACAGCAATAGCGGGGATGGCGTATGGGAAAAAACACGCGCGCGGTCGCTGACAAAATCGTACATCCGCCTGTTTGCGTAACGCGAGCAGCTGCATAAAAAAAAGCAGGCACACTGTCGAGTGCCTGCTTTTTTTCTGCCAGTGTGAGGCAAGGCATGAATGCCTTGCCTCATATGCCCTCAGCGCCAGTAACGCTCAGATCACGATGGTCTGATGCTCGTCGCCTACGCGGGCGCGGATGGTGCCGATGCGCGAGACGGTTTCGCCGGCCGCTTGCAATTGCGCAATGGCGGCGTCGGCGTTTTCCTGCGCGACGATGACGGTCATGCCGATGCCGCAGTTGAAGACGCGGTGCATCTCGGCGTCAGCCACGCCGCCGTGCTGTTGCAGCCACGTGAACAGCGGCGGCATGGTCCATGCCTTCGAGTCCAGTTCGGCCACCAGGCCGGGCTGCAGCACGCGCGGGATATTTTCCACCAGGCCGCCGCCGGTGATGTGCACCATGCCCTTGACTTCCATGGCATCCATCAGCGCCAGCAGCGGCTTGACGTAGATGCGCGTCGGCTGCATCAGCACGTCGGCCAGCTTACGGCCATGGAAGTCGCCTTCCAGGTCCGGCTTCGCCACTTCGATGATCTTGCGCACCAGCGAGTAACCGTTCGAGTGCACGCCCGACGAGTCCAGGCCCAGCACCACATCGCCCGGAGCGATCTTGGTGCCGTCGATGATTTTCGATTTTTCCACGGCGCCGACGGCAAAGCCTGCCAGGTCGTATTCACCGGCCGGGTACATGCTCGGCATTTCCGCCGTTTCGCCGCCGATCAGCGCGCAACCCGCTTGTTCACAACCCTGGGCGATGCCCTTGATGACGTCGGTGGCGATGGCCACGTCCAGCTTGCCGCAGGCAAAATAATCGAGGAAGAACAGCGGTTCGGCGCCTTGCACGAGGATGTCGTTGACACTCATGGCGACGAGGTCGATGCCGACCGTGTCGTGGCGGTTCAGTTCGAACGCCAGGCGCAATTTCGTGCCCACGCCGTCGGTGCCCGAGACGAGCACCGGTTCCTTGTACTTCTTGCTGATTTCAAACATGGCGCCAAAACCGCCCAGGCCGCCCATCACGCCTTCGCGCAGGGTGCGCTTGGCAAACGGCTTGATTGCTTCGACTAAAGCGTCGCCTGCGTCGATATCGACGCCAGCGTCACGGTAGGAAAGGGAAACATTAGAAGTCTGGTTCATGGTGTGGTGGCAGCGGAGGCGGTAAAATAGAAGGCGGATACCCGCCGGCACGCGCGCGCAAGCATGTTCTTCAACATCGTGCGGCAGGGCGCCAGCGGGTGAATTCGGTCGATCAAGACGCTATTTTATCAAACTGCCCCGCCATTTCGTAATTAACTGCCTTTTTTTAACGCAACAGCACAAACTACATGCCATTCGCCATCACCGCCGAACAGAAGCAAACAGCATTTTGGATCGCGGTCTGGCTGGCATTCTTGCTGCTGCTCGTCAGCCTGGGCCCCATCCTGACGCCCTTCCTGGCCGCCGCCATCCTCGCCTACGTGCTCAATCCCGGCGTGGACCGCCTGCAGCGCCTGCATTACCGGCGCTTTTACGTGCCCCGTCCGCTGGCCGTGCTGGTCGTCGTAGTGTTGTTTTTCCTCGCCATCACGGCGCTCGTACTGATCGTCGTGCCCGTATTGCAAAAGGAAATCCCCTTGCTGCAGGCGCAGATTCCGCAATTCCTCAGCAAGGCGAACGAGTTCCTGGCGCCGAAACTGCGCGACCTGGGCATCCGCGTGCGCCTGGACGGCACGGGCATCAAGCGCATGCTGAGCCAGCAGATGGCCACCAGCGGCGATGAAATCTGGAGCACCGTGCTGGCCTCGGCCCGCATCGGCGGCACGGCCGTGCTGGGCTGGCTGGCCACCGTCGTGCTCATTCCCGTGGTGCTGTTCTATCTGTTGCTGGACTGGCATCCGATGCTGGCGCGCATCGCCGGCGCCGTGCCGCGCCGCTGGGTCGGCCGCACGGTGGGCATGGCGCAGGAAGTCGACACCCTGCTGGCGCAATACCTGCGCGGCCAGTTGCTCGTCATGCTGGTGCTGGCCACGTATTACTCGGTGGCGCTGGCCATCGCCGGTTTTGAAGTCGCATTGCCTGTGGGCATCATCACGGGCTTGCTGGTGTTCATCCCCTACCTGGGCTTCGGCCTGGGCCTGATGCTGGCGCTGATCGCCGCCCTGCTGCAGTTTGCCGACTGGAGCGGCGTCATCGCCGTGGCCGTCATCTATGGCTGCGGCCAGGTCATCGAAGGCTTTTTCCTCACGCCGCGTCTGGTCGGCGAGCGCATCGGCCTGAACCCGCTGGCCGTGATCTTCGCCTTATTGGCTTTCGGACAATTGTTCGGTTTCGTCGGTGTTTTGCTTGCTTTACCCGCTTCTGCCGTCCTGATGGTCGCTTTTAAGCATCTAAGACGCCACTACCTGTCCAGCACCTTCTATAATGCGTGACAAGGTGACTGACATAAGCGACTGCGCGTCGCACTTTGCGGCCGGCGATGCTCACCGTACTCAAGTACGGTTGTGCTTCTCGGCCACAAATCGCTGCCGTTCGCTACGCCTCTGTCAGGCACCAGACACAAAAATGTTAAACTAACAACAGCGACGACGACGCACAAGCAGTAATGAAAAACAGGACAAGGCGTACGCCATGAAACAACTGGTGCTCGATTTAGGCACAGACCAGGCGCACAGCCTCGATACCTTCGAGGTGGGACAGAATGCCGAAGTGGCGCAGCTGATGCGCCAGTTCGCCGCGCGCACGTCGCGCGAACATTTTGCCTACCTGTGGGGCGAACTGGCCGCCGGCAAGAGCCACCTGCTCAAGGCACTGGCCAGCACCGAGCGCGCGCGCTACATTTCGCCATTCTCGATCGAGTCCGAATTCGTGTATTCGCCCGACGTGGATTTGTACCTGCTCGACGACTGCGAAAAGCTGTCGCCGCTGGCGCAGATCGACGCCTTTGCCCTGTTCAATGAAATCCGCGCCAACAAGGCGTTCATGGTGTGCAGCGGCGCCGTGCCGCCGGCCGTGCTGCCCGTGCGCGAAGACTTGCGCACGCGCATGGGCTGGGGCCTGATCTACCAGATCCACGGCTTGACGGACGATGAAAAAATCGCCGCCCTGACCCAGGCGGCCACCACCCGCGGCTTGACCTTGTCGCCCGGCGTGTTACCCTATCTGCTGTCCCATTTCCGGCGCGACATGCGTTCGCTGTCGACGATGCTGGACTCTCTCGACCTCTACTCCCTGGAAACCCAACGCCCGATCACCTTGCCATTGTTGCGCGAGTTGCTGCAGGCGGAAGCGAAAGAATGATGAATCTGGCCCTGTTTGACCTCGACCACACCCTGCTGCCCATCGACTCGGATCACGAGTGGGGCGAATTCCTGGTACGCATCGGTGCCGTGGACGCCGCCGAATTCACCCGCCGCAACGACGAATTTTTCGCGCAATACCAGGCCGGCACGCTCGATCCGGTGGAGTACCTGGAATTCTCGCTCGGCACCCTGGCGCAATTCCCGCGCGAACGCCTCGAAGCGCTGCACCGCCAATTCATGGCCGAAGTGGTCTTGCCGGCCATCCGCCCGGAAGTCGTGGCGCTGATCAAGCAACACCAGGACGCGGGCGACCTGCTGGCCATCGTCACGGCCACCAACCATTTCATCACCAAACCCATCGCCGATGCGCTCGGCGTCGAGCACCTGCTGGCCGCCATGCCCGAATATGACGACGCAGGCAATGTCACGGGCAAGCTGCTGGGCACGCCGACCCTGGGCGCGGGCAAGCTGACCCACACCCATGCCTGGCTGGAAAAGATGGGCAAGGAACTGGGGCAGTTCGAGCGCAGCTATTTTTACAGCGATTCGCACAACGATATTCCCTTGCTGTCGGTCGTGACCCACCCGGTCGCGACCAATCCCAACACCGCTTTGAGCGCACACGCATCCCTCCACGGCTGGCCATCACTCCACTTATTCAATGATTAAAAAATTCATCCGCAAGATCCTCGGCGTTAAAAAAGAGGCAGCGCGCGACACCACGGCACCCATCGTGCTCGGTCCTGCGCAACACGGAATCGACCCGAAACTGGTATCGTCGAATGCCATCCGCGTCACCAGCAGCCTGCAGGAAGCAGGCTTCGAGGCCTTTGTCGTCGGCGGCGCCGTGCGCGACCTGCTGCTGGGCGTCAAACCCAAAGACTTCGACATCGCCACCAACGCCACGCCGGAACAGGTCAAGCGCTTGTTCCGCCGCGCCTTCATCATCGGCAAGCGCTTCCAGATCGTGCACGTGATGTTCGGCCAGGATTTGCTGGAAGTGACGACCTTCCGCGGCGCCGGCGCCGATTCGGCGCCCAAGGATGAACATGGCCGCGTCCTGCGCGACAACACCTTCGGTTTGCAGCACGAAGATGCACTGCGCCGCGACTTCACCATCAACGCCATGTACTACAACCCGGCCACGCAGGAAGTGCTCGATTACCACGGCGGCGTGGAAGACATCCGCGCCAAGACTTTGCGCATGATCGGCAAGCCGGAAGAGCGCTATCGCGAAGACCCCGTGCGCATGCTGCGCGTGGTGCGCTTCGCCGCCAAGCTGAAATTCACCATCGAGCCGCACACGGCCGCGCCGATTCCCGTCATGGCGCCGCTGATCAACAACGTGCCGGCGCCGCGCGTGTTCGACGAAATGCTGAAACTGCTGATGAGCGGCCACGCGCTGGCCTGCCTGCAGCAGCTGCGCAAGGAAGGCTTGCATCACGGCCTGCTGCCGCTGCTCGACGTGGTGCTGGAACAGCCGCTGGGCGCGAAATTCGTCACCCTGGCGCTGGACGCCACGGACCAGCGCATCGCCGCCGGCAAGACCGTCTCGCCGGGCTTTTTGTTTGCCTCGCTGCTGTGGCACCAGGTGCTGGAAAAATGGACGGCCTACCGCGCCGCCGGCGAGTCGACCATCCCCGCGCTGCACCTGGCGGCCGACGACGTGCTCGATTCGCAGACGGAAAAACTGGCCTTGCAGCGCAAGATCGGTTCCGACATGCGCGACATCTGGTCGATGCAGCCCCGCTTCGAGCGCCGGGTCGGCAAGGCGCCGTACAAACTGCTCGAGCACCTGCGCTTCCGCGCCGGCTACGACTTCCTGCTGCTGCGCTGCGCCTCGGGCGAGATCGACGCGGACATCGGCGAATGGTGGACGGCCTTTTATGAAGGCGACGAGGAAACGCGCGAAGCGCTGCTCGTCAGCGCCAATGCCGCGCCGGGCGCCGTCAAGAAGAAGCGCCCGCCGCGCCGCAGCACGCGCAGCAAAACGGGCGGCGGCACCACCACCGGCAGCAGCAGCAGCGGCGAATAATGTCAGTGATCGCTTACATCGGCATCGGGGCCAACCTGGGCGACGCGCGCGCGAATGTGCAGGAGGCGATCGCGCGCCTGGCGCGCCTGCCCGGCGCCAGCTTGCTGGACGCCTCGGCCAGCTACCGCACGGCACCCATCGATTCCAGCGGCGACGACTACATCAACGCCGTGGCGCGCATCGCGACCACCCTGCCGGCGGAGGAACTGCTGCTGGCCCTGCACGCCATCGAGGCGGCGCACGGGCGCGAACGGCCCTACCGCAACGCCCCGCGCACCCTGGACCTGGACTTGCTGCTGTACGGCGATGCACAGATCGCCAGCGCCACCCTGACGGTACCGCATCCGCGCCTCACCGAGCGCGCCTTCGTGCTGGTGCCGCTGCTGGCCCTGGCGCCGGCCATCGCCGTGCCCGGCCTCGGCCCGGCGCAAGGCTACCTGGCGGGCGTGGCGGACCAGGCCATCAGCCAGCTCTGAGCGCCACGCGGCATTGCTCTACAATGCCGCCCCTGCACGCCGCCCTATAAAGTACTACACTAGCGGCGTCGCAATAGCATCACCCCCCTTTCACTCTAGAGAATACCTATGTCCGCTTATTTGCAAGGAACAGATCTGGCCGCAAAAGACAAGGCCGCCACACCGGCGCCGGCGCCATCCAAGCCTGTCGCCAACAAGGCCGTGACCATCCATACCCTGGCCACGTTGCGCGCCGCCGGCGAAAAGATCTCCATGCTGACCTGCTATGACGCCAGCTTCGCGTCGCTGATGGACCGTTGCGGCGTGGAGATCCTGCTGATCGGCGATTCGCTCGGCATGGTCTGCAACGGCCTGAACTCCACCCTGCCCGTCACCGTGGCCGAACTGGCTTACCACACGGCTTCCGTCGCGCGCGGCAGCAAGTCGGCCATGATCCTGTCCGACCTGCCGTTCGGCGCGTACGGCACGCCTGAAACGGCTTACGCCAACGCCGTCATCCTGATGCAGGCGGGCGCGCACATGATCAAGATCGAAGGCGGCGCCTGGCTGGCCGAGACCGTCCGTTTCCTCACCGAGCGCGGCATCCCCATCTGCGCCCACATCGGCCTGACGCCGCAATTCGTGCACCAGCTGGGCGGCTATAAGGTGCAGGGCAAGAGCACGGAAAGCGCCGCCGAGCTGAAAAACGACGCACTGGTGCTGCAAAACGCGGGCGCCGCCATCGTGCTGATGGAAGCCATGCCGTCGCAGCTGGGCAAGGAAGTGACCGACATGCTGACGATTCCCACCATCGGCATCGGCGCCGGCCCAGACTGCTCGGGCCAGGTCCTCGTCATGCACGACATGCTGGGTGTCTTCCCAGGCCGCAAGGCGCGCTTCGTGCGCAACTTCATGGAAGGCGCGGCCAGCATCGACGACGCCGTCACCGGCTACGTCAAAGCCGTCAAGGATGGCAGCTTCCCGGCGCTGGAACACTGCTTCTGATCTAGTCTATTGAGGCGATATCGCCCCGGTACTCGCCGGGGCGATTTTTTTTTCACGTAGTGTTTCTGTCCGTACAAAGGCCACCTCCAGGCCAAAGAATTGCCCGATACGGTTCAGCGTCTGGATGGTCGGGTTGCCCTTGCCGCTCTCGATCTCCTTGATAACCTTCGTGCTCACGCCCCGATGCGTCGCAAACTCTGCCTGCGTCATGCGCGAGATGGCGCGCATTTCCTTGACGGCATGCTGTAGCGTGACGGCTCCTGCTTCAATGGCTTCGTAAAGCACTGCCCTGCGCTGCCGCAACTCTTCCTTGTCAACGGTCTTTTTCGTACGCGCCATGTCAGTGCTCTCCCAATGCCTTGAGCTGTTCGATCTGCCCGGCGATATGTGGCCGGAGGAAAGCAATGATGTCATCATCCACGCCAGCCTCCCGCATATGCTGTTCCAGCGCAACCAGGTGCTGGGAAAATCCGTATAGCGCGAGGCGGATCTGCTGGCGCTCCACGTCCGGCATGCCGATCGTAGCCAGTATCGTCGTCCAGTCATGCAGCTCGTTTTTGGTATCCGGGTGATACCAGCGCGCCGCGCGTGGTATGCCATCCGGGTCCAGGTACATCGGTGCAAAATCGAACAGCGGCGTGAGGCGCACCTCGGCACCAATTTGCTGCACCGCCGTATTGCGTGCGTGATTATCGGTATTGCGCATGGCCAGGTTCAAGATATCGCGTTTGAGAAATTCGATGGTTTCCGCAGTCTTGTCGCTGACGACGGCGCGCAGCGCCTGCAATAGGTCGAACTGGCTGGGCGTGGCTTCAAAGCCGACGATACCTGCCAGCGAAGCGGCGCTTTCCTGATGCAGTCGCAGCACTTTTCCATCGAGGATGCGGCGGTCAAAACGGGGAATGAACAAAGTATCGTCCTGGTAGCGCAACTGGCCTTCGGTGCGCAAGCCCACCGCGCGCGCCACAGTCATGTATGCGGCCTCATTCCGCAATACCTTGGCGTCGCTGGCGGTCTTTCCGCGCGGACGCTTGACGATGAAATGGGCAGCCGCGTCCTGGTCCGCCAGGGCGCCATCGGCATGCCAGAGACCGGCATGGTCAGTGGTCAGCAGATATTTCGGCGCCGCTCCTTGCACCCCCAGACTGCCGGCGGCCAGCATGCCATGCATCAGCATGCGCTCATTGAAGGCATCGCCGCGACCTATGATCTCGTCCAGTGAAAAGCCGCTCAGCGGCTTGCCCTGGTCATGGCGATGCATATGTTGTGCGTAGTACTGCACGGCCTCGGCAATGCGCACGCGCCCGACGGGATTGAACGCGCCGGCGCACATCAGAGGAAAATCGGCAGCCGGACCATCGGCCAGCTGCAGCTGCCCAAGCAGATATGTCCGTCCGCTTCCCTGGGGAATCAGGTCAAAGATAAAGGCTGGCCATTGCGCCAGCTTCTGCATCTCTGCCGTGACGGGAAAACGCAGCGAGACAGGCCCACTCTCAAGCTTGAAGAAGGCATAATCGAGGTCATACTCGAACAGGGCAGCGGTACGTGGATTGCCGCCTGCAGGCTCAAGCAAAGTCAGCGATGCGCAATCGTGCCACGCATCATCATGAAAAATTTGAAAATGGCATTGCATGGCCGCTCCAATTGGATCTTATAGTAGCTAATTGTGTTCAGTTTATCCTTAAATTAGCACTTATACGATCCAAATTTTAGCAAGTGCAGCGCCATGAAAAATTTAATAGCACCTAAAAGGACTATTTTAAGCCGAAAATACTCTTAATTAGCCCTTTTAAGCACCCTTATATAAATTATCCCACCTGTATCCACGTCGTCTTCAGCTCCGTGTACTTGTCCAGTGCGTGCAGCGACTTGTCGCGTCCGTTGCCCGACTGCTTGTAGCCGCCGAACGGCACGGTAATGTCGTCGCCATCGTACTGGTTGACGTGCACGGTGCCCGCGCGCAGGGCGCGCGCCGTCTGGATGGCCTTGCTGATGTCCGAGGTCCACACGGCCGCCTGCAAGCCGTACGGCGTGGCGTTGGCCTGTTGGATGGCTTCGGCGATATCCGTAAAGCCCAACACGGACAGGACGGGCCCGAAGATCTCTTCGCGCGCGATCGTCATGCCGGCGTCCACGCCGAAGATGGTCGGCTGCACGTAATAGCCTCCCGTATCAAGGCGCACGGCCTCGCCGCCGCCCAGCAATTGCGCGCCTTCGTTCTTGCCGGACGCGATATAGCCCATCACTGTTTGCATCTGCGTGGCGTCGACGATGGCGCCCATGACGGTGGCTTCATCGAGCGGATCGCCCGGCTGGAAGCGGGGCAGCATGGCCAGCGCCTTGGCGAGGAATTTTTCCTTGATCGATTCTTCCACGAACAGGCGCGAAGGCGCATTGCAGCTTTCGCCCTGGTTGAAGAAAATGGAGCCGACGGCGGCCGCCACGGCCTTGTCCAGGTCCGGACAATCGGCGCACACGATGTTGGCGGACTTGCCGCCCAGTTCCGTCCACGCCCGTTTCAGATTCGACTGGCCCGCCATCTGCACGATCAGTTTCCCCGTGCGCGTGGAACCCGTAAAGCCGATGCAATCGACGTCCATGTGCAGCGCCAGCGCGGCGCCGGCCTCGTTGCCGTAGCCGGGCAGCACGTTGAACACGCCCGCCGGCACGCCCGCTTCCAGCGCGATGTCGGCCAGGCGTAGGGCCGTCAGCGGCGATTTTTCCGACGGTTTCAATATCACGCTGTTGCCGGCCGCGAGGGCGGGCGCGATCTTCCAGGCAGCCATGATCATCGGGTAATTCCACGGCACGATGGCGGCGACGACGCCCACCGGTTCGCGCGTGATCAGGGCCAGGCTGTTGGCGGGCGTCGGGGCGATTTCATCGTAGACCTTGTCGATCGCCTCGCCATACCAGCGCAGGCAGTTGGCCGTGGCGCCCACGTCCACGCTCTGGCTGTACTTGATCGGTTTACCCATGTCCAGGGTTTCCATCAGGGCCAGCTCGGGACCGTATTTCTGCACCAGGTCGGCGAACTTGATCAATACCCGCTTGCGCTGCGCCGGCGATTTCCCGGCCCAGCGGCGGTCGTCAAAAGCGGCGCGCGCGGCCTGCACGGCCGCCTCCACGTCGGCGCCGTCGCAGCGGGCCACCTGCCCCAGCAGACGCCCGTCGATGGGCGACAGGTTGTCGAAAGTCCGGCCTGACCTGGCCGCGACCCGTTCGCCGTTGATGAAGGCGCGCCCATCGATCTTGATCTCTGCGGCCCGTGCATGCCAACTGGTGTTTTCCGTCATGGTCGTCTCCTGTGTCAGTTTACAAGCAGCTTACTCCTGGTCCGCCGAATACGCCGCGGACATCTGCTTGCGGCGTCTGCGGTCGGCGCGCGCCAGCATCACGGCATACACGATCACGGCAATCGTCACGACGAGGATCGTCAGCGCCGCGATGGCGTTCACGCGCGGGTCAAGCCCCAGGCGCGCGCGCGAGAAGATCACCAGCGGCATCGTCGTCGAACCGGGGCCGGACAGGAAAGCGGAGAGCACCACGTCGTCCAGCGACAGGGTGAACGTCAGCAGCCAGCTTGATGCCAGTGCCTGCGTGATGTTCGGCAGGGTCACGAGGAAGAACACCTGGTGCGCGCGGCAACCGAGGTCCATGGCCGCTTCGGCCAGCGACTTGCTCATTTCCTGCAGGCGCGATTGCACCACCACGGCCGCATACGCCATGCCCAGCAAGGTGTGACCGAGCCAGATGGTCAGCACGCCCCGCTCGGGGAAACCGAAGACCTTTTGCATGGACACCAGCATCAGCAGCAGGGACAGGCCGATGATCACTTCCGGCATCACCAAGGGCGCGCTGACCATGGCGGAAAACACCGTGCGGCCGCGGAAGCGCTGGTAACTGCTCAAGGCAAAGGCGGCAAAGGTGCCGAGGATGACGGACGACGTGGCCGACATGAAGGCGATTTTTAGTGACAGGCCGAAGCCCGAGATGATTTCCGCATCGCTCATCAACTCGCTGTACCAGCGCAGCGAGAAGCCGCTCCACACCATGTCCTGGCGCGAGCTGTTGAACGAGAAGACGATCAGCACGATGATGGGCAGGTAGAGGAACAAATAGCCCAGCGAGAGCCAGCCGCGCCCGAACCAGCGCTGCAGGAAGGTACGTCCGTTCATGTGCGCTCCTCCGCGTCCTGGTCGGTCTTGTATTTGTTAAAAATGGCCATCGGCACGAGGATCAGCAGGATCACCAGCACCGTCACGGACGAAGCCATGGCCCAGTCGTTATTCGTGAAATACTCATCCCACAGCACGCGGCCGATCATCAGGGTTTCCGGGCCGCCCAGCAGCTCGGGAATCACGTATTCGCCCACGGACGGAATGAACACCAGCATGGCGCCGGCGATGATGCCCGACTTCGACAGGGGCACGGTGATGCGCCAGAACGCCTGCAAGGGCGTGGCGCCCAGGTCGGCCGCCGCTTCCAGATAGCGCACGTCCATTTTCACCAGGTTCGCGTACAGGGGCAGGATCATGAACGGCAGATAGGCATACACCATGCCGACGACCAGCGAAAACGAGGTGTTCATCATGTGCAGCGGTTCGCTCACCACGCCCAGCGCGATCAAGAGATCGTTGAGCAAGCCGTGGTTGGCCAGGATGCCCTTCCACGCATACACGCGCAGCAGGAACGAAGTCCAGAACGGCAGCATCACCAGCATCATCAGCACGGGGCGGATCGATGGCCTGGCGCGCGCCATGAAGTAGGCGAACGGGTAGCCGATGAACAGGCAAATGGCCGTGGTGATGGCCGCGTACTTGATGGAACTGAGGTAGGTGAGCAGATACAGTTCATCGGCGGCGATGAACAGGTAGTTGGCGATTTTGACCTTCAGCACGACGATGCCGTCGACATACGACAGCAGGCCGCCGAACGGGCTGCCGGCCGTGTCCATGTCGGACAGGCTGATACGCAGCACGATCAGGAACGGTATTAAAAAGGCGGCCGTCAGGAACAGCGCGGGCACGGCGATGACGGCGTTGCGCCCAGTGACCCAACGCAGGGTGACGAGCTTGCGCAGCGATTGCAGAATGGACGTCATGATGGCCTCAGCTGGTCAGCACGACGATGTCGGCGCCGTCCCACCACACCCACACGCGCTGCTCGCGCTCGAGGCGCGCGGCGTCGTGGCGGGCCGCGTTGGTGCGCGAGACTTTCACCACCGTGCCGCTGTCGAGGCGCACGTGGTAGCTCGTTTCATTGCCAAAATACGCCATGGCGACGATCACGCCCTGGGCGCAGTTGTAGCCGTGTTCCGCTGGCGAAGCCCGTTCTTCCAAGGCGGGCGGTTCGGTCTGGATGCCGATCTTTTCGGGGCGCACGGCCACCGAGACATCCATGCCCAGGTTGCCCGTGATGCCATGCGCGACATAGTGGCGGCCATCGGGCGTGTCGATGATCACGTGATCGGGTTCGTCTTCCGTGATGCGGCCGTCGAACAGGTTGACGCTGCCGATGAAGTCGGCGACGAAGCGGCAGTTCGGCGTCTCGTAGATTTCACCGGGCGCGCCCACCTGCAGGATGCGCCCTTCACTCATGACGGCGATGCGCGTGGCCATGCTCATGGCTTCATCCTGGTCGTGCGTGACCATCACGCACGTCACGCCCACCTGCTCGATGATGTTGACCAGTTCCATCTGCGTGCGTTCGCGCAGTTTCTTGTCGAGCGCGCCCAGCGGCTCGTCGAGCAGCAGCAACTGCGGACGCTTGGCCAGGCTGCGTGCCAGTGCCACACGCTGCTGCTGGCCGCCCGACAGCTGGTGCGGCTTGCGCTTCGCGTATTGGCCCAGCTGCACCAGCGCCAGCATCTGCTCGACCCGCGCCGCCACTTCCGCCTTCGGCAAGCCGTCGCGGCGCAGGCCGAAAGCGATGTTGTCCCACACGGACAGGTGGGGGAACAGCGCGTACGACTGGAACATCATGTTGATGGGCCGCTGGTGCGGCGGCACGTCGACGATGCTGTTGCCCGCCAGGGCGATGCGCCCCGAGGTCGGCGTCTCGAAACCGGCCAGCATGCGCAGCAGGGTCGACTTGCCGCAGCCTGAACTGCCCAGCAGGGCGAAGATCTCGCCCTTGTTGATCGTCACGGAAATGCCATCGACGGCGCGCACGCCATCGAATTCCTTGACCAGCTGATCAATCAGCAAGAAAGGCGCTTGGGCGTCGCTGGCCGACGCGGCAGGTGTTGCTATCGTCATGTGGGTGCTTTGGGTAAGAGGGTGTCAAAATGAAAAACTGGCCACTACAGGAGCGGCCAGGATGGAAGTTTAGCGGAACTGCCGCCTTTGCGGTCCAAAAAATGCATAGATGCTGCTTATTTGGGTGAAAACCCAACGGCAAAGACTGGGGTCAGACCCGGCGGGTCTGACCCCGGTATTCTTGCGTTTGGGTTCAGCCAGAACCTAAACCCAGCCCTTCGCTTTCACGTCCGCATACGTCTTGTCCAGGCACAGCCGTATCAGCGCCACCATCTCATCGATCTGCGCCCGCGTCATGACCAGGGGCGGGGCGACGATCATGCGCTCGCCCACGGCGCGCATGATGACGCCGTTGTCGAACATGTGGCCGCGGCAGATCATGCCCACGCCCTGGCCCTCGTCGAACAGCTCGTTCTCGTGCACGGTGGCGCCCTTGCGGCGCACCAGGTTCAGGCCCGCGACCAGGCCGCAGCTGTCCGCATAGCCGACCAGCGGATGCTCGCCCAGGCTGGCGAAGCACTGCTTCAGGTACGGTCCCGTGTCGTCGGCCACCTTGGCCACCAGCTGCTCTTCCTCGATGATGCGGATGTTTTCCAGCGCGGCCGCGCAGGCCACGGGGTGGCCCGAATAGGTGAAACCGTGCGTGAATTCGCCGCCCTGCTCGATCAGTACCTTGGCCACCCTGTCGCCCACCAGCACGCCGCCCAGCGGCACATAGCCCGAGGTGACGCCCTTGGCAAACGTGATCAGGTCGGGCTGGATGCCGAACAGCTCGGAGCCGAACCAGCGCCCCAGTCGGCCGAAGCCGCAGATGACTTCATCGGCGATGAGCAAGATGCCGTACTTGTCGCAGATGCGCTGGATTTCGGGCCAGTAGGTCGATGGCGGGATGATGACGCCGCCCGCGCCCTGTACCGGCTCGCCGATGAAGGCGGCCACCTTGTCGGCGCCGATTTCCAGGATCTTGTCCTCCAGCCAGCCGGCCGCTTTCAAGCCGAAGGCTTCCGGAGACAAGCCGTGGCCCGATTCCAGGTAATTGGGCTGGCCGATATGCGCGATGCCGGGTATCGGCAAGCCGCCCTGCGCATGCATGCCGTCCATGCCGCCCAGCGATGCTCCCGCCACCGTGCTGCCGTGATAGGCGTTATGGCGGCTGATGATGGTGTGGCGCTCCTTGTAGCCGAGGATATCCCAGTAGCGGCGCACCATGCGCAAATTCGTGTCGTTGCCTTCCGAGCCGGAACTGGTGAAGAACACATGCTGGAACTGCGGCGGCGATATCTGCGCCAGCTTGGCCGCCAGTTGCGCGGCCGGCACGTTCGTCGTGCCAAAGAAGCTGTTATAGAAGGGCAGCGTCTCCATCTGCCTGTACACGGCTTGCGAAATCGACGTGCGGCCGTAGCCCACGTTGACGCACCACAGGCCCGACATGCCGTCGACGATCTTCTTGCCCTGGCTATCCCACAGGTAGACGCCGTCGCCGCGCACCATTACCCTGGCGCCCTTGCTTGCCAGGTCCTGGAAGTCGGTGAACGGATGCAGGTAGTGGGCCGAGTCCATCTGCTGGATGGCGGCCGTGTCGTACACCTGCGGCGCCGCATTCTTTTGCGCCACGGAGGATACAAAAGCGGCGCTCGGCGCCAGCGGATTGTTGGATGTGCTCATGCGTGTTCCTTTTAAACGTGTAATAACAGGTGTTCGCGCTCCCACGGACTGATGACGGTCATGAATTCCTGGTGCTCCAGGTCCTTGATGGCCGCATACACGTCGATGAAGCGCTCGCCCAGCACCGTGCGCAGCTTGTCTTCCGCGCGCAGCAGCTGCAGGGCCTCGGGCAAGCCTTGCGGCAGCTCGAATTTCATGTCGTAGGCGCTGCCCACCATCATCGGCGTCGCTTCCAGCTGTTCCGTCATGCCGAGATAGCCGCAGGCCAGGGTGACGGCCAGGGCCAGGTAGGGATTCGCGTCGGCGCCGATGATGCGGTTTTCCACGCGGCGGTCCTGCACGCCCGACTCTGGCACGCGGAAGCCCACCGTGCGGTTGTCCAGGCCCCACTGGATGTTGATCGGCGCGGCCGTGTGGCGCACGATGCGGCGGTAGGAATTCACGTAGGGTGCGACGATGGCCATGGCCGACGGCATGTAGCGCTGCAGGCCCGCGATGTAATGCTTGAAGATGGGCGCGGCCGAACCGTCCTCGTTGCTGAAGATGTTCAGGCCCGTCTTCGCATCGACGACGCTCTGGTGCACGTGCATGGCGGAACCCGGCTCGCCCGCCATGGGCTTGGCCATGAAGGTGGCGTACATATCGTGTTTTAACGCCGCTTCGCGCAAGGTGCGCTTGAAGAAGAAGACCTTGTCGGCTAGGCCCAGCGGATCGCCGTGCAGGAAGTTGATTTCCATCTGACCCGCGCCGATTTCGTGGATCAGCGTATCGACGTCAAGGTTCATCAGTTCGCAATAATCGTAGATATCCTCGAACAGCGGATCGAATTCGTTGACGGCGTCGATGCTGTACACCTGGCGGCTCGTCTCGGCCCGGCCGCTGCGCCCGATGGGCGGTTTCAATGGCAAATCGGGGTCCGTGTTTTTCGCCGTCAGGTAGAACTCCAGCTCCGGCGCCACCACGGGCTTCCAGCCCTTGTCCGCATACAGTTTCAGCACGCGCCGCAGCACGGAGCGGGGAGCAAAATCGACCAGCGCGCCATCGGCAAAATAGCAGTCGTGGATGACTTGCGCGGTGGGGTCCGTAGCCCACGGCACCATGGTGATGGTGGTGGGATCGGCCTTTAAAATCATGTCGCGGTCGGTGCTGGAAATGGCGCGGTCGTAGCCGCCATCGTCGACCGGGTAATTGCCCGTCACCGTCATGCCCAGTACCGCTTCCGGGATGCGCATGCCGCGTTCCTGGGTGAATTTCCCGCGCGGCAGGATCTTCCCCCGCGCCACGCCCGTCAAGTCGGGTACCAGGCATTCGATTTCCGTGACGCGCTTTTCATTGAGCCACAAATCCATATCCGTATAAGTGAAATTTTCGCGTATTGCCATGTTTCCCTCTCGCTGGTCTTGATCAAACACCGCGTGCTACTCGTGCGGTGCGCCTGTCATTCTGTCTTTCTGTGCTGCTCCTGGTAGTCGCGGCAAGCCTGGCCGAAGGCGCCGAACAGCCGCATGGACTGCGGATTGTCCTCGACCTGCCATTCCGGGTGCCATTGCACGGCCAGCGCAAAGCCGGCGGCGCTGGCCACCGTGTACGCTTCCACCAGGCCATCGTCGGCCAGCGCTTCCACCAGCAAGCCATCGGCCAGCCGGGCGATGCCCTGGCCATGCAGGGAATTGACCATCATTTCGCTCTCGCCGCCCAGCAACCGTGACAGCACGCCGTCGGGCATCAGCTTGATGCGGTGCGCGGGCGCATACTGGCGCGCCAGCGGATCGAGCACGTTCTCGCGGTGGTCCTGCATTCCCGGCACCGCCTGCACGGCCTGGTGCAGGCTGCCGCCCAGGGCCACGTTGACTTCCTGGAAGCCACGGCAGATGGCCAGCAGCGGCAACTGGAGCGCAAGCGCGGCGCGGATCAGGGGCAAGGTGGTGGCGTCGCGCGCAGGGTCCTGCGGCAGGTCGGGGTGGAGAATCTCTTCGCCATACAGGCGCGCATCGACGTTCGAGGCGGAACCGGTCAGCATGACGCCGTCGGCGATCCGCAGCGCCGCTTCCAGGTCGGCATCGGCGCCCAAGGCGGGCAGCAGCAGCGGCATGCAGCCGGCGCCGCGCAGCACGGCGTGCAGGTATTTGTCCTGCGCCATGTGCCAGGCGTGGCTGCCCAGCTGGCGCTGGCAGGCGGGAACGAGAACGATGGGACGGCGCATGGTGCTACCTCGCTGGCGTGACGATCCAATGACAGCGCCATGACAGCGCTGCCGCTCGCTTCACTGTACAGCAGAGCCGGTAGAGTCGGCCACACCGATGGACGTGGCCACTGGCGGCGCACATCGCCTACACTACGGCTTTGCAATATTGCCTTTATTAAAATCATCATATGCCCGTCCGGCGCCAAACACCAGCGCCGCAGGCACAGTTGCCTACTTTCCCATGCTTCCACACCGTTTTCCCGCCATTCCGAACACCTTTTATCCCTTGCGGGGGCAGCCATGAAGACCATGCCATGGCGCGACTTCTTCGCCCTCGTGGTCAGCATCGGCGTGGTCGGCCTGGGCCTGGGCGCCACCATGCCGCTCACCGCCCTGACCCTGCACCAGCGCGGCGTGGGCACGGACATCATCGGCATGATCACGGCCGTCAGCGCCCTCGGCATCCTGGCCGCCTCGCCGTTCGTCTCGGGCTGGGTGGGGCGTTTCGGCGCGCGCGCCACCATGCTGGGCGCCGTCTGGGTGGCCTCGCTGGCGACGATCGCCATGCAGTTCAGCGACCACCTGCTGGCGTGGTGCGTGCTGCGTTTCCTGTTCGGCGGCGCCATGGGCGTGCTGTTTACCATCGGCGAAGCGTGGGTCAACCGCCTGGCGCCCGACAATTCGCGCGGCCGCGTAGTGGCCATGTACACCACCAGTTTTACCTTCTTCCAGCTGATCGGCCCCGCCCTCGTGGCCCTCTTCAACGACAAGATTGCGTGGAGCTTCGCCGCCTGCGGCCTGCTGTTTCTGCTGACCGTGCCGGGCCTGATGCTGATCTCGAACAGCGGCCCGGAAAAGGAGCCGCAAGAACATGGCGTGAAATGGACCCTGATCCTGCCGCGCATGCCGATGATCGTGCTCGGTGCCGCCTTCTTCGCCCTGTTCGACACGCTGGCATTGAGTCTCCTGCCCCTGTATGCGATGGAGCACGGCATCGGCACGGACCTGGCCCTGCTGTCGGCCACCGTGGTGCTGGTGGGCGACACGGGCCTGCAATTCGCGCTGGGCTGGATGGCCGACCGCTTCGGCCGCGCCAGGGTGCACGCGGGCTGCGGCGTGGCCGTCTGCCTGCTGCTGCCGCTGCTGCCGTTTGCCGTCGGCACGCCATGGCTGTGGTGGACCTTGCTGCTGTTGCTGGGCGCGGCGGCGGGCGGCATCTACATGCTGGCGCTGGTGGCCTGCGGCGAGCGTTTCACGGGGCTGTCGCTGACCAGCGCCAGCGCCATCGTCAACGCCACCTGGGGTATCACGAGCGGCGGCGGTCCCCTGCTGACGGGCGTCCTGATGCAATCGGCGGGCGTAAACGCCTTGCCGGCCGTGATGTGGGTGTGCTGCGCCATTTTCGTCGGCAGCGCCGTGTGGGAGCGCAGGAAGGGGATCGTGTAACGCGCTACTTCGGTATTTTTTCCAGCCGCTGCCGCAGCTCCTCGGCCACCGGATAGTCGGGATACGCCTGCCGGAACGCCGTCCACTCCTCGTGCGCCAGGGCACCCTCGCCCGCCTTGAGCAGGGCGTCGATCTTCACCAGCCACACGCCAGCGTCGAGCTTTGCGGGCGGCGGCAGCGGCGCGGAGCGGGCCGCCACGGGAGCGGGCATGGCCAGCGCGCGCTGCACCGGCGCCTGACGCTGCAGGCTGGCCTCGGCCTGCATGGCGGCTTGCTGCTCGATTGCCGCAGCAGGCGCCGGTGGTGGTGGCGGCGCAGGAGGAGCCACGGGTACGGTCGCCGCCAGCGGAGGTGCTGACGGCACGGCTGCTACCGGCTCGGCCTGCACCGGCGGCCTCGGTGCCGCCTTGGCCATGGCGCGCGGTGCCGGCGGCGGTGGCGCGGACTCAATCGCAGGTGCAGCGGCCGGTGCGGCTTCCCGCATCACCTCCTGCGTGACCGGTTCCCCGACCACGGGAAACTGCGCCGGCTTCGATCCGAACCAGTCCACGCCGATCAGGTTTACCGTCAGCAGCACGGCAGCGGCCAGCCCCAGCGGAACGCGCCAGCGCTGCAGGTAGTCCGGTGATTTCTTGGCCGGCAGAGTGCGCAGCACGCCATCGGCGCTGTCATTGGCCGCTGCCGGCTGGTGCAAGGCTTTTTCCGCGTCGGCCAGGATGGCCGCATCGAGCGCGCTGGAAGGCGCCGGCTGCGGCAGGCTGGCCAGCAGCGCGGTCAATTCCTCGTCATTCGGTTCGTCGTGATTGTGCGTATTCATGCCTGTCCTCCCGCGCCAGCGGCGCTGTCCAAGCCCGCGCGCAATTTCTGCATGGCGTAGCGCAGCCGGCTCTTGACGGTTTCCGCTTCCGCCCCCGTCACCGCGGCGATCTCGAGGATGCTCATGCCGCTGAACTGCTGCAGCACCAGCGCTTCCTTCTGTTCCGCCGGCAGCGCGGCGATGGCCGCATGCAGCCGCGCGTGCTGCTGTTTCTGCTCCAGCGACTGCGGCGGCGAGGCGCCCTCGTCCGCCAGTTCGCCTGCCTCGCCGTGGTCCTGTCCTTCCCGCTGGCGCAGGAGGTCGATCAGGCGGTTGCGCGCGATCTGGTACAGATAGGTGCGAAACGCCGCCTGCGGCTGGTAGCCGGCGCGCGCCGCATGCAGGCTGGCCCACGCATCCTGCACGATCTCGTCCACCCACGCGCGGCGCGGCGAACGCCAGGCCACGAAGCGGTACAGGCCATGGCTGTGGCGCCGGTACAGCTCGCGAAACGACGGCAGGTCGCCGGCGCTGTAGCGCAGCATCAGGTCTTCATCCGTCGCGGTCAATAAAGTGTCGGGCATGCGGACCAGTGTAGCCGAACTACGCGGCAGCGACAATTTCCCTGCGCCTTCAGCGCAAAGAGGAGGCATTGGGCGCATAGCTGACGCGGCGCACTTCGCGGATCTGTCCCTCCTTGAGCGCCCCTTCCACCAGTTCATAGCCGAGCAAGGCGAAGACGCGGCCCTGCAGGAACAAAGGACGCGCATTGCCGTACCAGTCCACGCACGACGCGCGGCAGCCGTCGTCCGGTGCCGGGCCGGGCCGCGCCGCCAGCGCGCCCAGTTCACTCAATTGCAGGCCGCTGTTGCGCAGGTACAGGACGGAGGCGGCTGACTTGTTGAGGCCAGGCCGTTCGTCCGCGCCCAGGATGGGCAGGCCGATCATGCCCTCGCCGGCCGCTTGCGGCTTGTAGAAAAAGCCGTGGCTGCGCGACTCGCCCTGCGCCGCATCGGCGCGGATGTAGCGCGTGGCGACCGCCGCCTGCGCTCCCGGGCCGATGGTGCTGAAGTGCAGATCCCTGCCCTGCGCGCCGATCACCACGGCGTCATTGCCCATCGCCTCGATGCGCTCCACGCCGTGCGGCAGCGACAAGGCTTGCACGCTGCCCGCATCGGCCCAGCGCAGTGCATACAGGGGCTGGCGCGGCCAGGCCTGGTCGGCCTTGCGGCGTCCTGCATTGCCGGGATTGCCGTACAACAGATAGGGTCCCACATAGCGGTTCTGCAAGGCGTAGCCGCCACCGCCGGGCAGCGGCCGGTAGCTGCCGGCCGGCGCACTGTCGCGGCCATCGGAAAACGACGCCAATGGCACGCGCAGCAGGGCCATGTCGCCGCGCCCCCGCGTGCCATCCCACATCGCGTCGCCCTGGCCCTCGGCGCGCAGCAGGACGTTCAGGTGGCCGTCGCCGCTTTCGAGGAACGAGAACTGGTCGACGGGCGCGCCAGCCACCTTCAGGGCGCTGGGCGCCGAGCCGTCGAGGGGAATGCGGAACACGCCCGAATCGCTGCCCCGGCGCGTCGTCCACACGAAAACAGATTCGCCCGACACATAAAACACGCGCCCCTGCGGCCCCATCACGGCCGTCGCTTCGCAGCGCATGTCGCGCTGCGCCAGGTCGCACACGGTGACCGTATGCAGGGTCAGACCAAAGCCCGGTTCGGGCTCTTCATCGGTGCGGTAAATGCGCGTGGCCGGCGCGATGCGCTTGAAGTCGGACGGTACGGCGTCGGGACGCCAGCGGCGCAGCGCGGGAAAGCCGCCAAACGGGTCGCCCCGGCGCAGGTTCAGCGACAGGGGCGAATAGAATACCAGCTTGCCGCCGATCAGGCGGCTGGCGTAATTGCGCGACGAATAATAATCGTTGGAGCGCAAATGATACGTGGCGCGATACGCCAGCTTGCCATCCGCACCGATGTCGAACAGGCCGATCTCCGTGCCGCCACGGCTGTAGCTGTAGCCGATCACCACGACCGTGTCGCCATCGATCAGCATCTCGTCATACCAGCTGCCCGACGGGTCGCTGCCCGGCGCGAACGCGTCGAGCGCCGCCACGGGCTGCAGGGCATTGCCGCCCACCTGCACGGTGAACAGCTTGCCGCGCCGGAGCATCACCAGGTGCTTGCCGTGCAGCTTGACGATGCCGCCTTCGTCCACGCCCGCCGTCTGCACATTGGTGACCGATTCGGCCGCCTCTGCCGACGCCGCCGGCGCCGCTTTCGCCACCATCGGCGCTGGCGCTGGCGGCGGCGCGGGCGGCGCCGACATGGACTGCGCCGTGGCGCGCTGCAGTTTCTGCTGCTCCCGCAGCAAGGCCGCCTGGCGCGCCTGCAGTTGCTGCAGGTAGCTGCTCAAGGCCTGCTCGCTGGCGAACGGCGCCAGAGTCTTGCGCGGCGCCGTGCCGGCGGCATGGCTGCCTGCCGACAGCAGCAGGGACAGCATCAATATGATCTTGTGGGCGCTGGACATCGCTTCTGCTCCGGTTGATTGGGGTAATGACCATGAAACGGCATGCGCGGCGAAACGGGGTTAAAAATGGTCAACTATTTTTGAAGGCCAAACGCCGCACATGGGACGCAATCGTGCGCCCGGCAAAAAGGACTACCATGGACGATCACGCAACCACTGCTGAAAGTCTGCCATGCTCACACTGAAAGACCCCACGCTGCTACGCCAGCAATGCTACCTGAACGGACTATGGCTCGATGCCGACGGCGGCAAGCACGCCGACGTCCGCAATCCCGCCACGGGTGAAGTGATCGGCCATGTGCCCGTGATGGGAACGCAGGAGACAAGGAACGCCATCAGCGCTGCCAACGCCGCCTGGCCCGCCTGGCGCAAGAAGACGGCCAAGGAACGCGCAGCCGTGCTGCGCCGCTGGAATGACCTGATACTGGAAAACGCGGACGACCTGGCGCTGATCATGACGGCGGAACAGGGCAAGCCCTTGCTCGAAGCCAAAGGCGAAGTGCAATACGCCGCCTCCTTCATCGAATGGTTCGCCGAAGAAGGCAAGCGCGTCGCGGGCGATACCCTGCAGTCGCCGTGGCCGGACCGGCGCATCGTCGTGACGAAGGAGCCGATCGGCGTGTGCGCCGCCATCACCCCCTGGAACTTCCCCGCCGCGATGATCACGCGCAAGGCAGGACCGGCGCTGGCGGCCGGCTGCCCTATGCTCGTCAAGCCGGCCGGCATGACGCCGTTTTCCGCGCTGGCGCTGGCCGTGCTGGCCGAACGCGCGGGTGTGCCTGCGGGCGTGTTCAATGTCATCACCGGCTCGTCGCAGGAGATCGGCGATGAGATGACGTCCAATCCCCTCGTGCGCAAGCTCAGTTTCACGGGATCGACGGAAGTGGGCCGCATGCTGATGCGCCAGTGCGCGCCGACGATCAAAAAGCTGTCGCTGGAACTGGGCGGCAATGCGCCGTTCATCGTCTTCGACGACGCCGACCTGGATGCGGCAGTGGAAGGCGCCATCGCCTCGAAATACCGCAACGCGGGCCAGACCTGCGTGTGCGCCAACCGCCTGTACGTGCAGGATGGCGTGTACGAGGCCTTCGCGCAAAAGCTGGTGGCGGCCGTGCAAAAACTCAAGGTGGGCAACGGCGCCGACGAAGGCGTCACGCAGGGTCCGCTGATCGAGGAAAAGGCCGTAAAAAAAGTGGAGCAGCACGTGGCCGACGCACTGGCCAAGGGCGGGCGCCTGCTACTGGGCGGCAAGCGCCATACGCTGGGCCACAACTTCTTCCAGCCCACCGTGATCGCCGACGTGACGAGCGACATGCTGGTGGCCAGCGAAGAGACGTTCGGGCCGCTGGCGCCCCTGTTCCGCTTCAAGACGGACGAGGAAGTCATCGCCCTGGCCAACAACACGGAATTCGGCCTGGCGTCCTATTTCTATTCGCGCGACATCGGCCGCATCTGGAAGGTCGCCGAAGGCCTGGAGTCCGGCATGGTGGGCGCGAACACGGGGCTGATCTCGACGGAAGTGGCGCCGTTCGGCGGCGTCAAGCAGTCGGGCCTGGGCCGGGAGGGATCGTCGTACGGGATCGACGATTACCTGGTCATCAAATACATCTGCATGGGCGGTATTTAACGATATGCCCGACGGCGCCGCCGCTATTCGAATCCCCGGATCCGGTCGCCGTTGAAATTCGGCAGGCGCCACTCGAAGTGCAAGGCCAGGAAGCGGAACAGAAAGCCCGCGCCGATGGACGACAGCTGCGCCACGGAGCTGTCGACCTTGAAGTGCAGCAGGCCGACATACAGGGCGCCCGTAAACAGGGCCACGGTGGCATACACTTCGCGCTGCAGCACGAGGGGAATCTGGTTGCACAGGATATCGCGCAGCAGGCCGCCGAAGACGCCCGTGATCATCCCCGCCAGCACGACGATGGCCGGATGCATCTTGGCCGACATGGCGATGTCGCAGCCGATCACGCAAAACGCCACCAGGCCCAGGCCGTCGACCAGCAAAAAGATGGCGCGCAGATGATGCAGATAGCGCGCGACAAAGGCCGTCACAATGGCCGCGCCGATGGTAAACAGCAGGTATTCGGGATGCGCGATCCAGCCCAGCGGATAGTGCCCCAGCAGCACGTCGCGCACGGTGCCGCCACCGAGCGCCGTGACGGTGCCGATCATGCAGATGCCGAACAAATCCATGCCGCGCCGCATGCCCATGATGGCGCCGGACATCGCTTCGGCGACAATCGCCACCAGGTAAATCGTATATAGCAGCATGGTCTTACTCTTCCGAAAATGATTTGAGAATTTGTTCGCGTTCGCGCGCTTCGCTCAGGGTGCGCGCCTCGCTCGTGCCCGTGCCGGAGCCGCCAGCGCCGCCGGCGCCAGCGTCACCGTGCGCCATGCGCGTATCGGCAGCGCCGCTGCCGCAGCCGACGCTGCTGTGGATAAAAGCGAAGTTATCCTTCAGGCAGTCGCCGGCCAGGTATTCGGCATACACATAGTCGCCGTCGAGCAGGGCCAGGCCAGGCGGTTCGGCCAGCACCTGCTCGCGGCGGCCCTGCACGGCTACCTGCATGTAATCGCGCCAGACGGGCAGCGCCAGCGTGCCGCCCGTGGCATTGCCCAGGCTCTTGGGCTGGTCGTAGCCTAGCCAGACGACGGACACCAGGCCCGAGGAATAGCCGGCGAACCAGGCGTCATACGCATTGTTCGAAGTGCCCGTCTTGCCGGCCGCGTCGCCGCGTCCCAGCGCCAGCGCGCCGCGTCCCGTGCCGCTCTTGACGACGTCGCGCAGCATGCTGTCCATGACGTAGGCATTGCGCGTGGAGATCACCTGCGTGCCCGGTGCCGGCTCGCCCTTGGCGCGCGGCGCCGCGTCGGAAAACAGCACCGCGCCGCTGCGGCTGCGCACTTCCTTGATCAGCTTTGGCGGCATCTGCACGCCGCCGTTGGCGAACACGGCATACGACTGCGCCAGCTGCAGCGGCGTGACGGCGCCCGCGCCCAGCGCCAGCGGCAGCGAGACGGGATTGCGTGCGCCCTCGAAACCGAAGCGCGTGGCGTAGTGCTGCACGTAGCCGGGGCCGGCCGCCTGCATCAGACTGACGGCGACGAGGTTTTTCGAGCGCACGAGACCGCGCCGCACGCTGATGAAGCCTTCATAGTTGTTGCCGTAATTGCGCGGACGCCACGGCTGCGCACCCGTTTCCCGCGGCAGCAGCAGGCGCTGCGTATCGTCCACGGCCGTGCCGGGAAAATAGCCCTTTTCCAGCGCCGCCGAATACACGAAGGGCTTGAAGCTGGAACCGGGCTGGCGGTAGGCTTGCATGGCGTGGTTGTAGTGGTTGCGGTAAAAATCGAAGCCGCCCGCCATGGCGACGATTTCGCCGCTGTGCGCCTCGACGGAAATGAGCGCGCCTTCCATCTCGGGCAGCTGGCTCACGAGCCAGCGCTTTTTCGCCGCGTCGTGCACCACGCGGATGACGCTGTTTTCCACGATGGCGCGCTTGCCGTCGAGCGGCAGCTTGCCGCCCAGGCGCGCGTCCGATGCCGTCAGCACGATCTCGTCGCCATTGCGCAGCTGCGCCGTCAGCTGGCGCTTGCCGCTCGTCTCGACCTTGCGCACCAGGGCGGCGCGCACCTCTCCGCTGTCGGGGTAGGCGGCCAGCTGGCGCGCCACGCTGTCTGCGGAGGGGGCCAGGCGCGCTTCCGGGCCGCGATAGCCGCGCCGCGCCTGCGCATTCAATAGCCCATCGCGCAGCGACTTGTCGGCCGCCCGCTGCGGCGCCATGCGGATGGTGGTGGTCACGTCCAGGCCCATGCTGTAGGCGCCTTCGGGGTAGCTTTGCACGATCAGCTGACGCGCTTCCTCGACCGCATACGCGGCCGCGTGCACGGAGCTGTTGCGGTCCTTGTTCAGGGCCAGTTTTTCCGCCACGGCCGCGTCGTATTCGGCCGGCGTGATGTAGCCGAGTTCGCGCATGCGCTGCAGGATGTAATGCTGGCGCACGGTGGCGCGCTGCGGATTGGCGACGGGGTTATACGCCGACGGCGCTTTCGGCAGGCCGGCCAGCATGGCCGCTTCGGCGATGCTGACGTCGGCCAGCGGCTTGTCGAAATAGATGTTCGAGGCGGCGGAAAAGCCGTAGGAGCGCTCGCCCAGATAAATCTGGTTCATGTACAGTTCCAGCAGCTTGTCCTTGCCGTAGTGCTGTTCCAGCTTGTAGGCGAGCAGCATCTCCGTCAGCTTGCGCTGCACGGTCTTTTCGCGCGACAGGAAAAAGTCGCGCGCCACCTGCATGGTGATGGTGCTGGCGCCCTGCGCATGGTGTCCCGTGACGACGTTGGCCAGGGTCGCGCGCGTCAAGCCGTAAAAGTCGACGGCGCCATGCTCGTAGAAGCGCGCATCCTCGATGGCCAGCAAGGCCTGGCGCATGCGCAGCGGGATCTCCTTCAGGGGCAGGAATTCGCGGCGCTCTTCACCGTACTCGGCCAGCAGCTCGCCTTCGCTGGAAAAAATACGCAGCGGCAGCGCGGGCTTGTACTGGGCCAGGTGCTCGACGGGCGGCAAGTCCTGCCATGCCTGGCGCAGCCACCAGCCGCCCGCCAGCGCTGCGGACAAGCCCAGGCCCAGGGTCAATCCCAGGCCGAATTTCAGATTGCGCGCCAGTTTCGATGACGGCTTGCGGGGCTTTGTATCTTGCGCTTGTGCTTCCATGAGGTGATTCCCTTGCTGCCAGGAGGCCGCGCTGCATACGCGTACGCGGCACTCCATCAAAGAGGCATTGTGCACTGCAACACACCCATCCTTATGAAAAGTAAGTATTATTTAGTATTGATAAATTTTTCTTATGTAAGGCAGCGGTCATGGATCTCAATCCCAAGCACACGGAAGCGTTCCGCGCCGTCGTCGAAACGGGCAGTTTCGAACAGGCGGCGCTGCGGCTGCACCTGACGTCGCCGGCCATTTCGCAGCGGGTGCGGGCGCTGGAAAGCCAGCTCGGCAATGCGCTGATCGTGCGCAGCCGTCCCGCGCGCGCCACGCGCATGGGCCAGCGGCTGATGCAGTATCTGAAGCGGGCCAAGCTGCTGGAAGCGGATTTGCAGGCGGAACTGGCGGTGCAGCAGGATGCCCCGCTGACCCTGGTGCTGGCGCTGAACGCGGATTCGATGGGCACGTGGTTCTTCCCGGCCCTGTCCGAGGTGTTGATACGCGAACGCGTGCTGCTGGACCTGACCGTGGAAGACCAGGACCACACGTATACCTTGCTGGAAACGGGCATGGCCATCGGCTGCATCAGCACGGAAGCCAAACCCATGCGCGGCTGCACGGCCGAGCCGCTGGGCGTGATGCGCTACTGGCTGGTGGCCACACAAGCGTTCCGCCAGCAGTGGTTTGCGCACGGGCTGACGCGCAAGGCGGCGCGCACGGCGCCCGTCGTCGCCTACACGCGCAAGGACACCCTGCAGTCGTCGTTCCTGCTAGAGGCGCTGGGCTTGCCCGAAGGCGCCTACCCCTGCCATTACGTGCCGGGCGCCACCTCGCACTTCAACGCCATCCGCTACGGCCTCGGCTACGGCATGGTGCCGGAATTGCTATTGAAGGCGAACACGGATGGGGAACTCGTGGAAATGCTCACGCCCAAGACACCTGCGGACGTGGCCCTGTACTGGCACACGTGGAAGGTGCAGTCGCCGCGCATGGAGCAGCTGTCGCGGCACATCATTGCGGCGGCGCGCACCATGCTGAGATAATTATCGCTGCATGCCCCAGCGTTTCAAGGTGACGCGCTCCAAGGTGCGAAAACCGATGTTTTCCACGATTAAACCGATGACGATGACGGCCGCCAGGCCCGCAAACACCTTGTCCGTGTACAGCTCGTTGCGGTTCTGGAAGATGTACCAGCCCAGGCCGCCCTGCCCCGACGTGGTGCCGAATACCAGCTCGGCCGCGATCAGGGTGCGCCAGGCGAACGCCCAGCCTATCTTCAAACCCGAGACGATGGACGGCAAGGCGCCCGGCACGAGGATGTGCAGCACCAGCCGCAAGCCGTTCAAGCCGTAGTTGCGGCCCGCCATGCGCAGGGTCTCTGGCACGCCCTGGAAGCCCGCATACGTGTTCAGGGCCAGCGGCCACATCACGGAATGGACGATGACGAAGATCAAACTGGCGCGTCCCAGGCCGAACCACAGCAGGGCCAGCGGCAGCAGGGCGATCGCAGGCAAGGGATTGAGCATGGCCGTCAGGGTTTCCAGAACGTCACGCCCGATGCGGCTCGACACGGCCAGCAAGGTCAGCACGAAGGCGGCCAACACGCCCACCGCATAGCCTTGCAGCAACACGACGAGGGACGCGGCCGTACGCGTGAGCAATTCACCGTTGGCGATGCCGCCGATAAACGCCTGCGCCGTCTGGATAAAGCTGGGCAGCAATAAATCGTTCTGCGTCCAGCGCGCCGCCCCTTCCCACAGCAGGGCCAGACTGAGCAAAATGAAAGCCTTGCGCCACAGCGCGTGCTGGCTCCAGCGCTGCCAGCGCGACAATGGCCGCTCGACGGTGACGCCGGCCGGCGGCGATGCCGCATAGACGAATTCCTGGCGGATGGGCGGCTCCAGCAGCGCGCTCATACGGCCTCCCGCTGCGCAGTAACTGCTTGCGGGACAGGAACCACTTCCTCATCGAACAGCAAGCCGTGGATGCGGCGGCTGGCAGCCTGGAATTCCGTACTGCCCGCGCTGTGCAGGCCGAACTGATGGCTGTTGAGTTCGGCGCGCACCCGGCCCGGATGGGGCGACAGCAGCAGGATGCGGTTGCCCACCACCAGCGCTTCTTCGATCGAATGCGTGACGAAGACGAGGGTAAAGCGCAGCTCTTCCCACAGGCGGCTCAGCTCTTCCTGCATCTTGCGCCGCGTCAAGGCATCGAGCGCGGCAAACGGCTCGTCCATCAGCAGCACTTCCGGCTGCATGGCCAGGGCGCGCGCGATGGCTACCCGCTGCTTCATGCCGCCCGACAAGGTATGCGGATGGGCATCTTCAAAGCCGGCCAGGCCCACCTTGGCGATCCAGTGATGGGCGCGCTCGCGGGCCGCCTGCTTGTCCAGCCGCTTGCTGGCAAGTAAGGGGAACATGACGTTTTCCAGCACGGTCTTCCATGGCGGCAACTGGTCGAATTCCTGGAACACGACGACACGCTCCGGCCCCGGCTTGCTGATAGGAACGCCCTGCATGGCGATGCTGCCGGCGCGCGGCGCGATGAAGCCGGCCACGGCCTTTAATAAGGACGACTTGCCGCAGCCCGATGGCCCCAGCAGCACGAAACGGTCGCCGCGGAACACGTCGAAACTGACGTCATGCGTGGCACGCACGGTACGCTGTTCCGTGCGGTATTCCAGGCTGACATGTTTGACGCTGAGCAAGGGCTCCAGCGCAAGCGGAGGGCGTACCAGGTGAAAAGCAAGCGCGTTCATGTCAGCCTCCTTGCGTGATGGCAGGGTCGTCAAAAAAGTAATCGCGCCAGCTGTCGGGCAGGTTGCGGATGGCACTTATACGGTGCAGGAATTGCGCCAGGCCATAGGTATTTTGCGGCGCGATCTTGAATTGCACTTGCGGATTGGCAAAGATTTTCAGCAGCAGATTACGGTCCACCTTGCTTTTATTGACCTTGATATAGATGTCGGCCGCGCCTTGGCGATTGCTGCTCGCGTACTGCGCCGCTTCGGCCAGCGCGGCGATGAAGGCGCGGTACGTCTTCGGATTGTCCTTGCGGTACTTTTCCGTCGCATACAGCAAGGTCGACGAGCTGGGTCCGCCCTGCACGTCATACGAATTCAGGATGATATGGGCGTTCGGATTCTGCGCCAGTTCCTGCTCCTGGAACGGCGAATTGCCGAAATGGCCGCTCAATTCCGTGCCGCCGGCGATGATGGCCGCCGCCGCGTCCGGGTGCGGCAGGGTTTGCGTGATTTTATCCAGGCGGGCAAATTCCTTGTCGCCCCACTGCTTCGCCACGGCCATCTGCAATATCCTGGCCTGGACGGAAACGGAGACGGCCGGCAAGGCGATGCGGTCCTTGTCCGTCAAGTCGGCCAGGGTTTTCACCTTCGGGTTGTTGCTGATCAAATAGTAGGGGAAATTACCGAGCGAAGCCACGCCGCGCACGTTCTGCCGGCCTTTCGTGCGGTCCCAGATGGTCAGCAGCGGCCCCAGGCCCGCCCCCGCGATATCGATATTGCCCGACAACAAAGCGTCATTGATGGCCGGGCCGCCGGACAGGGTGATCCACTCGACTTTCACGTCGACGCCCTGCTGCTTGCCATGCTTTTCGATCAGTTTTTGTTCCTGCGCAATATTGAGCAGCAAGAAGGTGATGCCGTGCTGGCCCGCGATGCGGATCTGGCCTTCGGCCCGGGCCATGGGCATGGCCATGCACAGCATGGCGATGGCGGCGAGAAGGCGGCGGGAAAAGGTCAAGATCGGCAACATAGACACTCCTTGGGTTAAATCAACAGTCAAAATCAGTAAGGCGCATCGCCTTCGATGGTGGTGCGGTAGAGTTTGCGGCGCTGGTCGAGCGGGCAGCCCGTCGCCAGGTGCATCAGCGAGCGGTTGTCCCAGAACACCAGGTCGTGCGGCTGCCAGCGGTGCACATACAGGTGTTCGGGGCGCACGCTGTGGGCGAACAGTTCGTCGAGCAGGGCGCGGCTTTCATCGGCGGGCAAGCCGACGATGCGCGTGGTGAAATGCTCGCTGACGAACAGGGCACGGCGTCCCGTTTCCGGATGCACGCGCACCACAGGGTGCGTTACGGGTTTGACTTCATCGATCTGCGCCTGCGTCAGCGCCGGGCGCCACGGGTTGCGGCGACGCAACTCCTCATACTGGCTCAGGTAGCTGTGTTCGGCACGGGCGCCGCGCACGGCGTGGCGCAGCGCGGCCGGCAAGCTTTCCCAGGCCAGGTGCATGTTGGCAAACACGGTATCGCCGCCCTCGTCCGGCAACTCTTGCGCGTGCAGCATGGAGCCGAGGCTGGGCACTTCCTTGTACGACAGGTCGGAATGCCAGAAATGGCCCGCGTCACCGAGGCCGATGGGTTGGCCATCTTCAACGATGTTCGAGATGATCAGCACTTCCGGCTGCGTAGGCAGCTGGAACTGGCGCAGCACGTGGATTTGCAGGGGGCCGAAGCGGCGGCTGAAATCGACTTGCTGCTGCGGCGTGATGCGCTGGTCGCGGAACACCAGCACATGATGGTCGAGGTGGGCGTGGTGCAGGCGCTGGAAGTCGCCCAGCGACAGCGGCTGCGACAGGTCCAGCCCCAGCACTTGTGCGCCGAGCGGCGCATCGAACGTTTCGATGCGGAACTGGCTGGAAGAAAACGCGGATTTCAGGACGGCCGACATGGGAACTCGACTAGAGTCTGGGGAAGTCCACTGTATGCCGGCCTGCGCTCCTTGCAAACGAAGCATTTACTATATGGATATGCGCGGCGCATTGCGCCATGCTGCAACAGGCGCTGTCACGCAAGGGCACAGCGGCACCGGCTTTGTGCCCGGAAAGGGAGCTAGCACGCAACTTGCTTGTCTGCCAATCTTCAACCATCGCCCAGGAAAACCATGCACGCCTACGCCCTGATGCTCGCCGTTCTGTTCGCTGTTCCCGTCCACGCCCAGGACAGCCAGGATGAAAGTGATCTCAGCTACAAAGCCTATGTGCACAGCGACAAGCGCATCAAGTGTTTATACGGCTATGCGGCCGACAAGACGGGCGACCATGCGGCGGCCGTCGCCATCTTTGAAGACTGCATCCGGCGCTGGAACGATGTGTATTCGATGATTTGGCTGGCCCAGCTGTATGAAACGGGCATCGGCGTGCCCAGGGACCTGGCGCAGGCGACGGCGCTGATGCGGCGCGGCGCCCATACCAACGATGACGCCGCCTATGCGCGGCTGGCGCGCTATCACTATGGCGTGGCGCTGGCCGAAGGCCGGGGCACGCCGCAGGACCTTCCCCAGGCCAGAACCTGGCTGCGCCAGGCGGCGCAGGAGGGCGTGCGGGAGGCGGCCGATTATCTGGACCGCCTGGAAGGCGCCGCGCCATAGACGCGGCGCCAGCGCCGCTTACGCGATTGCTTCGTAGCGGGCCAGGCGGGTCGCCATGCGCGGCGCCAGCTCATGGCCGGCCGTGACCGTCACTTCGAGGTCGTTCAGCAAGCCATCCTTCAAGCCGTAGACCCAGCCATGGACGCTGAGTTCCTGGCCCCGTTCCCACGCATCTTGCACGACGGTGGTCTGGCATACGTTCAAGACTTGCTCGACCACGTTCAGTTCGCACAGACGGTCGCCGCGCTGGCGGCTCGTCAATACGTCGCCCAGATAGCGCTCGTGCTTCTGGCCAACGTCCTGCACGTGGCGCAGCCAGTTGTCGACCAGGCCGATGCGCGTGCCCGTCATGGCCGCATGCACGCCCTTGCAGCCGTAATGGCCGACGATGATGATATGTTTGACTTTCAGCACGTCCACGGCAAATTGCAGGACGGACAGGCAATTGAGGTCGGAATGCACGACCACATTGGCAATATTACGGTGCACAAACACGTCGCCAGGCGCCATGCCCAGCAATTCGTTGGCGGGAACGCGGCTGTCGGAGCAGCCGATCCACAGGTATTCGGGCGATGTCTGCGCTTCCAGGTTCTTGAAGAAGTTCGGGTCCTTCGCCACCATCGAGTCGGCCCAGCGGCGGTTACGCTGCAGCAGTTCCGCCAGGGCCGGGCCATTTTTCTGTTCGGTCATATCGCTCCCATTGTGTGCGTACGACTGAATTGGCCGCAGATCGCGCCCATAGGCCGGCGATGCTCGCACATTGTTCAGTCGTGATGAAAAAAACGCCGGGATGTTTCAGCATCCCGGCGCATGGTGTTACGTGTGCTTATTCAAAAAAATCCTTGACCTTGTCTTTCCAGGTCTTGCTTTGCGGACTGTGCTTGGCACCGCCCTCGGTCGTCGACTTTTCAAAGTCGCGCAGCAGGTCTTTCTGTTTTTCCGTCAGTTTCACCGGTGTTTCGATGGCCACGTGGCAGAACAGGTCGCCCGCGTAACCGGAGCGCACGCCCTTGATGCCCTTGCCTTTCAGGCGGAAGGTCTTGCCCGACTGGGTGCCTTCCGGAATCGTGAACGACACTTTGCCGTTCAGGGTAGGCACTTCGATTTCGCCACCCAAAGCTGCCTTGGTGAACGAGATCGGCATTTCGCAATGCAGGTCGTCGCCTTCGCGCTGGAACACGGCGTGCGGCTTGATGTGGATTTCCACATACAGGTCGCCCGACGGGCCGCCATTCGTGCCCGGTTCGCCGTTGCCGGACGAACGGATACGCATGCCGTTGTCGATACCGACTGGAATTTTGACTTCCAGGGTCTTGTTGCGCTTGATGCGACCGGCGCCGCCGCATGGCGTGCAGGGGTCGGTGATGACCTTGCCGCTGCCATGGCATTTCGGGCAGGTTTGCTGGATGCTGAAGAAACCTTGCTGCATGCGCACCTGGCCGTGACCGCCGCAAGTACCGCAGGTGGTGGGCGAGGTGCCCGGCTTGGCGCCGCTGCCATGACAAGTGTCGCACTTGTCCCAGCTCGGCACGCGAATCGTCGTGTCGAAGCCGTGCGCAGCTTGCTCCAGTGTAATTTCCAGGTTGTAGCGCAAGTCGGCGCCACGGTACACCTGTGGACCCGCATTGCGGCTGCGACCACCGCCACCGCCAAAGATGTCGCCGAAGATATCGCCGAAGCTGTCGGCAAAGCCGCCAGCACCGCCGCCGAAGCCGCCGCCACCGCCCATGTTCGGGTCCACGCCGGCGTGACCGTAACGGTCATACGCATCGCGCTTTTCCGGATTGGTCAGCATCTCGTAGGCTTCTTTGACTTCCTTAAACTTTTCTTCCGATTCCTTGCTATCCGGATTGCGGTCCGGATGGTATTTCATCGCCAGTTTACGGTAAGACTTTTTGATCTCTTCTTCCGAAGCATTTTTTGCGACACCGAGTGTCTCGTAAAAATCACGCTTTGCCATGTTGTCGGCACCTTGCAGTCTATCTACTGATGTAAAAATTACACGAAAAAGCCGAGTCGAGTGCTGCGCTAGGCGCAGCGACTCGGCTCGGCCGGTCTTCGCGGCTAATCCCGCGATGTAGCGTTCAGCCCGGCTGCCCCCGGTTCATGGGAGCGCAAGACAATTACTTGCTGTCTTTGACTTCCTTGAAGTCAGCGTCAACAACGTCGTCCTGCTTGGCGCCTGCGTCCGATGCGCCAGCAGCTTGCTGTGCACCTTCCGCGCCGCCGGCAGCTTGCTGCGCTTGCATGTCGGCATACATTTTTTCGCCCAGTTTCTGCGATGCGCTCGACAGTGCTTCCACCTTGGCGTCGATCTCAGCCTTGTCGCCCGCCTTGATGCTTGCTTCCAGGTCGGTGATCGCCGCTTCGATCTTCTCTTTCTCGCCCGCGTCCAGCTTGTCGCCGTATTCGGTCAAGGATTTCCGGGTCGAGTGTACCAGAGCATCGGCCTGGTTGCGCGACTCGGCCAATTCTTTGACCTTCTTGTCTTCTTCGGCGTTCAGCTCGGCGTCTTTCACCATCTTCTGGATTTCAGCCTCGGTCAAGCCGGAATTGGCCTTGATCGTGATCTTGTTTTCCTTACCGGTGGCCTTGTCTTTCGCGCCGACGTGCAAGATGCCGTTGGCGTCGATGTCGAAGGTCACTTCGATCTGTGGCGTGCCGCGCGATGCTGGCGGGATGCCTTCCAGATTGAATTCGCCCAGACCTTTGTTGCCGGCGGCGATTTCGCGCTCACCCTGGAAGACCTTGATGGTCACCGCAGGCTGGTTGTCGTCGGCCGTCGAGAACACTTGGCTGAACTTGGTCGGAATCGTCGTGTTTTTGTGGATCATCTTGGTCATCACGCCGCCCAGGGTTTCGATACCCAGGGACAGAGGGGTGACGTCCAGCAACAGCAAGTCCTTGCGTTCGCCCGACAGGACCGAACCTTGAATCGCTGCACCTACGGCAACGGCTTCGTCCGGGTTCACGTCCTTGCGTGGATCCTTGCCGAAGAATTCCTTCACTTTTTCCTGCACCTTCGGCATACGGGTCATACCGCCGACCAGGATGATGTCGTCGATGTCCGACACTTTCACGCCAGCATCTTTGATGGCGGTGCGGCATGGTTCCATCGTGGCCGTGATCAGCTCTTCCACCAGCGATTCCAGCTTGGCGCGGGTCATCTTCAGGTTCAAGTGGACCGGTGCGCCGTTCGCCATGGCGATGTACGGCTCGTTGATCTCGGTTTGCTGCGACGACGACAATTCGATCTTCGCGCGCTCGGCCGAAGCCTTGATGCGCTGCAGGGCGATCGGATCTTTTTTCAGGTCGATGCCGTTGATCTTCTTGAACTCGTCGATGATGTAATCGATGACGCGCTGGTCGAAGTCTTCGCCGCCCAGGAAGGTGTCGCCGTTGGTCGACAGCACTTCAAATTGTTTCTCGCCATCAACATCTGCGATTTCGATGATCGACACGTCGAACGTACCGCCACCCAAGTCATACACGGCGATTTTACGGTCGCCTTTTTCGGTCTTGTCCAGGCCGAACGCCAGCGCTGCCGCGGTTGGCTCGTTGATGATGCGCTTGACGTCCAGGCCAGCGATACGGCCGGCATCCTTGGTGGCTTGACGCTGCGAGTCGTTGAAGTAGGCAGGCACGGTGATGACGGCTTCGGTGACTTCTTCACCGAGGTAGTCTTCTGCCGTTTTTTTCATCTTGCGCAGGACTTCAGCCGAAATTTGCGGCGGCGCCAGTTTTTTGTCGCGTACGCCGATCCATGCATCGCCGTTGTCGGCTTTCATGATCTGATACGGCATCAGCGCGATGTCTTTTTGGACTTCTTTTTCGTCGAACTTGCGACCGATCAGACGCTTGACTGCGTACAGCGTGTTTTTCGGATTGGTCACGGCCTGGCGTTTCGCTGGCGCGCCGACGAGAATTTCGCCATCTTCTTGATAAGCAATAATCGACGGCGTCGTGCGTGCGCCTTCAGCGTTTTCGATTACCTTTGGTTGACCGTTTTCCATGATGGAAACGCAGGAATTCGTGGTTCCCAGATCGATACCGATAATTCTACCCATGATTTTTTTCCTTTTATTTGCTAGATTTCAGATGGTTCTTATATGTGGCAAAGCGGCATGGTTTCAAGGCTTGCTTGATGCCGCACTCTGATTATTTTGCTTGCGCGGTCGTGACAATGGCTGGACGCAGCAGGCGGTCCGCAATCATATAGCCCTTTTGCAAGACTGACACGATGGTATTGGCTTCCTGCTCCGCTGGCACCACGGCAACGGCCTGGTGTTTCATCGGATCGAGCTTTTCGCCCTGCACTGGCAAGACTTCCACCAGGCGGTTGCGCTCGAACGCGGCGTTCAGTTGCTTCAGGGTCATCTCGACGCCTTCTTTCAGCGATTCGATGGTCGGTGCTTCCACCGTCAGCGCCGTTTCCAGGCTGTCTTTCACCGGCACCATGGCTTCGGCAAAGCTTTCCACTGCGAATTTATGCGCTTTAGCAACATCTTCCTGCGCACGGCGGCGAATATTTTCGCCATCGGCCTTGGCGCGCATGAAGGCATCGTGCATCTCTGCAAGACGCGCTTCGGTACTCGCCAGCTGCTCTTCCAAAGTAGGCTCTGCGGGAGTCGATGGGGCAGTCGCCGCGGCGTCCGCTTGCGGATTAGGTACAGCTTGGTTTTCCTGATCTTGCATCTAGAAAGCTCCTACAATCAATGACTTAAATGAGTTAGTCTAACTATCTTTACAACACTAACGGGCAGATGGGGCTATATCCTATTGTTTCAAGGGGTATACACGGCAAAACCAGAATTACAGCGATTCATGTTACAGCTTATTACAAAAGGCTACCCATTTCGGCCAGTGAGCCGTGCGCGCCCCCTTGATTTTCCAGGCTTCCCCGGGCAAAGCGGGCATTCTACCAGCCCCGCCGCGGCCATCGCCACTGGCGGCGTTGCTATCTGGATAGTACTTTTGTCGCGCCAAACATGACAAAGCCGCGCAAGCGCGGCTTTTGATTGTGAAAAAATTAATTATCTTTAATTCGCCGCGCCCAGTGCCAGCGCCGCGGCGCGCGCCTGCTCGCCCGCCTTCTTGTCCGCGTCGCGCTGCGGCGCCGTCTTCATCGTCGGCCAGCCGATCATATGCTGCTCCGCAATTTCCGCCATGCCCGCGATCCAGGCTGGCGTTTCGTTCAGGCAGGCGATGTAATGGAAGTGCTGGCCGCCGGCCGTCTCGAAATCATGCTTGGCTTCCATGGCGATCTCTTCCAGCGTTTCCAGGCAATCGCTGGTAAAGCCAGGGCACAGCAGGTCGACCCGCTTGACGCCCTGCTGCGCAAGCGCCACCAGGGTGGGCGCCGTGTACGGCTGCAGCCATTCGGCCTTGCCGAAGCGCGACTGGAAGGTCACCACGTATTGCTCTTTAGTTAATTTCAGCTTTTCTGCCAGCAATCGCGCCGTTTTCAGGCATTGGCAGTGGTAGGGATCACCGAGCAGCAAGGTACGCTTGGGCACGCCATGGAAACTCATCACCAGTTTTTCCGGACGGCCATGCGCTTCCCAGTGGTTCAGCACGGAATCGCGCAAGGCGTCGATATATGTGTCGTGCTCGTGATATTGCTTGATGAAACGCAATTCCGGCACATTACGCACCGTGACGTAATGGGCGAATACGGCGTCGTAGATGGAACCCGTCGTCGTGCCCGAGTATTGCGGATAGGCCGGCAGGATGGCGATCCGTTCGCAGCCTTCGCTTTTCAGCTGGGCCAGCACCTCGGGCAAGGAAGGCGAACCGTAGCGCATGGCCATGGCCACGGTCACACCATCGTGCCCCCGCTCGGCCAGGGCACCGGCCAGCAGTTTCGCCTGCTTTTGCGTGTGCACTTTCAGGGGCGAGCCCTCGCGCGTCCAGATCGACGCGTATTTCTTGGCCGACTGGCCCGAGCGGAAGGGCAAAATAATCAGGTTCAAAATGAACCACCAGACGAGGCGGGGAATCTCCACCACGCGCGGGTCCGACAAAAATTGCTTCAGGTAGCGCCGCACGGCCGACGAGGTCGGCGCATCGGGCGTGCCCAGGTTGACCAGCACCACGGCGCTGCGGTCGATGCTGCCATGCGTGTACGGCGGTTCTGTTTGAAATGACATGAAGGCTCTTCGAAGGCGTTGGATGGATTAGGCAGTTATTATAGTTACATTGCGTCAACATCGGGGGTCAGACCCTCAATGCCGCTAACGTCAAGCTCAGCGCTAACGCGTCCGGGGGTCTGACCCCGGATTTAAGCCTGCGTTCAAATCGCCAGCAATTCGCGGGCATGCTTGCGCGTGGTGGCCGTGATTTCCAGGCCGCCCAGCATGCGCGCCACTTCTTCCACCCTGGCCTTGGCGTCGAGCATGTCGATGCGCGACGCCGTCTTGCCGTTGTCCAGGGTGCTTTTTGCCACTTGGAAATGCTGATTGGCCTGGCTGGCCACTTGCGGCAAGTGGGTCACGCACAGCACTTGGCGTCCCTGCCCCAGGCGTTTTAATAAGCGTCCGACCACTTCGGCGACGGCGCCGCCGATGCCGCTGTCGACCTCGTCGAAGATCAGGGTCGGCGTGGTGGTGGCGTGCGAAGTGATGACGGAAATGGCCAGCGCGATACGCGCCAGTTCGCCGCCGGACGCTACCTTGGCCAGGGAGCGTGGCGCCGTGCCCGCATGGCCTGCAACGAGAAACTCGACTTGCTCGAGGCCGTGGGCGGCCGGATCGCACGGGTGCAGCGCGATTTCGAAGCTGCCGCCCGTCATGCTCAGTTCCTGCATGGCGCGCGTGACGGCTTGCCCCAGCTCCAGGGCGGCGGCGCGGCGCGTGGCGGACAATCGCTCGGCCACGGCGCGGTACTCGGCCTCGATCTTCGCTTCCTGGCGCAGCAAGCCCTCGATATCGGAAGCGTCGGCCAGGTGCTGCAGCTTTTCCGACAGCTTGGCGTGTTCCTCCGGCAATTCTTCTGGCGTGACGCGGAATTTGCGGGCCGTGCTGTGCATGGCTTCCATGCGCGCGTCGAGCTGGTGCAGACGCTCCGGATCCAGTTCCACGCGGTCCAGGTAATTGTTCAGCGCGTACACGGATTCCTGCAGCTGGATGCGCGACGACTCGATCAGGTCGACGATCGGCTGCAATTCAGCATCGACGGACACCAGCTTGCCCAGCTTCTGGTTCAGGGCCGACAGTTGCGACACGATCGGATGGTCTTCCGACTCGGAAATGATCGCCAGGGCTTCCTGCGCCCCCTCCAGCAGGCTGGCCGCGTGCGACAGGCGGCTGTGCTCGTTCGTGATCTCCGTCCATTCGCCGGGCTTGGCGGCCAGCTTTTCCAGTTCGCCCACTTGCCATTCCAGGCGTTCGCGCTCGTACAGCACGTTGGCGGCATTCGTTTCGAATTCCTCGCGCTGACGCACGAGGGCGCGCCAGCGCTTGTGCAGCGCCGCCACTTGCCGCGCATCCTGCTCCGCGCCCGCTTCGCGCGCCGTCGCCTGGCCGTCGAGCAAGGCGCGCTGCGCTTCGCTTTTCAGCAAGGACTGGTGCGCGTGCTGGCCGTGGATATCGACCAGCATGTCGCCCAGTTCGCGCAGCTGGGCGGCCGTGGCGGGGATGCCGTTGATATACGCCTTCGAGCGGCCCGCATTGTCGATCACGCGGCGCAGCAGGGCGCCGCCATCGTCGTTGGCGAATTCATGCGCCACCAGCCAGGCCTGCGCCACCTCGCTGACGGAAAAATCGGCTGTGATGTCGGCCTTGGCCGCGCCTTCGCGCACCACGCTGGCGTCGCCGCGCCCGCCCAGCGCCAGGGTCAGCGCATCGATGAGGATGGACTTGCCGGCGCCCGTCTCGCCCGTCAGCACGCTGAAGCCGGCGGAAAATTCCAGTTCAATGGTATCGACAATGACAAAATCGCGAATGGACAGTGTATGGAGCATGGCTTCTGTGGTTAGGCGGCGCACCGCGGGTTGAGGTGGAGAAACTATTAGCTGAGCTTGCCCTCGCCCGACGGGTACTCATTCCAGTGCAGTTTTTCACGCAGGGTGTTGTAGTAGCTCCACCCTTCCGGATGCAGGAAAGTAATCGTATGGGGCGAACGGCGGATGAGGATGCGGTCTTGCTGCACCAGGCTGGCAAAGGTCTGCATGTCGAAATTGACGCTGATATCGCGCCCGCGCACGATTTCCACGACGATCTGGCTGGAATCGGGCAAGACGATGGGGCGGTTCGACAGCGCATGCGGGGCGATCGGCACGAGCACGATGCCGCCCAGGGTCGGATGCAGCAGCGGGCCGCCGGCCGACAGCGAATATGCGGTCGAGCCCGTGGGCGTGGAAATGATCAAGCCATCCGAACGCTGGTTGTACATGAAGTGGCCGTCGACCTCGACGCGCAATTCGGCCATGCCGGCGCCGCCGCCGCGCGAGACGACGACATCGTTGACGGCCATGCCCACGTGAATCGACTCGCCGTCGCGCAGCACGCTGCCTTCGAGCAAAGTGCGGCGCTCGGCCTTGAAGCGGCCGCCGAGAATTTGCGCCAGCACGGGCAGCATGCGCTCAAGCGGAATATCGGTCATGAAACCCAGGCGCCCCTGATTGATACCGATCAAGGGAACGTCGAATGGCGCCAGCTGGCGCGCAATGCCCAGCATGGTGCCATCGCCGCCCATGACGATGGCGCAATCGGCGGCGGCGCCGATCTCGGCCGGCGACATGGCGCGCACGCCGGGAAACGCCAGGTTCAGGTGCGCGGCCGTCTCCGCCTCGAAGACCACCGTGTGGCCCAGCACTTGCAGGAAATCGACGATGCTTTTCACGGGCTCGGCAATGCCATCCGTATTCTGGCGCACGACCAGGGCAATGGTCTTGGCGCCCAGGTTGAAGCGCTCGCCCGGGGCTGGCAAGGTCGCGGCTGGCTGTTCGGCTCGCTGGTCGGCGTAGTTATCGACGGGCATAAAAATCTCGGTAATGAATTCGGTGGCAAGCCGCCCCAGGCTGTCGCGTCGCACGCCGCCATCGCATGATACTGTATATATCCACAGTATAGTGCGGCTGCCGTGTGCCCGCAAGGGGCGTTCTTGGTGTTGCACGCAGTGTAGCGCAGAAAAAGAATCATCCATGCGTGCGCCAGCGCTCCCTGGATGGACAAATCCGCTTGCAGGCAGCCTGGCTGCGGCAGGACACTGATCCCACGTCAATTCTTCTGTCAGGAGGCCATATGGTTACCCAGCATAGCGAACGCAAGATCAATACCGATGAAAAGGTCAAGAATGACGGCATCGACCGTCTGCCGCACGAGCGCGACGAATCGCCCGATGCGCAGAACGTGCGCCCACGCAAGATCATGCAGCAGGCGGCCAGCGACCTGGAGCAGGGATTGGTCGATACGGACCTGCACGCCCAGCCGGGCGTGGAAAAGGTCAAGCCCGCCGCGCCGCAGCAAGCCCGTCCCGACGCGCAACTGGAACCAAAGAAGGCGCGCTGACTCCAACGGTCACGCTCTGCTACCCGCACTGTTCATGCTCCGGAGTACGCCATGCACCGTTACGCCCGTTCCTTCCTGCTGGCCGCTGCCTGCGGCGCCCATCTCGCCCATGCCCAGGCGCCCGCCATGCCCGTGGGCTTCGGCCCGCAGCCCACCCTGCCCGCACCGGACAAGCAGCTGATTCCCACCGTGAATGTGGCGCCCGTGCAGCGCTGGACGGCCGCGCAGCACCCCGCTGTCGCGGCGGGCCTGGCCATCCATGCGTATGCGCGCGACCTCGACCATCCGCGCTGGCTGTACGTCTTGCCGAACGGCGACGTGCTCGTGGCGGAAACGAACGCCCCGCCGAAGCCGGACGACAGCAAGGGCATCAAGGGTGCCATCATGCAGATGCAGATGAAAAAAGCGGGCGCGGCCACGCCCAGCGCCAACCGCATCACCCTGCTGCGCGGCGTCGACGCGAATGGCGTGGCGCAGACGCGCAGCGTGTTCCTGCAAGGACTGAACTCGCCATTCGGCATGGCCCTGGTGGGTAACGAGCTGTACATCGCCAATGCCGACGCCTTGATGCGTTTTCCTTACAAGGAAGGCCAGACAGCCATCACGGCGCCCGGCGTCAAGGTGATGGATTTACCGGGCGGCCCCATCAATCACCACTGGACCAAGAACGTCATCGCCAGCCCCGACGGCAAATTTCTCTATGTTGCCGTCGGTTCCAACAGCAACGTGGGCGAAAACGGCATGGCGGCCGAAGATGGCCGCGCCGCCATCTGGCAATTTACGCGCGCCACGGGCAAGGCCCGCGTGTATGCGACGGGCTTGCGCAATCCCGTGGGCCTGGCCTGGCAGCCCAGGACGGGCGCCCTGTGGACGGCCGTCAATGAGCGCGACGAGCTGGGCAACGACCTGGTGCCCGACTACATGACGTCCGTCAAGGACGGCGCCTTTTATGGCTGGCCCTACAGTTATTTCGGCCAGCACGTCGATGCGCGGGTCAAGCCGCCCCGTCCCGAACTGGTCGCCACGGCTGTTGCGCCCGACTACGCGCTGGGCGCGCATACGGCCTCGCTGGGACTGGCGTTTTATGATGCCACGCTGCTGCCGGAACGCTACCGGGGCGGCGCCTTCATCGGCCAGCACGGCTCGTGGAACCGCAAGCCCTTCAGCGGCTATAAAGTCATTTATGTGCCCTTCGCCGATGGCGTACCCAGCGGGCCGCCGCAGGACGTCGTCAGCGGCTTCCTCGACGGCAATGGCAAGGCGCAGGGACGCCCCGTCGGCGTGGCCGTCGACAAGGCGGGCGCGCTGCTGGTGGCGGACGACGTGGGCAATGTCATCTGGCGCGTCACGCCGGCGCCGTGAACACATTGGCGCCGCGCATGCGCCCCCTGTGTGGCGCAACGAACGGAAGGGCAAGGATGCCACGCGCATGATGGACCTTCGAACCACGCAAGGAGTACATCATGAAAAAAACAGGATCAGCCGTCTGGAGTGGCGGCCTTAAGGATGGCAAAGGATTTATTTCCACCCAAAGCGGCGCACTCGACAATGTGGCCTATGGTTTCAACACGCGCTTCGAAGACGGTCCCGGCAGCAATCCGGAAGAACTGATCGGCGCGGCCCACGCGGCCTGCTTTACCATGGCACTGTCCGGCCAACTGGGCGAGGCGGGATTGCGCGCCACGGCCCTGAAAACGACAGCCGACGTCAGCCTGGAAAAAATCGATGGCAGCTATGCCATCACGGCCGTGCACCTGACCTTGGTGGCCACCATCCCCGGTGCCACCGACGAAGCGTTCCAGGACGCGGCCCTGCGCGCCAAGCTCGGCTGCCCCGTATCGAAGTTGCTGGCCACAGAAATCACTCTGGACGCCCGCCTGGAGTAAGCCCGCCACCGTCCGCCGCCCCGGTACCAGCGGGCGGCAAGGGCGGTCTCGGCAAGAAAGCCGTAAAACGCATAAAATCCTGCCATTCCCCTCTCACCCTCAAGGATTTACGATGCGTATTTTGCACACCATGTTACGGGTCGGCGACCTGCAGCGCTCCATCGACTTTTACACGAACGTCCTGGGCATGAAGCTGCTGCGCACCAGCGACAATCCGGAATACCAGTACACGCTGGCCTTCGTCGGCTATGGCGCGAATCCCGACCACGCGGAACTGGAACTGACGTATAACTATGGCACCACCAGCTACGAGCTGGGCACGGCGTATGGCCACATCGCCATCTCGGCCGACGATATCGTCGCCGCTTGCGACGCGGCACGCGCGAACGGCGGCAACGTCACGCGCGAACCGGGCCCCGTCAAGGGCGGCAACACGGTCATCGCCTTCATCACCGACCCGGATGGCTACAAGATCGAATTGATCGAGCGCAAGTTCGACGGCCAGGGCGGAGGCCTGTAACACCTCAGCCTGGCTCGGCGGCCGACGCAATGGCCGCACGCAGCCAGGCGATCCCCGCATCGCCGTCCGTGCGGCGGTGCCGTATCGCTTCAAACGCAAACGGCGCGATGGCAAACGGCGCGGAGCACAGCGCCAGCCCCTGCGCCTCAATGCCCTGCAAGGCACGCCGCGCCACCGTCAATATCAGATCCGTCCCCATCACGACATCCGGTGCGACCGTCCAGTACGGCACGCGCACGGCGATGCGGCGCGCCTGGCCCAGTTGCGCCAGCGCTGCATCGACTTCGGCCGCCATGCCGCCTTCGCCGGACGCCACCAGCACATGGGGGCGCGCCAGATAGGTCTGCAAGCTCAAGCTCTCGCCCGGCGCCAGGCTGGCCGGATCGAGCGCGCACATGAACGTTTCCTCGAATAAGGTTTCCCTGTGCAACTGCTCGGGCAGTTGCGGGAACACGCCCAGCGCCAGATCGATCTCGCCATCCTGCACGCCGGCCACCACGGCAGAACGGCTGGCATAGCTGACGGCCACGTCGATGCCGGGCGCTTCCACGCGCAAACGCCGCAGCAAAGCGGGCAAGATCAATGCCGCACCGTAATCCGACATGGCCAGGCGAAACACGCGCTGCGCCGTGGCCGCCTCGAAGACGGCGCCACCGAGCACGGAGCGCACGCTCTGCAGGGCTTCGGCCAGCGGCCGCGCCAATTCCAGGGCGCGCGCCGTGGGCTGGAAACCGCCTTTGCCGCGCAGCAGCAACGGGTCGTCGAGCAGATGGCGCAGGCGCGCCAGCGCATGGCTGACGGCAGGCTGGCTCATGTGCAGGCGTTCCGCCGCGCGCGACAGATGGCGTTCGCTCAGCAGCGCATCCAGGATCACCAGCAAGTTCAAATCGACGGCGCGCAGATTATTCATTTGGTGCATAGTTAGCTGACAAAATACGAATTGGATTTAATGATGACAGCATAATACGATGACTGCATCAACTCAACACGCAGGGAGTCGCACATGCACGGATGGATCACCTTGTTTGCCCCGCTGGCCATGCTGGCCGGCGCCGTCGTCCCTTTCCAGGCGGGCGCGAATGCGGCGCTGGACCGCAATCTGGGCCACCCGCTATGGGCCACCATCGCCTCGCTGGCCGTCAGCGCCGTGCTCGCGTCGCTCGTGATGCTGGCCTGGCGCGTGCCGGCGCCCGATTTGCACCTCGCCGTGCGCGGGCCGGGCTGGTCCTGGCTCGGTGGCGCGGCCGGCGTGTTTTATATTACGGCCGCGCTGATGCTGGCGCCGCGCATGGGTTCCGGCCCCTTCATGGCAGCCGTCATCGGCGGGCAGATGCTGGCCGCGCTGGCCATCGACCGCTACGGCTTGCTGGGTTTTGCCGTCAAGCATATTTCTCCGCTGCACTGGGCCGGCGCGGGCCTTGTGGTGGCCGGTGTCGTGCTGACCCAGTTCGCCAACAGCCGCGCCGTGTGAGCACACGTCAAGGCGAAAAAAAACCAGCGCCGTTGCCGGGGCTGGTTTTCATGTAGAGCAGAGCGCGCTTACTTGACGAGCAAGGCGTTGACGGGCATCAAGTCCGTTTCCTTCAGGGTGCCGGCGGCGGCCTTCAGGCGCAAGCCGTTCATGATGGTGTCGTAGCGGGCTTTCGACAGGTCTTTTTGCGTCGAGAACAATTGTTTCTGCGCATTCAAGACGTCGATATTGATGCGCACGCCCACTTGATAGCCGAGCTGGTTCGACTCCAGCGCCGACTTGCTCGACACTTCCGCCGCTTCCAGCGCCTTGACTTGCGCCAGGCCGCTGTTGACGCCGAGGAACGCCTGGCGCGCGCCTTGCGATGCCGTGCGGCGTGCCGTTTCCAGATCGTTGCGGGCCTTGTTTTCCAGCGCGATCGATTCGCGCACCTTGCTCGTCACGGCAAAGCCGCTGAAGATGGGGATGCTCCACTGCACGCCGATGGCGTTGTTGTTATTGCCGCTGCCATTGCCGCCACCGGACGTGTAGGTGTGGCCCGTGTTGGCGATCAGATCCAGGGTCGGATAGTGGCCGGCGCGGTTGCGGCCGATGTCACGCTTGGCCGATTCCACGTTGAACTGGGCCGTGACGACGCTGTAGTTCTGCTCTTCCGCCGAGCTCACCCACGGCTCGATGGCGGCCGGTTCCGGCGCGCTGATGACCACGCCCGCGCGCATTGGCGCCAGGCTCGTCGGCGCTTCGCCGATGATGGTTTGCAGGGCGCTGCGCTTGTTGGCCAGGTCATTGATGGCGGCAAATTCCTGCGCCACCACCAGGTCATAGGCCGCTTGCGCTTCGTGCGTGTCGGTAATTGTTTGCGTGCCGACTTCGAAGTTGCGCTTGGCCGATGCCAGCTGCTCCGTCGTGGCCACTTTTTGCGCCTGCGTGGCGCCCAGGTTGTCCTGCGCGCTGAGCACGTCGAAATACGCTTGCGCCACGCGCGTGATCAAGTCTTGCTGGACTTGCGCAAATTGCGCTTCGGCAATCGCCTGCGCCAGCTTGCTTTGCTGGTAGGTTTCCCAACGGTCCCAGCGGAACAGCGGCTGCGCCAGGGTCAGGTTGTAGCTGTTCGCGCGGACGTTGACGGACGGCGAAGTGATCTTGTTGCCGCCATTGTTCTGGATGATCTGTTCCTGATTGCCGCGCGTATTGCTGCCCGAGGCGGAGATTTGCGGCAGCAAGCCTGCCAGCCCCTGCGGAACCCGCTCCATCCCGGCAGACAGGGCCGCGCGCGCGCTGGCGTACTGCGCGTCATTGGCCAGCGCCTGCTGGTACACCTGGATGAGATCGGCCGCCTGCGCTTGCAGCGAGCATGTCATCGAGACAAAGGCGCTGGTCATCAGCACGGCGATAAGGGGTTTCCGCATTGCATTTCTCCGTTGGAGTCGTCAAAAGTTGATGGAATCAAAAATCGGTTACAGCCTGCCTGGCGGCCGCGCCGGCAGGAGCGGGGTACAGGCCTCCGCAGGCATGCAGAAAAACATGCCTGGAAGTGCATCTACTGCGAATTCACTTAGTATTTCGGCATGGCGCTGTCGACTTGCAGCGCCCAGGCATGCACGCCGCCTGTCAAATTACTGATCTTGCCAAAACCATTGCGCTCCAGGAAGGCCGCCACTTGCATGCTGCGCATGCCGTGATGGCAAATGCAGACGATTTCGGCGTCTTCATCGAGGTCATCGATGCGCGCGGGAATCGAGTTCATCTGCATCAAGGTGGCACCGTCGAGGTGGCACAGGTCGAACTCCCACTGTTCCCGCACGTCCAGCAAGAACGGACGCGGGCGGGAAGGGTCAGCCAGCCAGGCGGCCAGCTGCGGTGCACTCAAATGCTCCATCGAATCGGTCGCCTCAGAACTGGAAATGCGACGGTGCCACGGCTTGCAGCGGCGTGACATTGGTTTCAAACAGCTTGCGCGTGTCATAGGCTTTGTCCGAGCTGCGCGTGATCAGGTGCGCCGACATGATCGGCGCTTCGCCGATGATGGCCAGGATGCGGCCACCGACTTTGACTTGTTGCAACAGCGCTTCCGGCAGCACGGCCAGGGCGCCGGACACGACGATCACGTCGTAGGGTGCACCCTTGCTCCAGCCCTGGGCGCCGTCGCCCAGTTCCACGGTCACGTTGGTCACGCCGTTGGCGGCCAGGTTCTGCTCGGCCAGGGTTTTCAATTGGGGAACGATTTCCACGCTCGTCACATGACGCGCCTTGTGCGCCAGCAACGCGGCCATGTAACCGCTGCCGGTGCCGATTTCCAGAACATTTTCATGCTTCTTGACGGCTACGTCTTGCAAAATACGCGCTTCCAGCTTTGGCGTGAACATGCATTCGCCGCCGCCCAGTGGAATTTCCGTATCGACGAAGGCCAGGTTTTTATAGGCGGCCGGCACGAAATTTTCACGCTTGACCACGTTCAACAGCTCCAGCACGTCGATATCCAGTACGTCCCATGGACGGATCTGCTGTTCGATCATATTGAAGCGGGCTTGTTCGATATTCATCTTTGGACTCGGTAAGTGAAGTAATAATCCGCCATTTTATCGTTGAACTGGCTGAAAGCACATGTTAACCATAAAGGCGGGGAATGGAGGAAATTTGCGACGATCTGCAGATTTGGGGGGGCGAACCTTGGAAAAGGGGTAACTGAACGGTAGTAGCCAGGCCCGGTGCATCAGCTTTTCCCGGGCGCCTCCGCCTGCAGGCTGCGCAAGCTCATGTCGATAAAGGCATCCATATAGGCGAGCGGATCGATATCCTTGACCTCGCACGGCACGAAGGAGTGCGTCCACATCATGAGCATGGTGACGGGTGCGCTGAGGATGGTGCTGACCAGCACGGGATCGATCTGGCGGAATTCGCCCCGCTGCATGCCCCGTTCCAGCAGACTGACGATCAGTCCATTGCCGCGCGCGACGACTTCTTCGTTGTAAAACTGCGCCAGTTCCGGGAAATTGTTCGCTTCGGCCAGCATCAGCTTGGTCAAACCGGCCAGTTTGGTGGCGCCGAATTCTTCCCACCACTGCATCATTACCTTGCGCAACAATTCGGCGCTGCTGCTGTCCGAAGCGGCCATGCTGTCTTCCGCCTCGCCGATCGACTGCACGATATTGTCGCGCACGACGGCCTTGAACAGCTCTTGTTTATTCTCAAAGTACAGGTACAGGGTGCCTTTCGACACGCCCGCCCGCTTGGCCACATCTTCCAGGCGCGTCGATGCAAAGCCCCGTTCGACAAACAGGTCGAGGGCGGCGGCGAGCAATTCCTGCGGGCGGGCATCCTTGCGCCGCTCCCAGCGGGGCTTGGTATCAATCGGGGCTTGCATGTGTCTTTCCAAATAACTTACTTTTGAGTCATTAATAGTAGCCCTGTCTACGGGCAAGGTCAAGCACGGGCGAGGCGGGGCACCGCCCAGCATGCCGAACACGGGTATTGTACGCTCCGTACCGGCATTGGCGACACCTCCTCTGGCGCCTGACCTGTGGCGCTGGGTGAACCAGAATGCGTTTCAGCCCCCGTTTTGCGCAGTTCATCGCATTGGCGTTCAGCAAAGACAGACGCTTTGCTATCTTGACATCGACAGCACGGCAGCCGCGGCGCGGCAGCCGGCTTACTTCTTGTCCTGAACTAAAACAATCATAAAGGAAACACCATGCGTACCTTGCTGGCCCTGTGCTGTGCCCTTGCCCTCGGCGGTTGCGCCATCGTCATCCACCCCAACGATGGCGAAGTACGCCATGCCGATTCGGGTAGCAATGCCATCCAGGGCAACGAGCAAGTGAGCCGCGACGTGCGCCAGGTCAGCAACATCAACACGCTCGACATCGACAGCATGAAGCGCATCGATATCAAGATCGACGTGCGCGTGGGGCCGGCAACATCGCTGGTGATCGAAGCGGACAGCAATCTGCAGCCGCGCATCCATAGCGAAGTGAGCGGCAATACCCTGCGCATCTGGAGCGATACGAACATTCGCAGCAGCAATGGCATCCACGTCATCTACACGACGCCGCAAATGAGAAAGATCAACATCTCCGGCTCGGGCCGCCTGGTGGCCAGCGGTTTCAATGGCGACGATTTCAGCCTGGAGCAGCGCGGTTCGATGAAGAGCGAATTGTCGGGTACGGTGGGACGCTTCGACGTGGCCAACAATGGCTCGGGCAGCATCAACGCGGCGGCCCTCGCCAGCGGCAACACGGATGCGGTGCAAAACGGCTCGGGCAACATCCAGCTGGGCAGCGTGCGCGGCGAACGCATCAACGTGGCCGTCAACGGCTCGGGCAGCATCAGCGCCAGCGGCGCCGTGCAGCGTCTCGACGCCAACGTGAATGGCTCGGGCGACATCAACCTGGCTGCCCTGCGCAGCGACGTTGCCTATCTGGCGAGCAACGGTTCCGGCGACATCGACGTGACCGTCCAGAATGAAGTCAACGCCCGCGCCAGCGGTTCCGGCCGCATCACCGTGCATGGCGATCCGGCCCGCCGCACCCTGTCGGGCAAGCGCGTCAGCATCGTGCGCTAGGCAAGCGGCGGGAAGCGGCAGGCCGCGCCGACTTGCTATACTGTCGGCCCCTGATCCCTTTCCAGCCATCGCCATGCCGTCCTGCGCCTGCTCCCTGGCAGCCGGATGGCAAGCTGGTCGTCCACTAAAGAATAACCATGAACTGCCGCGACCACTGCGGAGCGTGCTGCATCGCTCCCTCCATCACCAGTCCGATACCGGGCATGCCGAACGGGAAACCCGCTGGCGTCCGCTGCGTGCAGCTGGGAGACGATAGCCGCTGCCGCATTTTCGGACAGCCGGAACGGCCGGCGTTCTGCGCAGGATTGCAGCCGTCGGCAGAGATGTGCGGCGCCAGCCGCGAACAGGCGATACGCTGGCTCGACGACCTGGAGCAGGCAACGGCGCCGCAGACTTGAAGAGAATGCCTAGGCCTTCGGCAACATGGTCAGCACCATGCGGAACTTGACGTCCCCGGACTGCATGCGCTGACAGGCTTCGGCCGCACGTTCCAGCGGCATGGTTACGATACGCGGACGCACGCCGGCCAGCACGCTGAAAGCAAGCGTCTTTTCATTGTCATACGGCGTGCCGGTGATCGAGCCGAGCACGCCGCGTTCGCCCACCACCAATTTACCGGAAGACACGAGCAGCGGATCCTTGCCCGCGCCCAGCACGACCAGCCGTCCGGCTGGCGCCAGGCCATCCATCAGCGCCGTCACGGCGGCCGCGCTGGAGACGGTGGTGATGACCGCCTGCGCCCCGCCATGCGCTTGCAGCACGGCGGCCGCATCCTCGGCCAGGCTGTCGACATACACGTGCGCGCCCAGCTCCAGCGCGTCCTGCGCAATATCGCCGCCGCGCCCGATCGCCACCACCTTGAAGCCCATGCGGCGCGCATACTGCAAGGCCATATGCCCCAGGCCGCCGATGCCCAGGATGGCGACCGTATCGCCCGCCTGCGCCCCGCTCTTCTTGAGCGCATTGAAGGTGGCGAGTCCGGCGCACAGGATGGGCGCCGCCTCTTCCGCATCAAGCTGCCCGGGAATCGATACCAGGCCGGTGGCGCGCGCCAGCATCATCTCGGCATAGCCGCCGTCGCGGCTGGCGCCCACGAACGGCTGGTCCTGACATAACTGGAAACGGCCTTGGCGGCAGGGCGGGCAGGCGTTGCAGTGGCCGCCCAGACGGCCGACGCCGACGCGCTGGCCGATTTGCCAGATGCCCGGCGTGTGTTCGCCCAGCGCGACGATGCGCCCGACCACCTCGTGACCGGGCACGCGCGGCGGCTGCAGCGCCGGGTCGGCGCCGTCGATATCGGCGCTGTCGGCGCCACAGATGCCGCAGGCTTCGACGGCGATCAAGACTTCGCCCACGCCAGGCAGCGGCGTGGCGCGCTCGACCAGTTCCAGCACGCCAGGGCGGCTCACTTGCATGGCGCGGTAAGTGGCTTTCATCTTCATTTCTCCTTCGTTGAGTTAGGTCACGGAATCGCCGGGCGCTGCTGCGCCGCTTGCCAGGCTTGCACGCCCAGAGCGGCCGCCTCGACCGCGCCGGCCAGATAGCCGGGAAAGCGCGGCGACCATTCGCTGGCGATGGCCGTCAGGCGGCCCTGCCAGGGACCGGCCGCAGGCGCCGCTGCCGGGGCGTGAGCGTGCTCGCCGCCGGCGTCGAGGTCGGCAGCGGTGGCGGTCAGCGCATCCTGCGACCAGTCCTTGATGGCATCGGTGCGCGGCGCGGCAGCTTGCGGGCCGAACAGCCGTACCAGCTGGGCCCGGCAATGCGCCAGCAAGACCCCATCGTCCAGGCGCTGGCGCGTGCGTGCCGGCATGGCCAGGAAACCAAACAGGGCAGCGCTGCCGCCCGGCATCGAGGCATCATGGATCTCGCCCAGCGGCCCGCTCTGGCTGCGCGCCGAACCGGACAAGCCCTGTTCGCGCCAGAACGGCCGCTCGTAGACGGCGACGTACTTCGCATGGGGCGCCATCCAGGTGGCGGTGGCGGTCCACTCGCGCGCCAGCGCCGCAGGCAGGGCCGGCTCGTACGCGATACCGGCGGCAGCCAGGCGCGGCGGCAATGCCAGCAGCACGTGGCCGGCGCGCCACGCGGTGACGGCGCCCGCCGCATCCGCGCTCGCCACTTCGACGTGCTCGGCCGCATGGCGCAGGCGCAGCACCTGTTGTCCGGTGACGACGCGCGTGCTGCGCAAGGTGCCGTGCAAGGCATCGGTCAGCGCATTCATGCCGCCAATCAGGCGCATCGATGGCGGCGCGCTCGCGTACGTGCGCATGCGCACCGGCGCCTCCCCTGCGGCGCGCTGGTACAGCATGTCGCCCTGGTCGTACTGGGCGAAGCACTGCAGCCCCAGCCCGTCGACCAGCTGGTGCAGCGCGCACTGCTGCTCGGGCCAGAACCAGGCCGGGCCCAGGTCGAAGCGGTCGCTGCCGCCAGCTGCCTGCATGCCGGCGATACGCCCGCCGATGAAATCGCGCGCTTCGAGCACGACGACATTGGCCACGCCCAGCCGCTCCAGCAAGTGGGCCGCGTACAGGCCGCTCAGGCCGGCGCCGATAATGATGATGCGTGCGTGTTGCATGCTGATCCTTTCAAAGTCGCGTCCGCCACATGCCGGACTTTCAGGTAAACGGTGGCTCCCTGCGCACCGGCAACGATGGCGGGCAAGGTGCCGGCAGGCAGGCGCATCCAGCTGCGCGGCGCGCAGGCATGCTGGCGTGCGCGCACCTCGCCCTCGAGCACCAGCAGTTCCTGGCTGCCATCTGCCTCGGCCAGCAAGGCTTCATGCGGCATCAGCCGCTGCAGGCTGACCTGCTCGGCAGCATCGTCGAACAGCGGACAGACGGCCCGCCCCCGCTGCTCGCGCCAGTTGGCGGGGTCGCGGGTGTCGATGCGGACGTGGCGCTGTTCGCGCGGCTGCATCTGCTGCAACTTGACGAAGATCACCGCCCCCGCGCCGCTCGACGGCCGGTGGCTGGAGCCGGGCGGATTGCGCAAATACCAGCCGGCGGGATAATCCACGCCGTCTTCGGAAAACGTGCCGTCGAGGACCAGGATTTCCTCGCCGCCCGGATGCCGATGCGGCGGGAAGAAGGATTCGGGCGCATAGCGCACGATGCTCGTTGCGCGCGCTTGCTCGGCGCCGATGCGATCGAGCATGATGCGCTCGACGCCGCCCTGCGGCGACGCGACCCAGCGGTACTGGTGCGGCGCCAGGATGACGGGGCGCGAAAAATCGGCATTGATCAGCATGACAAACTTCCAAGTTGAAAAAAACGGCCAGCGCTTACTGATTCGGCAGCTGTTGGTAGGCTTCCATCACGCGCGCCGAATACGTCAGCGCGGCGCCCGTATTGAGCGCGATCGCCACGCCGAGCGCTTCGGAAATTTCTTCCAGGGTCGCACCGGCTTCCACCGCTTTCTTCGTGTGCACCGAGATGCAGCCGTCGCAACGCGTGGTGATGGCCACCGCCAGCGCGATCAGTTCGTGGATCTTCGGCGCCAGGTGGCCGGTCTTGGCGGCGGCGCCGTCGATGGCCATCACGCCGCGCATCACGTCGGGGCTCTGCGCGGCGTAATCGCCGACTTTTTCCAGCAGGGAGTCGCGGTAGGTGTTCCAGTCTTGCATCATGATTTTTGCTCCAAAAAAGGGAATAGTAGGTAGCAGCGGGCGGGTGCCCGCTTACGCCACGGTATAAATGCGCACGTCGGGCGCCGCGTCCAGCAGCGGCGTGAGCGCCACCACCACGTCGCTGTTGAACAGCGCGCTTTGCAGATAGGCATTGGCGTTGCCCACGCTGTCGAAGCCATGCAGCACTTGCACGTCTTCCTCGCGGATCAGCAATTGCTTCGACTGCGCGCCCGCGATGCCGGCCAGGAACGGCGCCTTGTACTGCTGATAGACGCCAGCCGCCGCGGCGCGGTTGGCGTTGGCGATCTTGAGGGTGATTTGCAGATAAGCCATGCGATGCTCCTTGATGATCAGGTGAAGAAAAGGCGGGCAAGGCGGGCTTGCCCCAGGTATTTAGTTGCGGCCGGCCATCACGCCGCCATCGACGTCCCACACCGCGCCGGTCACCCAGGCAGCCTTGTCGGACAGCAGAAACGCCACCACTTCCGCCACGTCCAGCGGCGTGCCCACGCGGCCGATCGGGTGGAAACCGTTGAAGCCCTGCAGCGCCTCATGGACCTCCGCCTTCGGAATAAAACCTTCGTAGATCGGCGTCTGCACGACGGCTGGCGAGACGGCGTTGACGCGAATCTGCTTCGATGCCAGTTCCATCGCCAGATGCTGGGTCAGCGAGTGCAGGCCGGCCTTGGCCATCGAATACGCCGACGATGGCGTGGCGGCGATCGCCTGCTTGCCCCACATCGAGCCGATGTTGACGATAGACCCAGGGCGTCCGCCGGCGACCAGGTGCGCGGCCACCTTTTGCGTGATGAAGAACAAGGCCTTGTTGAGATTCATATACTGGTCGTAGTCGGCGGCGCCGTGTTCGAGGAACGGTTTGGGGAAGAACACGCCTGCCGCGTTGACCAGCAGATCGATGTCCGCATGCTGTTCGTCCAGCGTTTTGAGCAGCGCGGCCAGGCCCGCGTCGCTCGACAGGTCGGCGGTCACCGCCCACACCGTGCCGAGCGCCGACAATGCCTTGCGCGCCTCTTCGGTTTTCTCTGCGCGGTGGCCGACGATCACGGCGCTGCCGCCTTGCTCCAGCACCACGCGTGCCGTCGCCAGACCCATGCCGCTGGTGCCACCCACAACCAGCAGTTTCTTGCCTTCGAATTGCTTGCTCATTTTCATTCCTTTCCTATGCCCGCCGTCAGGCAGGCGCTGTTGAAGAAAAACTTCCGGGCAGTTGTGTACTGCCGCGATGCAATGCATTCTGCGCTTGGCGGCGAACGGGAACAAACCAGATTAAATGTCAGTCATTGAAAGAAAATCTTTAGTGGCACGGCTGCGGAGTGACTAAAATAGCCACGCAGAGACGCACAATCACGCGACACCATGGAAGAAAATCATGAAGACACCGATCCATCTGAACGCCTTGCGGGCATTCGAAGCCAGCGCCCGCCACCAGAGCTTTTCAGCCGCCGCCGCTGAACTCAACGTCAGCCCCGCTGCCGTGGGCCAGTTGGTGCGCGCCCTGGAAGACTGGCTGGGCGCGCCGCTGTTCCATCGACACACGGCGGGCAAGACGCGGCTGGTGGCGACGCAGGCCGCGGAGCGCGCGCTGCCGGATTTGCGCGCCGGCTTTGATCGCTTGCTGCTGGGTCTGGAAAGGCTCAAGGAAGGTTCGCTCAACGGGGTGCTGACGGTGACCGTCAGTCCCGCCTTCGCCGCCAAGTGGCTGTTGCCACGGATTGAACGCTTTCAATCGGTCTGCCCGGAAACCGACGTGCGGCTCGATACCAGTCTGAAGCCCGTCGATTTCGTCTCGCAACGCATCGATATCGGCGTGCGCTACGGCACCGGCAACTGGCCGGGACTGAGCGCCGACAAATTGATGGATGAAGAAGTCTATCCCGTGTGTTCGCCCGCGTTTCTGCAACAGCATGCGCCATTGCGGCAGCCGGCCGACCTGGCGCGGCAAACGCTGATTCACGACCTGTCGATGGATGGCCATAGCGATTTTCCAACGTGGGAAGCGTGGCTGCAGAAGGCGGGCGTGCGCGATAGCGCCGCCTCGCGCGGCATGAAGATCAACAATTCGGCGGCGGTGCTGCAGGCGGCGGCCGAGGGCCATGGCGTGGCGCTGGCGCGCAGCGTGATGGCGCATGACGATATCGCCTCCGGGCGGCTGGTACGCCTGTGCGGCGCGATGACTTTTCTTTCGCCGCTGGCCTACTACGTGGTCTACCGGCCGGAGTCCGCAGGCCTGCCGCGCCTGGAGACCTTTCGCGGCTGGCTGCTGGAAGAGGCAGGCAAGCAGGCCGCCGCGGTTGCACGGTAAGCCAGCCGTTGGCCGCCGTGACGCGCAGATAAGCATTGACCGCGCTTGCACGTTTGCGTATATTTATGCTCATTCCTGCACGTTTTAATTAAAATCCATGTCCGCCACTCTGCTCCTCAAACAACGCCACGCATTGATCCAGCAACAATTACATGCCGACGGCAGGGTGCTGGCGCTGGACCTGGCGCGCCAGCTCGATGTGTCCGAAGACACGATACGGCGCGACTTGCGCGAGATGGCGGCGGCCGGCCTGTGCCAGCGCGTGTATGGCGGCGCCCTGCCGCTGGCGCCCGATGGCGGCACTTTGACGCAGCGCAAGCAGGAAGCGCCCGAGCGCAAGGCGCGCCTGGCGCAGGCGGCCGTGTCCCTCGTGCGCACGGGCCAGGTGCTGTTTCTCGATGCGGGCTCGACCAACCTGGCCATCGCCGGCGCCTTGCCGCAGTTGGCGCTCACTGTCATCACGAATGCTCCCGCGATCGCCATGGCACTGATGGAACGTCCCGAAATCGAGCTGATCATGGCTGGCGGCCGGGTCGACCGCCGCGCCGGTGCCAGCCTGGGTCCGCAAGCGCTGCGCACGGTCGAGCGCATGCATCCCGACCTGTGCTTCCTCGGTGCCTGCGGTGCCGACGCGGACGCGGGCGTGACGGCGTTCAACTATGACGAAGCCGAGTTCAAGCGCAGCATCGCCGGCGCCAGCAAGGCGGTCGTCGTGGCCGTCACCAGCGACAAGCTGGGCACGGCCGCGCCCTTCGGCGTACTGGCCACGGGCTTGCTGCAGCACCTGGTGCTCGAAGCCGATGCCGACGCTGCCCACGCGGCTGCCTTTGAACGACTGGGCGTGCAAGTGTTGCGCGCCCACGCCTGACTTATCCACCCCGACTCTTGAAAAGCTCCCCCATGCATCTCACCGGCACCCTGCAACAACGCGCCACGCGCCTGGTTTTCTTCGCCGCCGGCCTCGGCATGGCCGCCTGGGCCCCCCTGGTTCCCTATGCCAAGGCGCGCCTGGGCCTCGATGAAGCGACGCTCGGCATTTTGCTGCTGTGCCTGGGCGCCGGCTCGCTGTGCGCGATGCCGTTTACGGGCATGCTCACGGCCCGCTTCGGCTGCCGCAAGGTCATTGTCGGCGCCGGCCTGCTGCTGACCGCCATCCTGCCCGGCCTGGCGCTGGCCGCCACGCCGCTGCAACTCGGCCTGGTGCTGCTGGTGTTCGGCGCGGCCATGGGCACCTTCGACGTGGCCATCAATATCCAGGCCGTGATCATCGAAAAAGCCAACGGCGGCGCCATGATGTCGGGTTTTCATGCGCTGTTCAGCGTGGGCGGCTTTGCCGGCGCGGCCTGCATGGCCCTGCTGTTGTGGCTGGGACTGACGCCGGCCTGGTCCTGCGCGGTGGTGATGCTGCTGCTGTGCGGCGTGCTGGGCGCGGCGCAAGGCCATCTGCTGCCGACGGCGTCCGCCTCCGGCGAAAAGACGCCGCTGTTCGTCATGCCGCATGGCGCCGTCATTTTCATCGGTCTGCTGTGCTTTATCGTCTTCCTGGCCGAAGGCGCGATTCTCGACTGGAGCGCCCTGTTCCTGACCACCACGCGCGGCGTGGAAGAAGCCAAGGGCGGTCTCGGCTACGCCGCCTTCGCCATCGCCATGACGGTGGGCCGCTTCACGGGCGACAAGGTGGTCACACGCTTTGGCGGCAAGCGGGTGCTCACTTTCGGCGGTCTGTGCGCGGCGGCAGGCTTCTTCCTGGCCGTGCTGGCGCCGCATGCCAGCCTGGCCATGGCCGGCTTCGTGCTGATCGGTCTGGGCGCGGCGAACATCGTGCCCATCCTGTTCACGGCGGCGGGCCAGCAACATGCCATGCCGGCCAGCCTGGCGGTGGCGGCCATCACCACCATCGGCTATGCGGGCATCCTGGCTGGTCCGGCCGTGATCGGCTTCGTGGCGCACGCCACCAGCCTGAATATCGCCTTCGCCATGCTGGGCGCCGCCCTGCTGCTGGTGGCAGCCAGCGCACGCCTGGTGGCGCCGGCCAAACAACGTTCCTGATCCTCCTTCTGCCTGTCGGACGATGCTAAAAAAGCGCCGCCCGACAGCGCCCAAATCGGCTCGACGGGCCTGCGGCATGGTAAGCTTCGACCCCGCGCACATTGCGGGCGCCACGCACTTACCCCATCCTGCCACTTATACCCGTTTATACATCTATGGATCTCATTCTTGCGCTAAAAGCCATCATCATGGGGCTGGTCGAAGGTTTTACCGAATTCTTGCCGATTTCGTCCACGGGACATCTGATCCTGGCCGGCAGCCTGCTCGACTTTACCAAGGATGTCTCGAAAGAAGTCATGGATGTCTTCGAGATCGCCATCCAGGCCGGCGCCATCCTTGCCGTATGCTGGGAATACCGCCAGCGCATCGGCAGCGTGCTGTCTACCTTCGGCAGCGAAGCGAAGTCGCGCAAGTTCGTGCTGAACGTGGCCATCGCCTTCCTGCCACTGGCGGTCATCGGACTGGCTATCGGCAAGATGATCAAGCATGCGCTTTTCAAGCCCGTTCCGGTCGCCATGGCCTTCATCATCGGCGGCATCGTGATTTTGCTGGTGGAGCGTCGCGCGCGCACCAATCCCGTCACCGTGCGCGTCAACTCGGTCGACGAAATGACGCCGTTCGACGCATTGAAAGTGGGCTGCGCGCAGGCCTTCGCGCTGATTCCCGGCACCAGCCGTTCCGGCTCGACCATCATCGGCGGCATGCTGCTGGGACTGTCGCGCAAGACGGCTACCGAATTCTCGTTCTTCCTGGCCATCCCCACCCTGCTGGCGGCCACCGCCTATTCTCTGTATAAAGCGCGCGACATCCTGTCGGCCACCGACGTGCCCCTGTTCGGCCTGGGCACCGTGGCCGCCTTCATTTCCGCCTTCCTGTGCGTGCGCTGGCTGCTGCGCTATATCAGCTCGCACGACTTCACGTTTTTTGCCTGGTACCGCATTGTGTTCGGCTTGCTGGTGTTGGCCAGCGCCCACTACGGCTGGGTTGTTTGGGCAGAATAAGGCACTATGAATCAAGATCTTAACCAGCGCGCGCTGCACCTGCTGCAAACCGTTTTCGGCTACCCGGCCTTCCGCGGCCAGCAAGCCGACATCGTCGACCACGTCAGCCATGGCGGCGACGCGCTGGTATTGATGCCCACGGGCGGCGGCAAGTCGCTGTGCTACCAGATTCCCGCGCTGCTGCGCGATGGCGTCGGCGTCGTCGTCTCGCCGCTGATCGCACTGATGCAGGACCAGGTGGACGCGCTGGAAGAAGTCGGCGTGCGCGCCGCCTTCCTGAACTCCACCCAGACCTACGAAGAAGCGAGCCGCATCGAGCGCCTGGTGCGCACGGGCGGCATCGACGTCGTCTACGTGGCGCCCGAGCGCCTGATGACGCAGCGCTGCCTTGACCTGTTCCAGGCGTCGAAGATCTCCCTGTTCGCCATCGACGAGGCGCACTGCGTAGCCCAGTGGGGCCACGACTTCCGTCCCGAATACATCAAGCTGTCGGTGCTGCACGAGCAGTTCCCGGACGTGCCGCGCATCGCGCTCACGGCCACGGCCGACCCGCAGACGCGCGCTGAAATCGCGCTGCGCCTGCAGCTGGAAGACGCGCGCCAGTTCGTCTCGTCCTTCGACCGCCCGAACATCCGCTACCAGATCGTGGAAAAGGCGAATGGCCGCAAGCAGCTGCTCGACTTCATCAACACGGAACACGCGGGCGACTGCGGCATCGTGTACTGCCTGTCGCGCAAAAAAGTCGAAGAGACGGCGGAATTTCTGAACCAGAGCGGCATCCGCGCCCTGCCCTATCACGCCGGCATGGAGTACGCCAAGCGCAGCGCCAACCAGGCGCGCTTCCTGCGCGAGGAAAACATCGTCATGGTCGCCACCATCGCCTTCGGCATGGGCATCGATAAGCCCGACGTGCGCTTCGTCGCGCATCTGGATCTGCCGAAAAGCATCGAGGGCTATTATCAGGAAACGGGGCGCGCGGGCCGCGACGGCATGGCCGCCAACGCCTGGATGGCGTACGGCTTGCAGGACGTGGTGCTGCAGCGGCGCATGATCGACGAATCGGAAGCGGACGACACCTTCAAGCGCGTGCTGGGCGTGAAGCTCGACGCCATGCTGGGCCTGTGCGAAACGCTCAGCTGCCGCCGCATGCGATTGCTCGAATACTTCGGCGAACCGGCTTCGCCGTGCGGCAATTGCGACACCTGCCTGGTGCCGCCCGTGTCGTTCGACGGCACGGTGCCCGTGCAAAAACTGCTGTCGGCCATCTACCGCGTCGACCAGCGCTTCGCCGGCGGCCACGTGATCGACGTGTTGCGCGGCGTGGAATCGGAACGCATCAAGACCTGGCACCACGATTCGCTGTCGGTCTTCGGCATCGGCTCGGACCTGGGCGAAGCGGAATGGAAATCGATTTTGCGCCAAGCCATCGCGCTCGGCCTCGTCTCGGTCGACCATGAACAATACAGCTCGCTGAAACTGACGGACGCCTCGCGCCCCGTGCTCAAGGGCGGCCAGAAGGTGCAGCTGCGCCAGTACCAGAAACCGGTGAAAACCAGCAAGCGCAGCACCAGCGTGGCGAAGGGTTATGTCGAGACGGACTTGTCCACCAGCGAGCAGGCGATCTTCGACAAACTGCGCTGGTGGCGCGTGGAAACGGCGCGCACCCACAACGTGCCCGCCTACGTGATTTTCGTCGACGCCACCCTGCGCGAAATCGCCAAGGCCAAGCCCACCTCGCTCGAGCAGATGCGCGGCGTGAGCGGCGTGGGCGAGAAAAAACTGGCCTCGTACGGCGACGAAATCGTCGCCATGATCCTGGAGATGATTTAATGGAAGCACTCTCGCCCGACCTGATTTACCAGGCCGTGAAAATCCTCGGCGCCCAGCCTGACGCAGAAGACGCGGTGGAAGCGCAAGTACGTACCCTGGTCGGCGACGACCTGACGGTGCGTCGCCTGGCCGACGTGGTGCCGGAAGCCTTCGGCCTGGTGCTGGTGTCGCACCTTCCCGGCGCCGAAAACATGACCTTGCCCGCCACCTTCCGCGCCCAGGACGAGGACGGCGAATGGGTGGAGTTCCCCTTGCGCCGCGAGCCGATCTTTGTCGTCGCCGCGGATATCGCCCAGCATACTTTCCACAACGGCCCGCGCGCCCTGATAAAAAATCTCGCCGACCGCAGCTCCTTGCTGTCGGCCATCAACAAGGCCTTGAACGCGGGTGGCTCGCTCGATGGCACGACCCTGGGTCCGCCCTCCTTCTTCGGCCTGCCGGCATCGCTGTACCGGCCGGCGGCATCGGCCGAGACGCCCTGACCACTCCACCTAGCCCCTGCCCTTGACAAGAGAACGCCGCCGCGATGGAAACCAAATGGCTGGAAGACTTCATCTCGCTCGCTGAAACGCATAATTTCAGCCGTTCCGCGGCCCTGCGCCACGTGACCCAGCCGGCCTTTTCGCGGCGCATCCAGTCGCTGGAAAACTGGCTCGGCATCGACCTGGTCGACCGCACCTCGTACCCGACGCGGCTGACGCCCGCTGGCGCCGTGTTCTACGAGCAGGCGCTGGAAATGCTGGGGCAGATCAACGGCGTGCGCGCCCTGTTGCGCGGCAAGCGCGCGGCCACGCAAACGAGCGTCGACTTCGCCGTGCCGCACACCCTGTCGCTGACCTTCATGCCGAAATGGCTGACGGCGCTGGAAGAAGGTTTTGCGCCGATCAACAGCCGTTTGATGGCCCTGAACGTGCACGACGCCGTACTGCAGCTGGTCGACGGCGGCTGCGACCTGCTGCTGTGCTATCACCATCCGCGCCAGCCGGTGCAGCTCGATCCGGGCCGCTACGACATGCTGGTGATGGGCCGCGAAACCCTGCGCGCATATGCGCGCTGCGGCCAGGACAAGGTGCCGGACTTCGTCCTGCCCGGCAGCGCCAGGGAGCCGCTGCCCTTCCTCTCCTACACCAACAACGCCTACCTGGGGCGCATGGTGGAACTGCTGCTGGCCGACGCCAAGGCGCCCCTGTTCCTGGAAACCTGCTACGAAACGGACATGGCCGAAGGCTTGAAAATGATGGCGCTGGAAGGCCGCGGCATCGCCTTCCTGCCCGAATCGGCCGTCATGCGCGACGTCAAATACAAGCACCTGGCACGCGCCGACGGCGGCGCGCCTGGCTGGGAAATCGAGCTGGAAATCCGCTTGTACCGCGAGCGCCCGTCCAGCCTGCGCCCCGGCAAGCAGATCGTCGAAAGCCTGTGGCAATACCTGGTGCAGGTGCAGGAAAGCGCCGCGCGCGGCGGAAAAAAACGCCGGCGCGCGGCTGTCACCACCATTCCATCCTGACCTCCTAACTATGCAATAAATGCATAACCGGATGCGCACAAAGCATTGGCCGGGGCATGAGGCTATCGCCTACGATGCGGTTCCGCTGCGCGCAACTCAATTGATTGCGCCTACCACAGCATTTTTGAATGCCAGGAAAAATCGTAGCGAGCGGCAGTGATTTGTGGCCGAGAAGCGCAGCTGTACCAAGGTACAGCGAGCATCGCCGGCCGCAAAGCACGACGCGCAGTAGATTTTTCGGCATTACACCACCGTTTTGTCCAGGAGCTTATCAAGCATGACCAGCAAGCACGCACTTCCTTCCTACCTCAATCCTGAAGACCTGGGCCCATGGGGCGTCTACCTCGAGCAGATCGACCGCGTCACGCCGTACCTGGGCAACCTGTCGCGCTGGGTGGAAACGCTGAAGCGTCCAAAGCGCATCCTGACGGTCGACGTGCCTATCGAGCGCGATGACGGCACCATTGCCCACTACGAAGGCTACCGCGTGCAGCACAATCTGTCGCGCGGCCCGGGTAAAGGCGGCGTACGCTTCCACCAGGACGTGACCCTGTCGGAAGTGATGGCCCTGTCGGCCTGGATGACGGTCAAGAACGCGGCGGTCAACGTGCCATACGGCGGCGCCAAGGGCGGTATCCGCGTCGATCCGAAGACCCTGTCGCGCAACGAACTGCAACGCCTGACCCGCCGCTACACGAGCGAGATCAGCATGATCATCGGACCGAACAAGGATATCCCGGCGCCGGACGTCAACACGAATGAACAAGTCATGGCGTGGATGATGGACAGCTACGCCATGATCGGCGGCAATATGTCGACCGGCGTGGTGACGGGCAAACCGATCTCGCTGGGCGGCAGCCTGGGTCGCCGCGATGCGACGGGCCGCGGCGTGTTCGTCGTCGGTTGCGATGCGGCCGCCAAGGTCGGCATGTCGCTCGAAGGCGCGAAAGTCATCGTGCAAGGTTTCGGCAACGTGGGCGGCGTCGCTGCCCGCATGTTCGCTGAAGCCGGCTCGAAAGTGGTCGCGGTACAAGACCACAAGACCACCGTCGTGCATTCCGGCGGCTTGAACATCCCGCAATTGCTGGCACACGTGGCCGAAGTGGGCAGCGTCGAAGGCTTCCCGGGCGCCGAGGCATTCGTGCCGCGCGAAGATTTCTGGGGCATCGATTGCGACATCCTGATCCCGGCCGCGCTGGAACAGCAGATCACGGCCGAACGCGCACAAGTCATCCGCGCCAAGATCATCCTGGAAGGCGCCAACGGCCCGACCCTGCCTGCAGCGGACGACATCCTGACCGACCGCGGCGTGCTGATCGTGCCAGACGTGCTGGCCAACGCCGGCGGCGTGACCGTCAGCTACTTCGAGTGGGCGCAGAACTTCTCGAGCTTCTTCTGGACGGAAGAAGAAATCAACAGCCGCCTGACCCGCATCATGCGCGAAGCGTTCGACGCGGTATGGCAAGTGTCGCAAGAGAAGAAAGTGTCGATGCGTACCGCCACCTTCATCCTGGCGTGCACGCGCGTGCTGCAGGCGCGCGAAGTACGCGGCCTGTATCCATAATGGCTGCCTGAGAAAATGCCCGGGGCGTTGTTGCCTGCCCCTCGCCGTACTGGCGTACTGTCTTCGGATTTGCGCCTGGCCCCAGACATTTTTCAGGCGCCATTGAGTTACTGGCGCTGTTAAAAAAATCCCGCCACACTTGCGTGTGAGCGGGATTTTTTGTATCTGGCGGACTTTTTTACGCCGCGTAGCCTTGCGGATTCTGGTGCTGCCAGCGCCAGTGGTCGCGGCACATGTCGTCGATGTTTTTCTGCGCTTGCCAGCCCAGCAATTGCTTCGCCTTGTCGGCCGAGGCGTAGCAGCTGGCGATGTCGCCGGGGCGGCGCGGCACGATGTCGTATGGCACCTTGCGGCCGCTGGCGGCCTCGAAGGCGCGTACGGTATCAAGCACGCTATAACCGTGACCCGTGCCCAGGTTGACGGTAAAGCCGCCCTCGGTGGAGAACAGGCGGTTCAACGCCGCCACATGGCCCAGCGCCAGGTCGACCACGTGGATGTAGTCGCGCACGCCCGTACCGTCCGGCGTGTCGTAGTCGTTGCCGAAGACGGCCAGGCGCTCGCGGCGGCCCACGGCCACCTGGGCGATGAAGGGCATCAGATTGTTCGGGATGCCGGCCGGATCTTCGCCGATCAAGCCGCTGGCATGCGCGCCGACGGGATTAAAGTAGCGCAATACACCGACTTGCCATTGCGCATCGGCATGCACGAGATCGGCCAGGATCTCCTCGACCATCAGCTTCGAGCGGCCGTACGGATTGGTCACGGACAGGCGCGACGATTCCACGATCGGCAAGGCTTCCGGATCGCCATACACGGTGGCCGACGAGCTGAACACAAAACGCTTCACGTTCGCCGCCGCCAGCACTTCCAGCAGCGCCACGGTGCCCGACACATTGTTGTCCATGTACATCAGCGGCTGGGCCACGGACTCCCCCACGGCTTTCAAGCCGGCGAAATGGATCACCGCATCGATGGCATGCTCGCGCAAGACGGCGGCCATGGCCGTGCGGTCGCGCACGTCCGCTTCATAGAAGGGCACGCTTTTGCCGGCAATGCGCTCCACGCGCGCCATCGCTTCGCGCGCGCTATTGCACAGATTATCCACCGCGACCACATCAAAACCGGCAGCCAGCAATTCGACACAGGTATGCGAACCGATGAAACCGGATGCGCCGGTCACGAGTATTTTCTTGGACATAATATCAATCAATGCAAAAAAGATAAGACTAGCGGAATTTCCCCGCTTTGCCAAGCCCGCACAAGGCTGCGCACGTAATAAAAAAGCCCGCCGCATTGCTGCGGCAGGCTTCATTTTTATGCAAATGGCAGGGGTGGGCAAGCCGCCATAATGTGTTTATTTCTTGATGAACACCAGATCCCACACGCCATGGCCCAGCTTCAAGCCGCGGTTTTCAAACTTGGTCAGCGGACGATATGCCGGTTGCGGCGCATAAGCATCGGCGCTATTGCACAGTTGAGGCTCGGCGCCCAGCACGTCCAGCATTTGCACCGCGTAATCTTCCCAATCGGTGGCGCAATGCAGATAGCCGCCCGGCGCGAGGCGGTCGGTCAATTGCTTGACGAATGGCGACTGGATCAAACGACGCTTGTTGTGGCGCGCCTTGTGCCATGGATCAGGGAAAAACACATGGATGCCGGCCAGCGAATTGGCTGGGATCATGTGCGTAAGCACTTCCACCGCATCGTGCTGCAGCAGGCGCAGATTCGTCAGCGACTCTTCGCCGATCAGCTTCAGCAGGCTGCCGACGCCAGGCGTATGCACTTCGACGCCGATGAAATCCTTCTCCGGCATGGCTTTGGCGATATGCGCCGTCGTCGCGCCCATGCCGAAACCGATTTCCAGGATCACGGGCGCCTTGCGGCCGAACACCTGCTCGAAGTCCATGGACTCCTTGGCGAATGGCAACAGGAACTGCGGCCCCAAGGTCTCAAGCGCGCGCGCCTGCGCGACAGACAGCCGTCCCGCGCGGGTGACAAAACTGCGGATGCGGTGTTCGGTCGGATCGTACATCATCGGCCGCGCCGGGCCGTTTGCTGGGGTATCAGAAGACATGGGAATGGAGAAATAAGTAGCCGCGCCGCATCAAGCCAGGCGCCAGCGAAAAATGGAGCGGGTGAAGGGAATCGAACCCTCGTCGTAAGCTTGGGAAGCTTCTGCTCTACCATTGAGCTACACCCGCGAAGCCTGCATTTTACGCGGGATGGCGAGTACTTGGCAAATTTGTGGAGTGCCGCGCATGGCTGCGACGTCCTCTTCAGGACCTGGACCATATGGCAAACATGGATATCGTTTTCAACGATCAGGTCTTTGGACTTCCGGTCGTTGGCCAGCATTCTGTCGGCTCCGCCTAAGCAGCTCGGGGCCTGGCTTGCCCCGCTAGTTCAGCTTTACAACGGCAATTGTTTCTCTTACATGTTTTATATCCTCAGTCCTGGCATAGCTTCAACGCATCCTGCCACTGCGGCAATCCGCAGAAGGTCTTCTTCAACCGTTCCGAAGACAGCACCGAATTGGCAGGCCGCCGTGCGGGTACCGGGTAGGCTTGCGCGAGTATCGGTCTGAGACGCGGCTTCTTGGCAATCGAGGCATGTGCCATGATCGCCTCAGTGAAGCCGAACCAGCTGGTTTGTCCCTGTGCCGTCAAGTGATATAAACCAGAGCGTTTGTCCCACCATGCTTGGCGGTTCGTGGCAACGACGCTTTGCGCCACGATATGCGCGGTGGTGTCGGCGATGGTGCGGCTCCAGGTGGGTGCACCGACCTGGTCGGAAACGATACTGAGCTCGTCGCGCTCCTGCGCCAGGCGGAGCATGGTCAGCAGAAAGTTCTTTCCATGCATGCTGTAGACCCAGCTGGTGCGCAGGATCAGATGCGGGATGCCGGCTGCCTGGATCGCCTGTTCGCCGGCCAGCTTGCTACTGCCGTACACATTGACAGGGCACGTCGGATCGGTCTCGACATAGGGACCGTTTTTCGATCCATCAAAGACATAATCAGTGCTGTAATGAATCATTGCAGCACCTAATTTTTTTGCTTCCTCGGCCATGACAGCCGGCGCCTCGCCATTGATGCGCATGGCCAACTCTGGCTCGCTTTCCGCTTTGTCGACGGCGGTGTAGGCGGCCGGGTTGACGATCAGCGTCGGCTTGAGGCGGCGGATCATGTCGCGTACCTGGGTCAAATCGGCCAGATCCATCTGCCTGCGGTCGAGCGCGATGATTTCTCCCAGGCCTTGCAGGCTGCGTTCCAGTTCGTAGCCAACCTGGCCGGTTTTTCCTGTAATTAAGATACGGATCATAATTGTTCCAGTGAATGCGGCACGGCTGTCTTGCCGTGCTCAGGCAAAGACGTCGGCATGGGCCAGCAACGTCGCGGCTTTGTCCTTGCCCGACAAGAGCGGTTCGCCGTCCAGCGGCCAGTCGATGCCGATTGCCGGATCATTCCACAAGATACTACGCTCAAATTCCGGCGCCCAGTAATCGGTGGTTTTGTACAAAAATTCAGCGTTGTCGCTGGTTACCAGGAAGCCGTGGGCGAAGCCTTCGGGAATCCATAGCTGGCGTTTGTTGGCAGCCGACAGCACCACGCCGACCCAGCGACCGAAGCTTGGCGAATTTTTACGCAGGTCGACGGTGACGTCGAATACTGCGCCGGCGGTGACGCGCACCAGTTTGCCTTGCGGCTGCTGGATCTGATAATGCAGGCCGCGCAACACCCCCTTGGCCGACTTGGAATGATTGTCTTGCACGAAAGAGCGCGTAACGCCGGTCAGTTCGGCAAAGCGCTTCTGGTTAAAGCTTTCATAGAAAAAGCCGCGGTCGTCACCGAATACCGTCGGTTCGAGTATCAATATGTCAGGTATGGCTGTGGTCTGGATTTGCATGGTATATCGGTATCGTATGAACTAGGTGGAAAGCGCAGCGCACCTCAGAATATTTTGTCGTCGAGCAAACGCAACAGATATTGACCGTAGGCGTTTTTCTTCAACGGCCGGGCTAGCTGCTCCAGTTTGGCGGCATCGATATATCCCTTGCGGTAAGCGATTTCCTCGGGGCAGGCAACTTTCAAGCCCTGGCGGTTTTCAATGGTAGCGATGAATTGGCCCGCTTCCAACAAGGATTCATGGGTGCCCGTATCAAGCCAGGCCATGCCGCGGCCCATCAATTCGACGTTCAATTGGCCGCGTTCCAAGTAGGCGCGGTTGACATCCGTGATTTCCAGCTCGCCACGCGCAGAAGGCACGATACTGGCGGCGATGTCGCAGACCTGGCTGTCGTAGAAATACAGGCCGGTGACGGCGTAATTCGATTTTGGCTTGAGCGGCTTTTCCTCGATGCTGACGGCGTGACGTTGCGCGTCGAAATCGATCACGCCATAGCGTTGCGGATCGGTGACATGGTAAGCGAACACGGTCGAGCCGCTGGTGCGTGCCGAGGCTACGCGCAACTGCGTTTCAAAGTCATGGCCATAATAGATGTTGTCGCCCAGAATCAGGGCCGATGGCGCATTGCCGACAAATTCTTTGCCAATGATGAACGCCTGTGCCAGGCCATCCGGCGTGGGTTGCACGGCGTAGCTGAGTTTGATGCCCCACTGGCTGCCGTCACCCAGCAACTCCTGGAAGCGCGGCGTATCTTGTGGTGTGGAAATGATCAGGATGTCGCGTATGCCAGCCAGCATCAGCGTGGTCAGCGGATAGTAGATCATCGGCTTGTCATACACGGGCAGCAGCTGCTTCGACACGGCCATGGTGACAGGGTACAGGCGCGTGCCGGAACCGCCTGCGAGGATGATGCCCTTGCGTTCGATGGCGTTTCCCATTATTGCTGCTCCTCGGCTGTGTCGCGTGCCGCGTAATTTTTCTCTACCCACTTCAGGTAATCGCCCGACTGCACATCACGTACCCAGACCTGGTTTTCCATATACCACTGGACGGTCTTGCGGATGCCAGTGGCGAAGGTTTCGGCCGGCTTCCAGCCCAGTTCGCGCTCGATCTTGCGCGCGTCGATGGCATAGCGACGGTCGTGGCCTGGGCGATCCAGTACGTAGGTGATTTGTTCGCGATAGCTGCCGGACGCCTTGGGATCGAGCGTATCGAGGATGTCGCACAAGATATGCACGACTTCCAGATTGGCCATTTCATTCCAGCCGCCCACGTTGTAGACCTCGCCCAGGCGTCCCGCTTCCAGGACGCGGCGGATCGCCGCGCAATGGTCGCCCACGTACAGCCAGTCGCGCACTTGCATACCATCGCCATAGATAGGCAAGGCCTTGCCGGCACGGGCATTGCTGATGATGAGCGGAATCAGTTTTTCCGGGAAATGGAAGGAACCATAGTTGTTAGAGCAGTTGGTGGTAAGCACCGGCATGCCATAGGTATGGAAATACGCGCGCACCAGATGATCGGACGCCGCTTTCGATGCCGAATAGGGACTGTTGGGCGCATACGGCGTCGTTTCCGTAAATGGCGGGTCGTTCGGTCCCAGGGTGCCGTACACCTCGTCGGTCGAGACGTGCAGGAAACGGAAGCCGTCCCTGGCGTCGCCTGTCAGGCCAGACCAGTAAGCACGTGCGGCCTCGAGCAGGCTGAAGGTGCCGTTGACGTTGGTGGTAATGAATTCGCCGGGGCTATGGATCGAGCGATCGACATGGCTCTCTGCGGCAAAATGCACGATGGCACGGGGCTGGTGTTCGGCCAGCAGGCGGGAGACGTGGACAGTATCGCAAATATCGCCGCGTACGAAGATATGCCGCGGGTCTTGCTCCAGACTGGCCAGATTGCTGAGATTGCCAGCGTAGGTCAGTTTGTCAAAATTGATTACAGGCTCATCGTTGAGCGCCAGCCAGTCTCTTACAAAGTTGGAACCGATGAAGCCGGCGCCACCAGTCACTAAAATCATATTACTTTCCTTTGCTCACTTGAACGAATTCACAGGCGTTCCCGAGTGTGCAATCGTCGATGGACGACCTGACTGAACGTACTACTGCGACAGAATATTATGTGTTTGATATTTTTTTTGAATATTATGATACTCTCATTCGGGATTAATATGCGCAATCTTTCTTGAAGATGGCGTTAACCGTTTTCAGTAAAATAAAGACCCATTCTTGACATACCTGGCATCCTCAATGCCAGCGTGGCGCGCGACGATTTTAATGAGAGCGTGAATTAATCGGCCAGCGCTTCCAGGCGCTCGCGCACCTGGTTCAGATCCGTCTCGCGCATGCGCGCCGCCGTCTGGCGCAGGGATTTTTCCGCGCCGGCCACGCCGGCCGCCGAGGCCATCGACAGCCAGATATACGCCTGCTGCAAATCGAGCGGAGCGCCCTGGCCGCTGGCCGCCATCAAGCCCAGATTCATCTGCGCCCGCGCATGGCCCTGGCGCGCGGCCAGCGCATACCAATCCCAGGCGGCGGCATAGTCCTGCGGCACGTCCTGGCCATTGTCGTGCCGCAGGCCCAGCGCGAACTGGGCCAGGCTGTGGCCCTGGGCGGCGGCGCGGCAGTAACAGGCGCATGCCTGCTGGCTGTCGGGTGCAGGACCATCGTCGCGGTCGTGCAAGACGCCCTGCATGTATTGCGCCGGCGCGTAATCCTGCTCGGCGGCGCGGCGGTACCATTCCAGCGCCAGCGACAGATCCTGCGGCACACCCTGGCCATGCTCATAGCGCAGGCCCAGGTCGAACTGCGCGCGCACATGTCCCTGGTCGGCCGCCTTGCGGTACCAGAAGATGGCTTCCTGCGCATCGGCAGGCACGCCCTGTCCATGCTCATGCAGCAGTCCCAACTGATACTGCGCGGCGGGGAAGCCCTGCTCGGCGGCCTGGCGGTAAAACGCTTGCGCCTGCGCGTAATCGTGGGCGCCATGTTCATGATGCAGGCCCAGGTTGTGCTGGGCCGCCGCATGACCCAGTCCCGCCGCCTTGACATACCACTCCAGCGCCGCCTGTTTATCGCAAGGCACGCCCTGGCCATTGTCGTAAATCAGGCCCAGGTTGAACTGCGAACTGGCGTGGCCCTGCTCGGCCGCGCGCCGGTACCAGCTGATCGCCTGCCGGCTGTCCTGCGGCAGCACGTCGCCATTTTCATAGCGCAGCGCCAGGTTGAACTGGGCCGGCGCATAACCCTGCTCGGCGGCCTTGCGCATCCAGGCCGTCGCCTGCTGGCGATCCTGGCGCACGCCCTGGCCATTGTCGTAGCGCAGGCCCAGGTTGAACTGCGCACGCGCATAGCCCTGTTCGGCCGCCTTGCGGTACCAGGCGATGGCTTGCACGAAGTCCTGCGGCACGCCCTTGCCATTGTCGTACATCATGCCCAGGTTGTTTTGCGCGCCCGCGTCGCCCTGCTCCGCCGCGCGGCTGAACCACAGCATGGCTTGTCCGCTATCTTGCGCGAGTCCCTGGCCCTTGGCATACAGCCAGCCCAGGTTGTACTGGGCCGCCGCGTAGCCCTGTTCGGCCGCCTGCTGGTACCAGTGCGCCGCCTGCGCAAAATCCTGCGGCACGCCCTGGCCCTTCTGGCACATCACGCCCAGGTTGTATTGCGCATGCTCGAGTCCCTGCGCGGCAGCCAGGCCGTACCAGTGCAGCGCCAGCGCATAGCTTTGCCCGATACCCTGGCCATTGAAATACATGAAGCCCAGGCTATGCTGGGCGTTCGCATTGCCTTTCTCGGCCAGTCCTTTCAGGCGCAGGTAGTCAGCCGTGTAATGAGCAGCCGTGTAGCGGGGATCGGCAAGCGACACGGTCAAGCCTCGATGGTCAGCGTCGGGGACGGCGCGGGAGCGGCATCGGCGATCAGGCGGTTCTGCTCCTGCAGCACGCCGATAAAACTGCCCAGCGAAATGGGCCGGTGGTACAGATAGCCCTGCATCGTGGTGCAGCCCTTGTCCTGCAGGTAGCGCGCCTGCCCTTCCGTCTCCACACCCTCGGCGATCAGGTGCAGGCCCAGGCCGCGCGCAATCGAGATGATGGCCAGGATGACGGGATAGTGTCCGTGCTCGTCGTGGATTTCCTTCACAAACGACTGGTCGATCTTGATGGTGTGGATGGGGAAGCGGTGCAGGTACGACAGCGAGGAATAGCCGGTGCCGAAATCGTCGATGGCCACCGACACGCCCAGCTGGCACAGCTTGTTCAACTGCTCGATCGCGTACTGCGGGTTGCGGATGCAGATGTTTTCCGTGATCTCGACTTCGATCTTTTCCGGCGCGATGCCGTAGCGCGTCAGCGCGCCGCGCATCTTCTCGAAAAAGTCGCCCCGGTCCAGGTATTGCGGCGACAAATTGAGCGACAGGCGCACGGCTTCGCCGCCAGCCGCGTTCCACTGCACCAGGTCGCGGCACAGGGCACCCAGCATCCAGTCCGAGATCGGCAGCATCAAGCCGTTTTCCTCGGCGAACGGCAGGAATTCGCCGGCCGTCAGCAAACCCCGCTGCGGGTGGTTCCAGCGCATCAGGCCTTCGGCGCCAACGATGCGGCCCGTCATCACGTCCACCTGCGGCTGGTAATACATCTCCAGCTGATTCAGCTCCAGCGCCTTGCGCAGGCTCTGTTCGAGCGCGATCTTCTGGTGCGACACGTCGAGCATGGACTCGTGATAGAAACTGTGGCCGTTCTTGCCCAGCGCCTTGACCTGGTACATGGCGATGTCGGCGTGGCGCAGCAGCTCGTCGATGGTCTCTCCGTCGCCCGGATAGATGGCGATGCCGATGGAGGCTGAAATATGCACCTGGTTGCCATCGAGGTCGAACGGCTGGTGCAGGCATTCGAGGAATTTGTCGGCGATCAGGCGCGCATCCTGGCGGTCGCGCAGTTCCGGCAGCACGATGGTGAATTCATCGCCGCCCTGGCGCGCCAGGGTATCGCCGCGGCGCAGGCAATCCTTCAGGCGCAGCGCCACTTGCTGCAGCAGCTCGTCGCCCTTCACGTGCCCCAGGGTGTCGTTGACCAGCTTGAAACGATCGAGGTCGATGAACATCACGGCCAGTTCCGTCAGCTTGCGCCGCGCCTGGATGACGGCCAGCCCCAGGCGGTCCTTGAACAGCATGCGGTTCGGCAGGTCCGTCAGGATGTCGTGATAGGCCTGGTAAGAGATGACTTCCTCGGCGCGCTTGCGGTCGGTGATGTCGCGCGCCACGCCGTAGGTGCCGAAGTACTCCTGCTTTTTCGCTTCCTGGTCGTGGCCGTGCATGCCGATCGAGTTGAGCGGAATCGTCATCAGGGTGTTGTTGAAGGTCCGGTCGCTGCCGCTGCCGCTATGGCACTTCAGGCGCAGTTCCACATTGCGCGAGGCGCGCTCGTCGAGGCGGCGCTCGTTGAAGGCATAGCGCGCCCGCTCCTGGTCTTCATCGTGCACGAGAATCGAGTAATGGCTGCCGATCAGCTCCTCGCGGCTAAAGCCCAGCAACTGGTGCACCCTGTCGTTGATGAAGGTGATGCGGCCTTCGTGGTTCAGCGTATAGATGATGTCGGGCGAGCTGTCGACCAGGTAGCGGTACATCTTTTCCGAGTTTTCCAGCTGCAGCGCGATGCGCTCGTTCTCCAGCGCCAGCTGGCTCTTTTGCAGCGCGTTCTCCACCGTCTTGAGCAGCTCCTCGCGGCTGTAGGGCTTGCGCAGATAATCGTAGGCCCCGCGTTTGAGGGCGCCGATGGCCGCCTCGATGCCGACGTCGCCGCTCATGACGATCACGTCGCCCTCGATGCCGCGCCGGTTGATGTGGTCCATGATTTCATGGCCGCTCATGTCGGGCAGGCGCAAGTCGAGCAGGATCAGGTCGAAGCGCAGTTTCGACAACTGCGCCAGCGCCTCGCTGCCGCAGGTGGCCGTGTGCAGCTGGTAGCCGCGGTCCTTCAGCAATTCGTGGAGAGAGGCGAGCAGGCGGGGCTCGTCGTCGACCAGCAAAATGCGCGGGCTGTTTTCCAGGTCAAACGGAATGGCGGAGGAGTTCATGGACGTTACGAAGACATGGCGGTATTGCCGGGCGAGGGCAGCGCGGCTGCAGCGCTTGCCGGCAAGGGAATGGGCAGTAAAATTTCAAACGAGGTGCCGGACTTGCTGCTGCGGCAGCCGATCACGCCATGCAGGCGCGTGACCAGGTCATGCACGATGGACAAGCCCAGGCCGTGATGCGCGCCTGCCTTGCTGCTGCGCACGGGGGAAAACAGATTGGCCAGCACTTCCGGCGCCAGGCCGGCGCCATTGTCGCTGACGCACAGCTCCAGGTACAGGCGGCGGTCGCGGTTCACGTGGCCACGGTTCTCCACTTCGATGCGCCCGCCATCGGGCAGGGCTTCGACGGCGTTTTTCAACAGGTTGAGCAGGATTTGCTTGAGCATGTCGGCATCGGCCTCTACCTCGCATGGCGCGTCCTGCATGCGCGTGACCACCTCGATCTTCGGCGGCAGGAAGTCGGTGGCGCGGAACAGGCGCAGCACATCGTCGACCACGCGCGCGCAATCGGTCACGCCGCTGGCCGCCGCCGGCTGCAGATCGGCCAGGCCGCCGATCAGCTGGCCGACCCGGTCGATTTCCTCGTTCAGGATCGCCATTTCACCCGACACCGGTTCCTGCTTCTCGAGCTTGTGATCGAGCACGCTCAGATAGTTCTTGATGATGGACAGCGGGTTATTCACTTCGTGCACGACGCGGCGCGACGCGGCGCGGTATTCCTCGGTCACGTGATCGAGCTGGCGCCGCGCCAGCCCGCGCGCGCTGATGGCCGTTTCCAGCGCCGTGGCGGCCTGGTTGGCATACGCGCGCAGAAAACCCTCGCGCTTCTGGCAAGCGGGAATCTGCCACGCCGCCACGCCGCCAATGAGCACGCCCAGGCTGCGCTGGCCCGACGCCAAGGGCACGCAGACCAGGCTATCGGTACCGAGAATGCGGAACAGCTGCTCCTCGACGATGCCCAGCGCCGGCATGTCGCGTTTCAGGAACGCCAGCTGACACTCCAGCGCCGAGGCGGCCAGGAGGCCGCCCTTGGCCAGCGGGATCGAGAAGCCGGCCAGGCGCTGCTGATGTTCGCCCGCCGCCACGCCGACGAGCGCATGGCCGGTGGGGTTTTGCAGCAGGATGACGGCGGTGTCGAAATCGAACAGAATGCGCGCCGAGCGCGTGATGGCTTCGAGCAGGCTGCTCTCGCCCTGCTGCCGGGCGAAGGTCTGGCCCACTTCCGACACCAGCACCATATTGCGCACTTCGTCGGACAGGCGCCGCTGCACCGGATCGACGGCTGGCGGCGCAAAGGCGGGCGGCGTGGCGATATCGTCCGCGCCGGCCAGGTCGATGCCCAGGTGCTGCGCGGCCTGCTCCACCTGGCGCGCGACGCTGCCGGCCAGCTCGTCCAGTGTCTCGACGTCCAGCGCGCACAGGCTTGCCGCCTGCGTGATCGACTCCGCATCGTCGGCATGGCAGCACAGCAGGTGCGCCAGGCGCACGATGCGGATCAGGGGATGGCTCGCTTCCAGGCGCGCCAGCGGCTCATGGTGATACAGCACGCTGTCGGCCAGGAAGGAATCGAGATGCCAGCGCTCGATCAGCCACGCGCCCGCTTCGGCATGCGTGATCTGCAAGGTACGCTGCTCCACCGCGCACAGGGCGGCATCGTCGCGCGCCGTGAAATTGAACGCGTATTCCTTCGGCGCCGTGGCCAGCAGGGCCAGGCGGCCCACGTTGTGCAGCAAGCCGGCCAGATATGCTTCCTCGACGTGCGGATAGGCCATGGCCTTGGCCAGCGCGCGCGCCATGACGGCGGCCGACAGCGAACTTTTCCAGAAGGCGCGCAAATCCGTGCTGCCGGAATGGGGAAAGCTGTTGAAGGTCTGGAAGACGGATTCGCTGATGACCAGGGTCTTGATCATGTCCGTGCCCAGCGACACGAGCGACTGTTCCAGGCTGACGACCTTGCTCTGCCGATGGTAGGCCGAGCTGCTGGCCACGCCGAGGATCTTGCTGGTCATGCCCGCATCCTTGGCGATCAGCGCGGCCAGCTCCGGCATGCCGGCATCGTCGGCCTGCAGGTGGGCGATCAGTTTGAGGAGGATCTGCGGCATGGCCGGCAGGCGGGCAATCAGCAGGCGATTGCGAATATCTTGATCAGATTGATGCATCGTATCAGGCATTGCCGGTTTGAAAAGGAAGAGCGCTCAGCAGCGAAGCGCGGCCACGTTCAGAGGAATCCTCCACTCCTGTAACCCAAAAAATGTCGCCTGAGAGGATGCCGGGAAAAGCAGTCATCTTATCATAAGCGCCGGATATTACTTGCAATATAGAAAATTAAGTTGAAATAAATCCAGCGTTCTGCGATGGAAACTTATGCCTTGAAGGAACCCAGCAAACGGTGGCGGAAGCGCCGCGATATCAGCCACAGCGCCAGCGCCAGGCCCGTAAACGCCAGCTGGCCCGACGCCAGCCACAGCACGGAACCGGACAGCAGAGGAGAGATCACGCCGGCCACCACGGCGCCCAGCAAGGTGCTGGCAAACGACTGGCACGAGGCCACCGTGCCGCGGATGTGCGGGAACAGGTCGAGCGCCAGCAGGGTCGCGCCCGGACCCACCAGCGACATGCCGAAGGTATAGAAGAACAAGGGCAGCACCGACCAGGGCAAGGAGGGCGGCAGGAACAGGTGATACACGACATTGACGCTGGCGGCGCACAGCAGGAAGGCAAAGCCGATGCCGATCTGGCGCGCGAACGTGACCTTGCCGGCGATGCGGTTGGCCGCCGCGGCGCCCATGAAGATGCCGCTCACGCAGGGAATGAACAGCCAGGCGAATTGCGATGGCCCCAGGCCCAGCTGCTTGGGCAGCATTTCCGGCGCGGCCGTGATGAACAGGAACAGGCCCGCGAAATTGAGCGCGACGATGCCGGCCTTGATGTGGAACAGGGGCGAGCGCAGGATCTGGCCATAGCTCGACGCCAGGAAGCGGGGATTGAAGGGCTGGCGCTTTTCCATCGGCAGGGTTTCGGGCAGGCGCCAGTAGCAGAACGCCAGCAGCACCACCGTGTAGAAGGCGAGGAACAGGAAGATCGAGCGCCAGTCGAACCAGATGACGATCCAGCCGCCCAGAATCGGCGCCACGGCCGGCGCGATGGAAAAGATCATCGTCACCAGCGACAGCAGCCGCGCCGCCGCCGCATCGGCATACAGGTCGCGGATGATGGCACGGCTGATCACCACGCCGGCGCCGGCCGAGACGCCCTGCATGATGCGGAAGAACCACAGGTAATGCACCGTGTGCGCCGAAGCGCAGCCGAGCGAACCGATGGCAAACATCAGCAGCGACACGAGAATGACGTTGCGCCTGCCGAAGGTATCCGAGATCGCGCCATGCCACAGCACCATGCCGGCAAAGGCCAGCATGTAGAACGTCAGCGACTGCTGCACTTCCAGCGGCGACGCCTGCAGCGAACCCTGGATCGCGCCAAACGCGGGCAGATAGGTATCGATCGACAGGGGACCCAGCATCGACAGCCCGGCCAGCATCATCGCCAGCGCACCGCGGCTCAGCGGCGCCATGTGGCTCGGTGTGGGAGGCGGAACGGGCGTGACCGGGTCGGGCGGCACATCGGCCGGAGGGGTGGGAAACATGGCGGATCCAAAGTGGCGCGCGGACCGGTTGCGGTCCGCGCGAGGTACTGCGTTACTACAGACGTCTACAGACGTCTACAGACGCCAAAATAGCTGATAAAACCGTCGCGAGCGGAAGGGAGAGCTGGCCGAGAAGCGCAGCCGTACACGAGTACGGCAAGCATCACAGGCCGCCTATCCCGACGCGCAGCAGGTTTGATCAGTTATTTTTTGGCTTGGCTTCTTCGCGGCGGTTGTAACCGGCGACCATATCAAAGCGGAACAAACGACATTCCAGCGCACCGTTGAAGAATGGCGTCTTGCGCGCTTCCTTCAGACGCAGCAGCTTGGGCAGGCCCAGGTCGGCCGTGAACAGGAACACGGTCCAGCCGGCGAAGCGCTGCTTCAGGGTCGTGCCCATGGCCGAATAGAACGACGTCGACAGTTCATCTTCCGGGATGGTGCTGTCGCCGCGCACGCCAATACGCTCGCCGTACGGCGGGTTGGTCAGCATGATGCCCGGCACGTCGCTCGGCGGCTTGACTTCCTGCGCCTCGATCTGTTTCAGGGGCACGTCGAAGCGCACGCCGGCGCAACGCAGGTTATGGCGCGTCATGGCGACCATGTCGCCCGAAATGTCGCTGCCGAAAATGGTCGGTTCGGCCGGCAGCGGATTGACCTTGATGGCGTTTTTCATGGCATTCCACGGCGCCGGATCGAAGTCGTGGAAGTTTTCAAACGCGAACTGGCGCGAGGCGCCCGGCGGTATCCCTTGCAGCATCTGCGCCGCTTCGGCCAGGATGGTGCCGGAACCGCACATCGGGTCGAACAGCACCATGCCAGGCTTCCAGCCCGACACGCGCAGCAGGCCGGCGGCCAGGTTTTCGCGCAGCGGCGCGTCGCCCGTCTCTTCGCGCCAGCCGCGCTTGAACAAGGCTTCGCCCGAGGTGTCGAGATAGACGGTGAAGGTATGCGCGTCGAGGAAGCCGACGATGCGCATGTCCGGCGTCTTGGTGTTGACCGATGGACGCTCGTTGAACTGGTCGCGGAAGCGGTCGCAGATCGCATCCTTGATTTTCAGTGTCGTGAATTCCAGGCTGCGCAGCGGCGATTTCACGGCCGTGACGTCAACGCGGATCGTGTGGTGCACGCCGAACCAGTCTTCCCACGCTTGCGCCAGGGTCAGGTCGTAAATATCGTTTTCCGTCTTGTAGCCGGAATGGGCCATGCGCATCAGCACGCGCGAAGCGATGCGCGAATGCAGGTTGATGCGGTAGGAATCGAGCAGGTCGCCGGAGCAATGGACGCCGCCCGGCACCTGGTTGTGGACCTTCATGGTCGCACTATCCTGGGCGATCTCGCCCAGTTCCTCGGCCAGCGCCGCTTCCATGCCGCGCGGGCATGGGCAAAAATATGAAGCCATGGTGTACCTTTTATCCGTTGAAAAACAATTAACTAAAAATTTCAAAACTTGTCGGATTACGCGCGCAGCGCTAATCCGACCTACATCCAATATCTTGCGCAGGTCGGCTTAGCCCGCCAGGGCGTAAGCCGACAAACACCGCTGCCGACTGAGCTTGTCGGATTACGCGCAAAGCGCTAATCCGACCTACATTGACATCTTTCCATAATTATTTCGCCAGCGCGCGCTCGACAAAATCGAGGCGGTCCTGCCCCCAGAACCCTTCGCCATCGACGATGTACCATGGCGAACCGAACACGCTGGCGGCCGTGGCCGCTTCCGTATTGGCGTCGTATTCCGCCTGCACGCTGGCCGTCTCCGACGTTTTCAGCAACTGGCGGCCGTCGAAACCGGCGTCAAACGCGATCTGCACCAGGGTTTCCTCGTCGCCGATGTTGCGCTCCTCCGCCCACAGGCCGCGCATGATGACGTGCGCCAGTTTCAGCGACGCTTCCACGCCGTGCGCCAGGCGCGTGGCGATGATCAGCTTGGCCGACGCTTCCGGCGACACGGGGAAGAACTTCGGCTGCAGGGTCAATGGCACCTGCAAAAAGGCCGACCAGCGCGCCAGTTCGGCCAGGCGGTACGCCTGGCGCTGCGGTGCGCGCTTGGCCAGCGGCAGGCCGCCCGATACGCTGAAGACCTTGCCCAGGTCAAAGGGACGCACGTCGATCTGTGCGCCCGTCTTCGCGGCGATGGCCATCAGGCGCGCATGCCCCAGGTAGGTCCATGGCGAGTGGGGCGCAAAAAAATACTGCACGACTTTGCTCTGGCTTGCACTCATTTCGACTCCCTTAGAAAGGCTTGACCACGACCAGCACGACGACGGCCAGCAGCATCACCACCGGCACTTCATTAAACCAGCGGAACCAGGTGTGACTGCGCTTGTTGAGACCTTTTTCAAACTTGCGCAGGATGGAACCGCAAGCGTGGTGATAGCCGAGCAGCAGCACCACGAAGGTCAGTTTGGCGTGCATCCAGCCCGGCATCTTCATGCCGCCCTGGCTCCCGCCATACAGCATCCACATCAACGCCAGCCCCAGCACCATCGCCGGCAGCGCCAGCAGCGACATGAAGCGGTACAACTTGCGCGCCATCAGCAGCAGGCGCTCGGTGGCCACCGTTTCCGTCTCCATCGCCAGGTTCACGAAGATGCGCGGCAAATAAAACAGGCCGGCGAACCAGGAAATGACGAAGATGATGTGGAAGGCTTTGGTCCAGAGAAAGAGCATGGGGTTCCCAGTGTCAGAGGTGGAGAGAAACAAGAGCACGGGCCGCCTTGTGGGCCGCCCGCGAATGAGACTATTTGCGTACTTCGCCGTGGCCGAAAACCACGTACTTGAGCGAGGTCAGGCCTTCCAGGCCCACCGGACCGCGCGCGTGCAGCTTGTCGTTCGAGATGCCGATCTCGGCGCCAAGGCCATATTCGAAACCGTCGGCGAAACGCGTCGAGGCGTTCACCATCACCGAGGCGGAATCGACTTCGCGCAGGAAGCGCAGCGCATCGCTGTAGTCTTCCGTGATGATGGACTCCGTGTGCTTCGACGAATACCGGTTGATGTGGTCCATCGCTTCGTCGATGCCGTCGACCACCTTCACCGACAGGATGGCGGCCAGGTATTCGGTGGACCAGTCTTCCTCGGTGGCCGCTACCAGGTGCGGATAAGCGGCGGCGGCCAGGATCGCATGGCTTTCCGGATCGGCGCGCAGTTCCACCTGTTTGGTCAGGTACAGTTCGGCCAGCTGCGGCAGCACGGCCGGTGCGATGGCGCGCGCCACCAGCAGGGTTTCCATGGTGTTGCAGGTGCCGTAGCGGTGGCACTTCGCGTTGAAGCCGATATCGACGGCTTTTTTCAGGTCCGCCTTGGCGTCGATGTAGACGTGACAGATGCCGTCGAGGTGCTTGATCATCGGCACGGTGGCCTCTTCCATCAGGCGCGCGATCAGGCCTTTGCCGCCGCGCGGCACGATGACGTCCACATACTGCGGCATGGTGATCAAAGCGCCGACGGCGGCGCGGTCGGTGGTGTCGATCACTTGCACGGCATCGGCAGGCAGGCCGGCACCCAGCAAGCCCTCGGCCACCAGCTTGGCCAGCGCGCGGTTGCAGTGAATCGCTTCCGAGCCGCCGCGCAAGATCGTCGCGTTGCCGCTCTTGATGCACAGGCCGGCCGCGTCCACCGTCACGTTCGGACGCGCTTCATAGATGATGCCGATGACGCCCAGCGGCACGCGCATCTGGCCCACCTGGATGCCCGTCGGACGGAATTTCATGTTCGAGATTTCGCCGATCGGGTCGGCCAGCGACACGATTTGCGTCAAGCCTTCGACCATGGTGGCGATGGCGGCGTCGGACAGGGTCAGGCGGTCGAGCATGGCCGGCGCCAGGCCGGCGGCGGCCGCCGCATCGAGGTCGCGCTGGTTGGCCGCGCGCAGCAGATCGGCATCGCGCACGATGGCGGCGGCGATCAGGGTCAAGGCGCGGTTGCGCGTGGCGCTGTCGGCACGCGCCATGGCGCGCGAAGCGGCGCGTGCGCGCGTGCCCACGTCCTGCATATATTCTGTGATGTCCATGCTCGTATCCATATAGTAAAAAACTAGCCTCGGGCGATCTTCAGTCCCAGTTGCAGCATGGCGTCCCAGGCATCGCCTGCATAGCCCTTGGCGCGCAAACCCTTGATCATCTTGTCCACCTGCGCCGCCTGCTGCAGCGCCGCTTCCAGCACGGGCAGCGAAATGCGCCGCAGGGCCGGTTCCATCATCCGCTCGCGCGGACCCCAGATGCGGTATTCCTTCAGCAGCGCGCCCAATGGACGCCCCTGCGCCATGCCGGCCTTCAATTTTAACAGCGTGCGGATTTCCTCGGAGACGGCCCACAAGACCAGCGGCAGCGCCTCGCCCTCGCCTTTCAAACCTTCGAGCATACGCACCAGGCGCGCCGGATCGCCGGCCAGCATGGCTTCGGACAGCTTGAAGACATCGTAGCGGGCCACGTTCAGCACCGCGTCCTGCACTTGTTCGTACGTCAGCTTGCCCGCGGCATGCAGCAAGCCCAGTTTCTGGATTTCCTGGTGCGCCGCCAGCAAGTTACCTTCCACCCGTTCGGCGATGAAGTCGATGCTGGCACGCTCGGCGCTTTGCCCCTGCGCGCCCAGGCGCTGCGATATCCACGCCGGCAACTGTGCCCGTTCCACATTCGGAATGTCGATATACACGGCCGCCTGCTGCAGGCTGGCGACCCAGGCCGCCTTTTGCGTGGCCCAATCCAGCTTGGGCAAGGTGATCAGGGTCAGGTTGTCGGGACTGAGGTTTTTCGCGTAGCTTTGCAGCGCCGCGCCGCCATCCTTGCCCGGCTTGCCCGTGGGGATGCGCAGTTCGATCAGTTTTTTATCGCCGAACAGCGACAGCTCCTGGTTCGCCGCCAGCAGTTCACCCCACTTGAAGCTGCGCTCCACCGTCAGCACGTCGCGCTCGGAGTAGCCCTGCGCGCGCGCCGCGCGGCGGATCTTGTCGGCCGCTTCCAGCGCCAGCAAGTGTTCGTCGCTGGTGATCACATACAGCTGCGCCAGCGGCTTGGCCACATGCCCATCGAGCGCATCTATCCGCAATTGCATGGCGTCCCCGTTACTGCTGCGGGGCGGCCGGCGCGGCCGGCGTCACCGGCGCCACCGACATGGCCGGCAGCACCGGCTTGATGGCGGCCAGGCGGCGCATGATCTGCTGCACCAGGTCGTTGCGCATGTCGCGGTACAGCGCCGCTTCCTCGGTTTCCTTGGCCAGTACCTGCCTGTCGTCGAAGGTGATGGGGCGCACCAGGCTGATGGTCGTCGGCGCCAGCAACTGGTTGCCGGCCTTGTCCACCACGCGGAAATTGATCGAATAGCCGAGTTGATACTCTTGTACGCGGCCGCTGGTGTTCAGGGACAAAATGGTCTTGGTACGATTCATCTCCGGATCGGAGATCACTTCAAGGACGGCGTCGGCGCCATCCCTGGTATTGACCACCTCCGTGCTGCCAATGGCGCGGATATAGCGCTTCAGGCCGATCGCCAGCGGCGACGAGTCGGGCAAGCCGATGTACATCGTCGCGAACGGCAGCATGAAACTGCCGTTCGAACCGCGCAAGTGAAAGCCGCAGGCCGACAGCAGGACGGTCAGGCCCAACGCCAGCACGGCGCGGCGGCCCAACAGCGATACTTGAGAGGAAGTCGTCATGATTACACCACGATGCTGATTAACTTGCCTGGCACGACGATGATCTTCTTCGGCGTGGTCTCGACGTACTTCTGCACACTTTCGCACGCCAGCGCGGCCGCTTCGATGCTGGCCTTGTCCGCATCCTTGGCCACCGTGATCGAGCCGCGCAGCTTGCCGTTCACCTGGATCATCATCTCGATCTCGGACTGCTCCAGCGCTTGCGGGTCGACCTGCGGCCATGCCACGTTCAGCAAATCGCCGTGCACGCCAGCATAGCCCAGCTCTTCCCACAAGACGTGGGTGATGTGCGGCGCGACGGGATTGAGCAGGCGCAGGAAGATCGAGAAGCCTTCGGCGATCAGCGCCTTCGACTGCGCGCTATCGTCCAGCTTGGCCGATTCCAGCGTGTTGAGCATCTTCATGCAGGCCGACACCACGGTGTTGTACTGGATGCGCTTCAAGTCGTAATCGGCTTGCTGCAGCAGCTTGTGCAATTCGCGGCGCAGGTTTTTCTGCGCGTCGCCCGTGGCCGGTGCGGCGCCGCCAGCCAGTGCGGCCTGGATCGTTGCCGACTGGGCATAGCCGAAGTTCCACACGCGGCGCAGGAAGCGGTTCGCGCCTTCGACACCGCTGCCCGACCATTCCAGGGTCTGTTCCGGCGGCGAGGCGAACATGGTGAACAGGCGCGCCGTGTCGGCGCCGTACTGCTCGATCTGCGCTTGCGGGTCGATGCCGTTGTTCTTCGACTTCGACATTTTTTCCGTGCCGCCGATTTCCACCGGCTGGCCGTCGGCCACCAGGACGGCGGACTGCGGACGGCCCTTGTCGTCGAGCGACAAGCGCACGTCGTCCGGGTTGAACCAGGTGGTCTTGCCGGCGGCGTCCTTGCGGAAGTACGTTTCGTTGAGCACCATGCCTTGCGTCAGCAGGTTGACGAACGGCTCGTCGAACTTGACCAGGCCGAAGTCGCGCATGATCTTGGTCCAGAAGCGCGCGTACAGCAAGTGCATGACGGCGTGTTCGATGCCGCCGATGTACTGGTCCATCGGCATCCAGTAATCGTTGCGCGCGTCGACCATGGCGTCGTTCGAGCCTGGCGAGGTATAGCGCATGTAGTACCACGACGAATCGACGAAGGTATCCATGGTGTCCGTCTCGCGGCGCGCCGGCTTGCCGCACTGCGGGCAGTCGCACTGCAGGAAGGCTTCATATTTGTTCAGCGGGTTGCCCGTGCCGTCCGGCACGCAGTCTTCCGGCAGCACCACCGGCAGGTCTTTTTCCGGCACCGGCACCACGCCGCACTCAAGGCAATGGATCATCGGGATCGGCGTGCCCCAGTAGCGCTGGCGCGAAATGCCCCAGTCGCGCAGGCGGAACGTGGTTTTCTTTTCGCCCAGGCCCAGCTCCGCCAGATCGGCGGCCACCGCATCGACGGCGGACGCAAAATGCAGGCCGTCGTATTTGCCGGAGGCGATGCAGACGCCGTCCTTGCTGCCATACGATTCCTGCCAGGCATCCGTCGAAAATTCCTGGCCCTTGACTTCGATCACTTGCTTGATCGGCAGATTGTATTTCTTGGCAAAGCCGAAATCGCGTTCGTCGTGCGCCGGCACGCCCATCACGGCGCCGTCGCCGTAGGTGATCAGCACGTAGTTGCCGACCCAGACTTCCACTTGCGCGCCCGTCAGCGGATGGGTGACGAACAGGCCGGTCGGCATGCCCTTCTTTTCCATCGTTGCCATGTCTGCCTCGATCACGGAACCGAGCTTGCATTCGGCATTGAACGCGGCCAGAGCAGGATTCGTTTGCGCGGCGTGGATGGCCAGCGGGTGTTCGGCGGCCACGGCGCAGAAGGTCACGCCCATGACGGTGTCCGGACGGGTAGTAAAGACGTACAGCTTGCCGTCGCCGATCAGGGCGCCGTTCGCGTCCTTGATCGCATGCGGGAAGGCGAAGCGCACGCCCGTCGATTTGCCGATCCAGTTGGTCTGCATGATGCGCACGCGCTCGGGCCAGCCCGGCAGCTTGTCATCGACATAGGCCAGCAGCTCTTCCGCGTAATCGGTGATGCGCGCGTAGTACATGGGGATTTCGCGCTTTTCGATCAGCGCGCCGGAACGCCAGCCCTTGCCGTCGACCACTTGTTCGTTGGCCAGCACGGTCTGGTCGATCGGGTCCCAGTTCACGGTGCCCGTCTTCTTGTAGATGATGCCTTTTTCCAGCATCTTGAGGAACATCCACTGGTTCCATTTGTAGTATTCGGGCTTGCAGGCGGTCATTTCGCGCGACCAGTCGATGGCCAGGCCCATCGATTCCATCTGCTGCTTCATGTGGGCGATGTTCGAATACGTCCATTGCGCGGGCGGCACGTTGTTGGCCATGGCCGCGTTTTCCGCCGGCATGCCGAACGCATCCCAGCCCATCGGCATGAGCACGTTGTAGCCGTTCATGCGCAGGTAGCGGTACATCACGTCATTGATCGTATAGTTGCGCACGTGACCCATGTGCAGCTTGCCCGAAGGGTAAGGCAGCATCGAGCAGGCAAAATACTTGCCTTTTGGGAAACGCGGGTCGTGTTCGACGGCTTTATAGGCGTCGATCGCCTTCCAGTGCGATTGGGCGGCTTGTTCGACGTCGGCGGGACTATATTTATCTTGCATGATGTGCGGCCAATAGTGGATATGAACCGAGCATTATACTGGTTGTCGCCGCCCGATAGCGCGGCGCGCTGGCGGCCCGGGCCGGCAAATTTTGGCAAGCGCACAATTATGCTGTGTAATATATGGGCAATCTTGTTCTTTGCATCAAAGCCGGCCATGATCATCTACCAGGAATATCCGCCCCTCCCCGCCCTGCGCCCCTGGCTGGACTGCGTCTGGACCTGCCGCGTGCAGACGGGCGCCACGCCCTTCACGCACCAGGTCTTGCCCGACAATTGCATCGACATCCTGTGCCAGGACCAGCAGGACGCCAGCTTTGCCGTGGGCATGATGACGGCGCCGATTACCGTCGTCAGCCAGGGTCTGGTGCAGACGGTGGCGGCCCGCTTCAAGCCGGGCGCAGCGGCACGCTTCTTCCAGCTGCCCTTGTGCGAACTGAGCGATGGCCGCACGGGATTGCAGCAGCTATGGGGCCGCGAGCTGGCGGCGCGCCTCGGTGACGCGCTATGGAGCGAGCCCTTGTCCAACGCACAAAGAATTGCCATTTTGCAAGAATATCTGCTGCTGCGCCTGCGTGCCGCGCCGCCACGGCGCCAGGCCGGCGCGGCCGACCATGCCATCGCGGCCATTGAGGCGGCATCGGGGCAGGTGCGCGTGGATGGACTGGCGCAGCAGCTGGGCGTGTCGCGCCAGCACCTGGCGCTGCAATTTCGCCAGCAAGTGGGCATCAGCCCGAAGCTGTTTGCCCGCATCTGCCGTTTCCGCGCCGCCTGCCAGGCCATGCAAAGCGTGGCGGGACAGCAGGACTGGGCGCAGATGGCCTTGCAATATGGTTATTTCGATCAGTCGCACCTGATCCACGACTTCCAGGAATTCGCCCGCAGCTCGCCCGACGCGTGGCTGGCGGGCCGGCGCGCGCGAGCGCCTTCCATTTTTCCAATCGCCACGCGCACGCCGGTGGCATGATGGCGTTATTCTTCATTCACCAGGAGCAGAACATGATCAAGGGCTTGCGTACCGTCACCTATCCCGTCCCCGACCTGGACAAGGCCAAAGCCTGGTACAGCCAGGTATTCGGCACGGCACCGTATTTCGACCAGCCGTTCTATGTCGGCTTTGCCATCGGCGGCTTCGAGCTGGGACTGCTGCCGGACGGCCAGCCTGGCACGCAGGGCAGCGTGACGTACTGGGGCGTGGATGGCATCGAGCAGGAAGTCGAACGCATCGTGGCGCTGGGCGGCAGCCTGCACCATCCGATCACGGACGTGGGCGACGGCATCCGCACGGTGGAATTGCTCGACCCCTTCGGCAACCAGATCGGCCTGATCGACAATCCACACTTCGATACGGCCAAGGTCGTCTAGGCCGCCTCGTCTTGCAGCCATACGCGGAACTGCTGCAAGGCCATTTTTTCATGTGCCGCCTCGGGCGTGATCAGGTAATACGCGCGCTGGCCGCGCAGTGGGCGCTCGCATGCGATGCGCAGCTCGCCGCGCGCCAGTTCCGCTTCGACCAGCATACGGGGCAGCAAGACCACGCCCTGCCCCTGCACGGCCGCCATGGCCAGCATGGAAAACAACTCATAGCGGGCGCCGTAGCGCGCCAGTTCCCCATCGACCTGCATGGCGTCAAACCACTGGCGCCAGGCGCCCGGGCGCGTACTTTGCTGCAACAAGGTCAGTTCCAATAAATCCTGCGGCTGCCAGGCGCTGCGCGCCGCCAACAGGCGCGGGCTGGCGACAGGCACGATTTCTTCGTGCATGAGCAAGGTGGCGCGCGTGCCGGGCCAGCGCGCCAGCTGCTCGGGCGTGCCCGCGTACAAGGCGCCGTCGTATTCCGTATCGGCAAACATGAACGGCTTTGTATAGGCATCGATATGCACGACGATATCGGGGTGCAAACCGGCCAGCGACGACAGCCGCGGCATCAGCCAGCGTGTGGCAAACGTGGGCACGGACGCGAGCTGCAGCGCCCCGCCGCCGCCCTGGCGCGCCATGGTGTCGAGCGTGTCGCGCTCCAGGCCGTCGAGACGGGCCGCGATCTGGCGCGCATATGCGGCGCCGGCGCTGGTCAGCAGCACGCCATGGCGCGTGCGCTGGAACAGTTGCACGCCAAGAAAGCTTTCCAGGGAAGATATCTGCCGCGACACGGCGCTTTGCGTCAGCGACAGTTCGCGCGCCGCATGCGTATAGCTCTGGTGGCGCGCGGCCGCTTCGAAACAATTTAGCGCTTGCAGCATGGGAATTTTGCGTGACATGGGGGTATCGGGCCGGTGAAAGGCTCCAGTATGCCGCAAGATATGCGCATCACGCATGTCTGGGTGCAAAAAAATCGTTTGCGCAAGGCTAGGCAAAAACCTACCATGAGCCATATTCAATCTTGCGCCGATCACCGGCGCTCACCTGCGAGGCCTGTGATGAGCAAAACCGTATTCGACTGGAATTCCCCCCTGCTGCTGGAAGAACAACTGACGGGCGACGAACGCGCCGTGCTGGAAGCGGCCCGCGACTATTGCCAGGGCAGCCTGGTGCCACGCGTACTCGAATCGTTCCGCCATGGCCGCACGGACGCCGCCATCTTCCGCGAAATGGGCGAGCTGGGCTTGCTGGGCACGACGATACCCGAAGAATACGGCGGCGCCGGCCTGAACTACGTCTGCTACGGCCTGGCCGCGCGCGAAGTCGAGCGCGTCGATTCGGGCTACCGCTCGATGATGAGCGTGCAATCATCGCTGGTGATGGTGCCGATCAATGCCTTCGGCAACGAAGAAACCAAGCAGAAATACCTGCCGAAACTGGCGACGGGCGAATTCATCGGCTGCTTCGGCCTGACGGAACCGAACCACGGCTCCGACCCTGGCAGCATGGTCACGCGCGCGCGCAAGGTGCCGGGCGGCTACAGTATCTCCGGCGCCAAGATGTGGATCACCAACAGCCCGATTGCCGACGTGTTCGTCGTCTGGGCCAAGGACGATGAAGGCGCGATCCGCGGCTTCGTGCTGGAAAAAGGCTGGAAAGGCCTGTCGGCGCCGGAAATCCACGGCAAGGTGGGCTTGCGTACCAGCATCACCGGCGAAATCGTCATGGATGAAGTATTTTGCCCGGAAGAAAACGCCTTCCCCGACGTGCGCGGCCTGAAAGGTCCATTTACTTGCCTGAACAGCGCCCGCTACGGCATCGCCTGGGGCGCGCTGGGCGCGGCCGAAGACTGCTACCTGAAGGCACGCCAGTACACGATGGACCGCCAGCAATTCGGCCGCCCATTGGCTGCGAACCAGCTGGTGCAAAAGAAACTGGCCGACATGCTGACGGAAATCACCATGGGCTTGCAAGGGTGCTTGCGCCTGGGCCGCATGAAGGATGAGGGCTCGCCCGCCGTGGAAATCACCTCTATCATGAAACGCAACAGCTGCGGCAAGGCACTGGACATCGCCCGCATGGCGCGCGACATGATGGGCGGCAACGGCATTTCCGACGAGTTCGGCGTCATCCGCCACCTGGTCAACCTGGAAGTGGTGAACACCTATGAAGGCACGCACGATGTGCACGCGCTGATCATCGGCCGCGCCATCACCGGCATCGCCGCCTTCAGCAACTGATGGACGCCTTGGCTTCCACCCTCGCCTCCACCCTGCGGCCCGCGCCGTTGAGCGGCTTGCGCGTGCTCGACCTGTCGCGCGTGCTGGCCGGCCCGTGGGCCGGACAAATGCTGGCCGACCTCGGCGCCGACGTCGTCAAGGTCGAGCAGCCGGGACGCGGCGACGACACGCGCTCCTGGGGTCCGCCGTATCTGAAAGACGCGGACGGCCGCGATACGGCCGAGGCTGCCTACTTCCAGTGCGCCAACCGCAACAAGCGCTCCTTGTGCATCGACCTGGCTGCGCCTGAAGGGCAAGCCCTGGTGCGCAAGCTGGCCGCCGAATCGGACGTGCTGCTGGAAAATTTCAAGCTCGATGGTTTGAAGCAATACGGCCTCGATGCGGCGAGCTTGCTGGCGCTCAACCCGCGCCTCGTGTACTGCTCCATCACGGGTTTCGGCCAGGATGGGCCGTATGCGGCGCGCGCCGGCTATGACTTCTTAATCCAGGGCATGGGCGGCCTGATGAGCATCACGGGCGTGCCCGATGGCCAGCCGGGCGCCGGACCGCAAAAAGTGGGTGTGGCGCAAACGGACATCCTGACGGGCCTGTACGCCACCATCGCCGTGCAGGCCGCATTGGCCGAACGCGAGCGCTCGGGCCTGGGCCAGCATATCGACCTGGCCCTGCTCGACGTGCAAGTGGCCGCGCTGGGCAACCAGGCCGCCAACTACTTGTGCGGAGGCAAGGTGCCGCAGCGCATGGGCAATGCGCATCCGAACATTGTTCCGTATCAAGACTTTCCCACTGCCGATGGCGACATGATTCTGGCGATCGGCAACGATGGACAGTTTTCGCGTTTTTGCGCCGTCGCCGGCCACCCGGAATGGGCGCAGGACGAACGCTTCGCCACCAACCCGCAGCGCGTCGCGCACCGGGCGGTGTTGATACCGTTGATGCGCCAGACCACGGTCATGCGCACGACGGCAGAGTGGATCAGCGCGTTCGAGGCGCAAGCCGTGCCGTGCGGCCCCGTCAACCGCATCGACCAGGTCTTTGCCGACCCGCAAGTGGTGGCGCGTGGCTTGAAAGTGGAGATGCCGCATCCGACGGCGGGCACGGTGGCGCTGGTGGCCAATCCCGTGCGCCTGTCCGGCTCGCCGGTGCAATACCGCTTGCCGCCGCCCTTGCTGGGGCAGCATACGGACGAGGTATTGCAGCAGTGGCTGGGGTTGGACGGTGCGGAGATTGACGGCTTGCGTGAGCGCAAGGTGGTGTAAATGTTGGTCGTCTGGACGTAGGTCGGATTGGCGCTTGCGCGCAGTCCGACCTGCACAGCCAACAATGTTGTCGGATTACGGCCCGCAGGGCCTAATCCGACCTACGATTCCATTCACTTGAGTACCAGTTTCAATGCCGGTTTTTCACCGTAATCGTCATAGCGCTCATTGATGCCGGCGATGCAAAATGTGATTTCTTCCAGCAAATCAGGCACTTTCGCCTTCATCGCGTCAGCGTCCTGCACCACGATGTCCAGCACTTCGTTCGGTTTCAAACGGAACTGCGTCATGTTTTCATCGTCGCGCAAGTAGCTGAGGCAATCGACCCAGGCATCCATGCTGTTGCCGTAGAACGCGGGGAAACCGAAGGCTTGCACGCATTGCGCGTGAAAGCTCGCTTCATCGGTGATGTCTTTTCCATTCAGGATGGCTGTGGCCATAGTCTTCCTCAGTTCTTCAGCGACAGCACATCCTGCATGTCGAACAGGCCCGTCGGCTTGTCGGCCAGGAAACGCGCGGCGCGCAGGGCGCCGTGGGCGTAGGTGACGCGGCTGCTCGATTTGTGGCTGATCTCGATGCGCTCGCCGATGCCGGCAAACAGCACCGTATGGTCGCCGACGATATCGCCGCCGCGGATGGTAGCAAAGCCGATGGTCGACGGATCGCGTTCGCCCGTCACGCCTTCGCGGCCGTACACGGCGCATTCCTTCAGGTCGCGGCCCAGGGCGCCGGCCACCACTTCACCCATTTGCAGGGCCGTGCCCGATGGCGCATCGACCTTGAAGCGGTGATGCGCTTCGATAATTTCGATGTCGTAGCCTTCGGACAGGCTTTTCGCGGCCAGTTCCAGCAGCTTCATGGTGACATTCACGCCCACGCTCATGTTCGGCGCGAACATGATGGCCGTCTTTTCGGCGGCGGTGGCAATGGCGGCCTTGCCCGCGTCATCGAAACCGGTGGTGCCGATGATCATCTTGATGCCATGCTCGGCGCAATACGCCAGGTGCTGCAAAGTGCCTTCGGGGCGCGTGAAGTCGATCAGGTAATCGGCATTGGCCAGGCCGGCGGCAAGGTCCGACGCGATCAGCACGCCGGCAGGCTTGCCGAGAAAGGCGGCGGCATCCTGCCCGACGCTCGGCGAGCCGGCGCGGTCGAGGGCGCCGGTCAGCACGGCGTCGGGCGCGTTGCTGACCGCTTCGATCAGGATATGGCCCATGCGGCCGCTGGCGCCAGCGATGGCAATTTTCAGTTCAGTCATTTTATTCTCTTACAACAACTTATTTGGTGGGTTCGGCGGCAGGCGTCGGTGCTGGCTCGGCGGCAGGCGCCGTTGCTGGTGCTGGTGCAACGTCAGGCTTGCTCACAGGAATGGCAGGAGCGGCATCGGCCGGTACCGGCACGGCGCTCGGCGCCACGGGCGATGGCACGACGGCGGCAGGCACGTCAGCCTTGGCGACCTTGGCGAATGGCGACGGACCGGCGATGCGGTCGATATATTCTTTCTCCGTCGGCAAGTTGCCGCCTTCGAAACGTTCAACCTTGCCATCCTTGCCGAAGTACACGACCACGCGGCTGCTAGTGGTTTCGCCACTGCCCCGCGCCAGACGGAATGGATAATCCCAGCGGTCGGCATGGAAGATATCGGTCAGCAGCGAAGTGCCGAGGACGAAACGCACCTGGTCGCGCGTCATTCCTACTTTCAACTGGGCCAGCATCTCTTCGGAGACAAAGTTGCCTTGTTGAATGTCAGGACGGTAGGGCGAGAAAAACCACATGAATTTTTGCAGCGGCGTAATGGTGGTCGTTTGTGCGCCCTGTTCGGGAACCAGTTCCTTGCCTTCTTTTTGAGCAGCTGCCGGCTTTTCGCCAAGAATGCCACGGTTGGCGCAGCCGGACACGGCCAGCGCGACACAGACCATGCCTGCCACGACTGGTGCTCGAAATGAAATACGGTGCCAGAGAGATGGCAATACAGCCGGGGTTACGCGCATAAATGACCTCAATTGGATGAACAAAACGCCAGGAGTGACCGGCCCGCCAAAAAAAAGCATATTTTGGCACTCCCCGACAAAACGCTATATGATAAAGCACCTGACCCACATACGAGCAACAAACATGAGTAACAATCCTAGTGATCTCAAGGCAAGCGGCCTGAAAGCCACCCTGCCACGGCTGAAGATACTCGATATCTTCCAGAGTAGCCCGGTACGCCACCTGACCGCGGAAGACGTCTACAAGATTCTGCTGGCCGACAATATGGATGTCGGCTTGGCAACTGTCTACCGTGTTCTCACACAATTCGAACAAGCCGGCTTGCTTAACCGCAACCATTTTGAAACCGGCAAGGCGATTTTCGAACTCAACGAAGGCTCCCACCACGACCATCTGGTGTGCCTCGATTGCGGCCGGGTCGAAGAATTCTTCGACGAAGAAATCGAAATCCGCCAGCAAAAAGTGGCCGAAGAGCGCGGCTTCAAGATCGCCGAACACGCCCTGGCCATCTACGGCAACTGCACCAAGACAGCTTGCCCGCACAAAACAGCCTGACCCACGCCGGCCGTTCCCGCAAGGCGCCGGCCGGCGCAGCATTGAACCGCATCAATGATGGCTGAGCGCGCTCGACAGCAGCTTGGCCGTGATGTCGACGATCGGGATAACGCGCTCGTAAGCCATGCGCGTCGGTCCGATCACTCCCAGCGTTCCCACGATCTTGCCGTTGACTTCATACGGCGCCGTCACCACGCTCATCTCATCCATCGGCACCAGGTTCGATTCGCCGCCGATGAAAATCTGCACGCCCGTCGCCTTGCTCGACACGTCGAGCAGCTGCATCAAGCCCGTCTTTTGCTCGAACATGTCGAACATCTGGCGCAGCGAATGCATATTCGATGACAGATCGCTCACGCTGAGCAGGTTGCGCTCGCCGGAAATCACCATGTCATCGCTATGATCGGCCATCGCTTCGCTGCCCGCTTCCACGGCCGCCTGCATCAGGCTGCCCATGTCGTCGCGCAACTGGCGCAGTTCGCCTTGCAGGCGCACGCGCACGGCGTCGAACGACAGGCCGCCATAATTCTGGTTGATGTAATTAGCCGATTGCACCAGTTGCGCCGGCGTATAGTCGGCTTCCGTCAGCAATAAACGGTTCTGCACGTCGCCGCCGGGAGCGACGATGACGAGCAGGATGCGTTTTTCGGACAGGCGCAAAAATTCAATCTGCTGGAACACGGATTCGCGGCGCGGGCTGAGCACGACGCCGGCGAACTGCGACAGCGACGACAGCATCTGCGCCGCGTTGGCGATGGTTTTTTGCGGCTGCGGCGTCTGCAGGCGCATGCGCGACTCCACCATGTGCTCGTCCAGGTGCCGGACGGTCAGCAAGGTGTCGACAAAGATGCGGTAGCCACGCGGCGTGGGGATGCGTCCGGCCGAAGTATGCGGACTGGACACATAACCGAGCTCTTCCAGGTCGGCCATGATGTTGCGGATCGTGGCCGGCGACAGGTCGAGGCCGGAAATTTTCGACAAGGCGCGCGAACCGACCGGCAGGCCGTCGGCGATATATCGCTCGACCAGGGCTTTCAGCAGTGTTTGGGCACGTGTATCGAGTTGCATGGTGTCTTAGGTAAGCAAATATTCTTTAAACAAGCATATTGTTAAGCAAGCGGCAACGAAAGCGGCCGAACATGCATCAACAGCGCCTATTATGCACGTTCGCCCGTCCGACGGCGATCAATCTTCCAGCTGCCCCTGCAGCCACAGCAGCAATTCATCAAAGTTGGCGCAGATGGCGTCGGGCTGCACGCCGGCGGCCAGATGGGCATCGCTGCCCTTGCGGTTCATCCACACGGCACGCATGCCCGCCCCTTGCGCCCCCGTCACGTCGAAATACAAGTCATCGCCGACATACACGGCCTCATGGGGCGCCACGCCCAGCGCGGCGCAAGCGGCCAGGAAGATGCTGGCGTCAGGCTTGGCGACGCCGAAATCGCTGGCGGCAATCGACACTTTAAAATGCTGCGCCAGGCCGATAATTTCAAGGTCCGCATTGCCATTCGAGATCGAGCCGACCAGCATGCGCTGGCCCATCCAGGCCAGGCCGGGCAAGACATCGTCATACGGCTGCACGCGATGGCGCGCCGCCAGGAACTGCGCGATGGCGCCGTCGACCAGGGCGGGATCTTCGCCGGCGGCCTCAAAGGCGGTCAGCAATCCCGCGCGGCGCAGCTCGATCAAATTGCCATGGAAATGCGGTTGTTCATTGAGCATGGCCAGACGGTGCTGGCGCAACAGCTCGATGGAAAACTGCTGCGCCACCTTGGGCGCATGCGTGGCCAGCCAGTCGTGCAGCAGGGTTTCGGCGGCGGCAATCACGGGCGCGATGGGCCACAAGGTATCGTCGAGGTCGAACAGGATGGCCTTGGGCGGCACGGCAGGTTTTACAGGGGCAAGAGACATGGAACTCACTATATAGATGCCGCGTCACGGTGCGCAGCCCGCAGCTATTGTCGCACCGATCGCCGCCGCCGGCATGGCGGCGCCCCCATGAAATGGGGCCGGGCCGGCGCTTCCCGGCGAAAAATTGTTACAGGGTGATACAAGGCAAGATCATCCGGCTTGCCAGATAGACTAAAATAGGCGCCATTCCAATGCGGCGCCAGCGTCCGCGTTGCGCTACCCAACCTAATTCGTTTTGGAGAATGTATGAAAAATTTGTACCTGCGCTCGATGCTGGCGGCGGCTTGCGCCGTCACATTGGCGGCCTGCGGCGGCAGCGGCGGCAATCTGTATCTGAGCGGCCAAGTCGTCAATCTGGCAAAAGATGGCCTGATTCTGCTGAATGACGGCGAACGCCTGCCTGTCACCTCAGGCCAGACTTCCTTTGTTTTCACCAAGCTGGTCAGCACCGATGACCGCTACGATATCACCATCGCGCAACAGCCAAAAGGCGCCGTGTGCACGATTACCAATGGCGCCGGCAAGGCATCGAGCTATACCGTGACCACGGCCCAGGTGATTTGCGTGACCAATACCTACCCGCTGAGCGGCACGATCACGGGCCTGACCGCCGACGGTTTGACCCTGGCCATCGGCAATATCACCACCAGCCCGCTGAAAGGCAGCACCAGCTATACGTTCCCGAATGTCAATGACGGCATCGCCTACAATATTTCCATCGCGACGTATCCAACGGGCCAGACGTGCAGTTTCGTGGGTTCTGCCAGTGCCAACGGCCGCGATGTCGTCGGCACCATGGGCTCAGCCGCCACGACCGGCGCCGCACTGAACTGCACGGCGCAGTAAGCTACGCGATTCGTCACCACTATATTGGATAGGAGAAATACATGAAGTTATCCTGCCTGCGCCCTATCGCCGCGCTGCTGTTGACCCTGGGATTGGCTGCTTGCGGCGGCAAGGCCTCGTATGATGTCAGTGGCACCGTCAGCAATTTGAACACCGAAGGCCTGGTCCTGGTCAATGGCGGCGATCCGCTCCCGATCAAAGCCGGCCAGACCTCGTTTACCTTTGGCAAGCGCATCGACTATGGCACCGACTACAACATCACCGTGCAGACCCAGCCAGCCCACATGACTTGCACCGTCAGTGGCGGAACCGGCTCGGCCGGTCACTACGTCAGTATCCAGGCATCGGTTTCCTGTGCGCGAAACGCGTACACGGTAGGCGGCACGGTGACTGGCCTGACAGCCGACGGCCTGGTCCTGATCAACGGCAATGCGCAAACCACGGTGGCCAAAGGCAGCACGACCTTCACTCTGGCGTCGCCTGTTGCCGATGGCGACAAGTATGGCATCAGCGTATTTACCCAGCCTACCGGCTTGAAATGCACCGTGGCACCCAACACGGGCGTCGGTGTGATGGGTGAAGCAAACGTGACCACCGTGCAGATCGCCTGCAATCCAGGCTAAGACTGTGGCGCTGGCAGCCGCGACGCGGCTGCCAGGAAGAGATATCACGAAAATCTATATTTGATATTCGAAAGATAAATTGGAGTTATATGTGGCGATGCAGCATAATGCATCTGTCTCCTCCAACTCTTCCAAGAATTGGATTTAGCCCGCTTTCACCAGCGGGCTTTTTTTTGTCCAAAATTCCTCAGGCGGGTTTATCCAAGCCCGGCTGCAGCATCTGCACGATGCTGGAGAAATCCTGCTGCGCATAGCCGGCTTGCGCATGCATCTGGTACAGCTGGCGCACCAGCCCTCCCAAGGGCGTGGGCGCGTTCGCCGACAGGGCCGACTGCTGCGCCAGACCCAGGTCCTTCAGCATCAGCGCCGTGCCGAAGCCGCCCGTGTAATTGCGCGACGCGGGCGTGCCGTCCATGACGCCGGGCCACGGGTTGTACACTTCCAGGGTCCAGTTGCGCCCCGAACTCTTGCCCATGATGTCGGACAAGACTTTCGGATCGAGGCCATGCGCCACTCCCAGGTTCAGCGCCTCGGCCGTCCCCGCCATCAGTATGCCCAGCAGCATGTTGTTGCAAATCTTCGCCACCTGGCCCGCGCCCGCCTCGCCCGCATGGAAGATGTTCTTGCCCATCTTTTCCAGCAGGGGACGCGCCTGCTGCAAGGCCGCCTCGCTGCCGCCGACGATGAAGGTCAGCGTGCCGGCCGCCGCGCCCGCCGTGCCGCCCGAGACGGGCGCATCGATCATGGCAAAACCGCGTTCGCTGGCCGCCTGCGCCACTTGCCGCGCCACGTCGGCGGCGATGGTGCTGCAGTCGATGAACAGGGCACCGGGCTTGGCCGAATCGAGCACGCCGCCTGCCGCCAGGTACAGTTCCTGCACGTGCTTGTTTGCTGGCAGCATGGTGATGACGGCGTCCGCCGTCTGCACGGCCGCGCTGGCGGACGCGGCCGCCGTGGCGCCCGCCTCGACCAGCGACGCCACAGCCGCCGGCGCCAGGTCGAACACGGACACGTGGAAGCCGGCGGCCACCAGGTTGCGGGCCATTGGCGCGCCCATGTTGCCCAGGCCGATAAAAGCGATATGTTGCATATGTGTCTCCTGTTGTTCTTTTAATGCAGGTCGCGCAAAGGATGGCTATCCCATGGCGCCGTGAAATATTCATTGAGATACGTCTCGCTGACCTCGGCCAGGCTGGCCGGCTGCCACTGCGGCGCGTTGTCCTTGTCGATCAGCAAAGCACGCACGCCTTCGCTGAAGTCTGCATGGGCGCAACATTGCACGGCGACAATGAGTTCCAGCTGGAACACTTGCGCCAGGCTCAGATGGCGCGTGCGCTCGCGCATGGCCCACACCAGCGCGGCCGAAGTGGGCGCGCCCTTGTCCAGCGAGTGGGCCGCCTTTTGCAGCCAGACCGAATCGCCGTCATACGCGGCAATGGCGGCCACCACTTCGGGCAAGGTGGGCGCTTGCGTCAGCGCGGCGATGGCGTCGAAGTTAGCGCACACTTCGGACACGGGCAGCATGGAGGCTGGCGCCGAGAAGCCGCGCAGCAGGCGGTCCAGCTGCTCGCTGTTCGCTTGCGGACTGGCTTGCCATTGCGCCAGCGCCAGCGCGTCGAGCACCATGTTCCGTTCTTCCTGGCGCAGGAAATAGTCGCCCAGGCCCGCGAACAGGGCGTCGGCCCCGTTCAAGGGCGCGCCCGTCAAACCCAGGAACAGGCCGCTGCGCCCCGGCATGCGGCCCAGGAACCAGCTGCCGCCCACGTCGGGGAACAGGCCAATCGTGATTTCCGGCATGGCGATGCGCGTGCTTTCCGTCACGACGCGGTGGCTGGCGCCCGCCATCAGGCCCAGGCCGCCGCCCATGACGATGCCGCCGCCCCACACCAGCAGCGGTTTCGCATACGTATGGATGCGGTGGTCGAGCCGGTATTCCTCGGCAAAGAAGGCCAGCGCCTGCGGGTTCGGCACGATACCCGGTTGCTCTGCCACGGCCGAACGCAGGCTGCGCACGTCGCCGCCCGCGCAAAAGGCCTTGTCGGTCGACGAGTGCAGCACCACGCAGGCGACGGCGTCGTCAGCGGCCCAGCGCACGAGAGCGCCGTCGATGGCGCGGATCATGTCCAGGGTCAGCGCGTGCAGGGATTTGGGCGCGTCGAGGGTGATGACGCCCAGCTTCATGCCGCCGGGACAGTCGCGCTCCTCGATTTTCACGGTTTCAAGCAAAGTCTCAACCATTCTTCCACTCCGCCGGACGTTTTTCCAGGAACGCCTGCACGCCCTCTTTCTGGTCTTGCGTATCGAACAGGCCCAGGAACAGGGTGCGTTCATCGGGCAGGGAATCGACGAGCGGATGGCTGCGCGCGCCCTGGATCAGGGTCTTGCATGCCGTCACGCTGCTCGGGCTCTGGCGCGCCACTTTGGCAGCCAGGGCCAACGCCGTGGCGGCAGCCTTGCCGGTTGGAACAACTTCCTCGACGAGGCCGATGGCCAGGGCCTTGGCCGCATCGACTCTCTCGCCGCACAAAATCATGCGCTTGGCCCAGCCTTCGCCCACCAGCCACGGCAAATGCTGCGTGCCGCCCGCGCATGGCAGCAAGCCGACCGAGGCTTCCGGCAAGGCCATCTGCGCGTGCTCCTCGGCAATGCGGATGTCGCACGCGAGCGCGCATTCGAGCCCGCCGCCCATGGCGTAGCCGTTGATGGCGGCGATGCTGACGCCGCGAAACGCGGACAATGCCTCGAACGCCTCGCCAAACGCGGCGGCCATGGCGAATGCCGTGTCCTTGTTACCGTCGGCAAATACGTTCAGATCGGCGCCGGCCGAGAAGAACTTGGCGCCGCCGCCCGTGATCACGAGAGCGTACACGTCGGCGTCCGCATTCAGGTCGGCCACCAGTTCCTTCAGGGCGTTCAGGCTGGCCAGGGTCCACGTGTGGGCGGGCGGGTTGTCGAGGGTCACCAGGGCCGTATGGCCACGGCGTTCCAGCAGTAAATTTGTATACACTTTGTTCATCGTAAGGTCTCCGTGGCGCCGTCTTTCAAAATCGCTCGCGCGACGATCAGGCGCATGATTTCATTCGTCCCTTCCAGGATCTGGTGCACGCGCGTGTCGCGCACGTGGCGCTCGAGCGGGTACTCGCGGATGTAGCCGTAGCCGCCGTGCAACTGCAGCGCATCGTTGGCCACATTGAAACCCACATCCGTCGCGAAACGTTTTGCCATGGCGCAATATGCCGTCGCATCCGGGCTTTCCTGGTCAAGTTTCCAGGCTGCCAGGCGCACCATCTGGCGCGCCGCCACCAGTTCCGTCAGCATGTCGGCCAGCTTGAATTGCAGGGCCTGGAACTGCGCCAGTTCGCGGCCGAACTGCGTGCGCTCCTTCATGTACGTTTGCGCGCGCGTGAGGGCCGCCTGCGCCGTGCCCACCGAGCACACGGCGATATTGATGCGCCCGCCATCGATGCCCTTCATGGCGATGGCAAAACCTTCGCCTTCCGCGCCCAGCAAGTTGCCAACAGGCACTTTCACCTGGTCGAAGCTGATGATGCGCGTGGGCTGGCTGTTCCAGCCCATCTTTTCTTCTTTCTTGCCATACACGATGCCGGGCAGATTCGCCGGCACGGCAAAGGCGGAAATGCCGGCCGCGCCCTCGCCGCCCGTGCGTGCCATGACGATCAGCATATCCGTCTGCCCCGCGCCCGAGATGAACGCTTTCGTACCGTCGAGCACATAAAAGTCGCCCTCTTTTACTGCCTTGGTGCGCAAGGACGCCGCGTCGGAACCCGATTGCGGTTCCGTCAGGCAATAGCTGGCCAGCTTCCGGCCGGCCGCCAGCGCCGGCACCCACTCGTCGCACAGGGCTTCCTGGCCCCAGCGCGACAGCATCCAGGTGGCCATGTTGTGGATCGTGATGTAGGCCGTGGTCGAGGTGCAGCCACCGGCCAGCTCTTCAAACACGATGGCCGCATCCTGGCGGGACAGGCCCAGGCCGCCCCAGCGCTGCGGCGTGTACAGGCCGCAAAAGCCCATCTCGCCCGCCTTGGCGATGGTGTCCACGGGGAAGATCGATTCCGCATCCCAATGGGCCGCGTGCGGCGCCAGTTCGCCTTCGGCAAACGCGCGCGCCGCCTGCTGGAACTCGCGCTGCTCGTCGCTCAGTTCAAAGTCCATGGCCACTCCTTACTTGAGGCTGATGGTGGTGTTGACCTTGCCCACCGAGGCCGCATCCGTGAACCAGCGCTGGGTGATCGTCTGCGTCTGCGTGTAGAACAGCACGACCTGCTTGCCGAACGGGCCCAGGTCGCCCAGCTTGGAGCCGCGCGAGCCCGTAAAGCTGAACAGGGGAACGGGCACGGGAATGGGCACGTTGATGCCGACCTGGCCCACGTCGATTTCTTCCTGGAAATAGCGCGCGGCCGCGCCGCTCTGCGTGAACAGGGCCGTGCCATTGCCGTTCGGATTCGCATTCACCAGTTCAATGGCTTCGTCCAGGGTATCGACTTCGACGACGATCAGGACGGGACCAAAGATTTCCTGGTCATACACGACCATGCCGGGTTTTACGCCGGACAAGATCGTCGGGCCGACGAAGTTGCCGTTCGGATAGCCATCGACCTTCACGTCGCGGCCATCGAGCGTCAGCACGGCGCCCTGCTCCACGCCCTTGGCGATCAGGCCAAACACGCGTTCTTTCGCCGCGCACGAGATCACGGGGCCCAGGTCCGGATTATCCTTGCCCGCGCCCACCGTCAGGGTTTGCGCCTTGGCGGCCAGTTCCGGCAGCCACTCGCGCGCCTCGCCCACCAGCACGGCGACGGACGCCGCCATGCAGCGCTGGCCGGCCGCGCCGAAACCGGCGCCCAGCAACTGGTTCAGGGTCTGTTCTTTATTGGCGTCCGGCAAGACGACGGCGTGGTTCTTGGCGCCCATCATGCATTGCGCGCGCTTGCCGTTCAGGCTGGCGCGCTGGTACACATGCGTGCCCACCTTGCTGGAGCCGACAAACGAGATCGCCTTGATGTCCGGATGGTCGCACAGGGCGTTGACCACGTCTTCGCCGCCGTGGATGACGTTCAACACGCCAGCCGGGATGCCCGCCTGCAAGGCCAGGCGCACGAGTTTTTCCGTCACGAGCGGGTCTTGCTCCGATGGTTTCAACACGAAGGTATTGCCGCAGGCAATCGCCATCGGGAACATCCACAGGGGGATCATGGCGGGGAAATTGAATGGGGTAATGCCGGCGCACACGCCCAGCGGCTGCATCACGCTGTAGGTGTCGACGCCGCCGGCCACGTTTTGCGCGTATTCGCCCATTTGCAGGGTGCCGATATTGGCCGCATGTTCCACCACTTCCAGGCCGCGGAAGACGTCGCCTTCCGCGTCGAGCAAAGTCTTGCCCTGTTCCATCGTCAGGGTGGCGGCCAGGTCGGCCATGTTTTCGCGGATCAGCTGCTGCAATTTCAAGAAAATGCGGGCGCGGGCGCCGATCGGCGTCTTGCGCCAGGTTTTGAAGGCGCGCTGGGCCGAGGCGATGGCCGCGTCGACTTCATCGGACGTGGCGAACGGCACCTTGGCCAGGACTTCCTGCGTGGCGGGGTTGACGACGTCGCGCCAGACGGTGGTGCGGGATTCGACCCACTCGCCGTTGATCAAGAGGGGAACGGTCGGAATTGTGTTTTGCGTAGTCACTCGGAGTCTCCTGGTTGGTATAGGTCTGTTTGCATTATTCGCACAATCCAGCCTGCAAACAAGGCGTGAAAATGCGAGATAATGCAAAGACGAATCTGTTAATCTGCAAAGATTGTAAATTTGCAGATTCCACAAACGGGGAAGAGGAAACGCGATGGCAAAGGTTTTCATGGGCGTGCGCCTGCAGCGGCTGCGCGAGGAACGGCGCATGACGCAGGTGGCGCTGGCCAAGGCCCTGGGCATCTCGCCCAGCTACCTGAACCAGATGGAGCGCAACCAGCGCCCGCTGACGGTGCCGATCCTGCTGCGCATCGGCACGGTGCTGGGCGTTGACCCGCAAATCTTTTCCGAACACGACAGCGCCAGCCTGGTGGCGGATGTGCGCGACGTGTTCGGCGAATTGCCCGACGCGCCGCCCACCTCGATGGCGGAATTGAAAATGCTGGTGGAAAACATGCCGGAACTGGCGCGCTCGATTTTGCTCCTGCAGCGGCGCTACCGGGTGATGGCGGAACGGGCCGATACGCTGGCCGCGCGCCTCGACGACGGCAGCCGCGGCGCCAGCTCGGCGGCGCCCTCCACGGACGAGGAAGTGCGCGAATACCTGAACCGGCGGCAAAACTACATCGATGAGCTGGACCGGGCGGCCGAACGGGTGGCGGGCGAACTCGATCCCTCCCTGCGCACGCTCGACGCGCTGCAAGGCCGGCTGCTGGAGCGCCACGGCATCCAGGTGCGCTTGTCCGATGGCGACGCGGGCATGGTGCGCAAGCACCGCTACGACGCGCAACACCATATCTTGTTTCTGCCCGACACCCTGACGGGCGGCCAACGCGCCTTCCAGATGGCGGCGCAAATCAGCCTGCTCGAACACAGCGACCTCATCGACGCCCTGGTGCTGGCGGCAGGACTCTCGGGCGCGGCCGCGCAGACGGGCGCGCGCCTGGCGTTTTCCAATTATTTCGCCGGCGCCCTCTTGATGCCGTACCAGCGTTTTTTACAGGCGGCGGAAACGCGCGCCTACGACATCGAACGCCTGGCGCACCAGTTCGGCGTGGGCTTCGAGGCCGTGTGCCACCGTTTGAGCACCATGCAGCGCCCCGATGCGGCGGGGCTGCCGTTTTTCTTCGTGCGCGTCGACCGCGCGGGCAATGTCTCGAAGCGCCAGTCGGCCACGGACTTTCACTTTTCACGGGTGGGCGGCACCTGCCCGCTGTGGATCGTGTACGACGCCTTCAGCCATCCGGGCCAGGTGCTGACGCAAGTGGCCAGCATGCCCGACGGCTGCACGTATTTATGGATCGCGCGCCAGGTCAGCACGGCCTCGCCAGGCTTCCGGGCGCCCGGCAAGACGTTTGCCGTGGCGCTGGGCTGCGACATCTCGCAGGCGCACCGGCTGATCTATTCGAAGGGACTCGATTTGCACGACCCTTCCAGCGCCACGCCGATCGGCACGGGCTGCAAGGTGTGCGAGCGCCAAAGCTGCCCGCAGCGGGCGTTTCCGTCGCTGCTGGCCCCGCCACCGGCATCGGCCTGATTTACCCGACGACTCTTGCCCGCAACGCGTCGAATTCGCGCGCAAATTCCGCGCGCCAGTCGCGCCGCGTGGACTCGTCTATCCAGGCCGCGTCCAGGCCATTCAACATGAAGCCCCGCATGTCGTCGAGACCGAAGCCGAATTCGCGCATCATCATCCAGGCGCCCGTCGGCGTCACGTGGTGCAGGGTCGGATCGTCCGTATTCGGATGCAGTTTCAGGCCCAGCTTGGCCATGGCGCGGATCGGGTGATCGAGCGCCCAGCGCTCGGGGACCAGGGTGCGCAGATAATACGAATTGGTGGGCACCACGGTGAAGACAAGTCCCCGTTCCACGCAGCGCTGCGCCAGCTCCGGGTTGTCGACGATCGTGTAGCCATGGTCGACCCGGTCCACCTGCAATTCGTCTATCGCCGTCGCCACATTCATCCACGGCATGCCGAATTCGCCCGCATGCGCCGTGCACTTGAAGCCGGCGGCGCGCGCGGCGCGATAGGCTTCGATGAACAGTTCGGGCGGACGGTCGTTTTCGCGGTAGTCGATGCCGATGCCGATCACTTCCGGCGCGCGGTAGGCCTTCATCCACTCCACCATCTGCACGGCTTCGGCAGGAGCCGCTTCGCGGTCGATGCTGGGGATCAGACGGCCGATCACGCCAAAATCCCTTTGCGCATCGCGGATGGCGGCCACGATGGCGTCCTGCGCCGACTCGTAGCGGATGCCCGACACGCGCACGGTGCCGGTCGGGTTCCAGAAGAACTCCGCATAGCGCACGCCATGGCCATGCACGTCTTCCAGGTATTCGTAGGCGAGGCAATACAAATCGGTCGGCGAGACGATCAGGTGCGCGTCGAGCGCGCGCAGCACGCGCAGCACGCCGACGGGCTTGTCGCCGCGCGTGTAAAACGCGTCGATTTCCTCGGGGGTGACGACATTGCCCGTCTTGGCGGCCAGCGCGCGGAAAGTGGCTTGCCGCACCGTGCCGAACAGGTGGCAATGCAGCTCCACCTTCGGCATGGCGCGTAAAAACTGTTCGATGCTCAGGGGTGAATTAGACATGAAGCTCGTTTCGTAGTGAAGTGGGTCAGACGAGAATGGCGGCCAGGCGGCGCATCAGGCGCTCGATGGCGGCGGGGCCATCGGCCAGCATCGCCACTTGCGTGTTGATGGCGGCGCGGCGCGGCACGCGGAATTCGCACACCGTCATGCCGCGCGTCAGTTCGCCCGTCAATTCGATGGCCACGTGAGCCGGCTGGAACTGGAACAGCTGCGGCGCTTCCAGATACAGGGCCACCACGGGGTCGTACATGGGCATGGGCACGGAACCGTCGCTGCTCCGGATGCGCACATACGCTTCCAGGTAGCCGGCCAGACGTAGCGCGCGCGGCGTGCCGAGGGCGCGCAGGCGCTCCACTTCCGCATTCGTCACCAGGAGCTGGCGGCACAGGTTCAGACCGAACATGCGCAGCGGAATGCCGGATTGGAACACCTGGGCGGCCGCTTCCGGGTCCGCATAGATATTGAATTCGGCCGCCGCCGTATGGTTGCCCTGGTCGGTCGAGCCGCCCATCAGGATGATTTCGACGATTTTCTCGGCGATGTCGGGCGCCTTGGCCAGCGCGGTTGCGATATTCGTCATCGGCGCGATCGCCATGATGGTGATCTGGCCGGGATGCTTGCGCACGGCGGCGATCAGCGCGTCGACGGCGTGGCCTGCAGCATCACTGGCCGCTCCGGGCGGCAGGATGTCGCCCGTGGTCGGCATGCCGCTGTCGCCCAGGATGCGCTGCGCCGTCTCGATGACGCCGGCCAGCGGTTCTTCGCAGCCGCGGTAGATCGGCACCGTCAAGCCGTCATGGGCCTTGATGCGCAAGGCGTTGTCGTAAGTGATGGCGACGGGTGCATTGCCCGCCACCACGCTCACGCCCAGCCACTCGATGTCGGGATTGCTGCCCAAGAGCAGCATCGTCAGCCAGTCGTCGAAACCGGGATCGGTGTCGAGCCAGATCTTTTTCAAGGCTTGGGTCATGATGGTCTCAGGTTAAAAAATCAGGCAGCCAGCCACAGGGCGCTGTCGGAGGGCAGTACGAAGGAGACGGCCGTGCCTTCGCGCCAGGCGGCGCCGCCGGCCGCGCAAATGCCCTTGACCTGGCCCAGCGGCGTTTGCAGCAGGTATTCGACGGTGTCGCCCAGGAAACCGCGCGCCAGCACGGTGCCAGGGTACTGACCTGCCGCGTCGTCGGCCGCGCAGACGCGCACCTTGTCCGGACGCCAGCCCAGCACCGTGGTGCCGGCAGCGACAGGGGACGTGTACGGCAGGCTGGCGCCGGCGTGGTGCAGCGCGCCGTCGCGGTAGTCGAACAGATTTTCGAAACCCATGAAGTTGGCGACGAAGCGCGTGGACGGCGTATTGAACACGGCTTCCGGCGCGGCCAGCTGCTCGATGCGCCCGCCGTTCATGACGACGATGCGGTCGGACAGGGCCAGCGCTTCTTCCTGGTCGTGCGTCACGTACAGCATGGTGATGCCCAGTTCGCGCTGGATGCGGCGCAGCTCGGCGCGCATCTGCACGCGCAGCTTGGCGTCCAGGTTCGACAGCGGTTCATCGAGCAGCAGCAGGGCCGGTTCGACGACGATGGCGCGCGCCAGCGCCACGCGCTGCTGCTGGCCGCCCGACATCTGCGCCGGCAAACGCGTCTCGAACCCCGTCAGTCCCACGGCGGCGATCACGGCTTCCACTTTCGTTTTCAGCAGCGCCGGCGCGACCTTGCGCAGGCGCAGGCCGAAGGCGATGTTGTCGTACACGTTCAAGTGCGGGAACAGCGCGTACGACTGGAAGACCATGCCGATATTGCGTTTATTCGGCGCCAGCTTGCCGATTTCGCGGCCGTCGAGCACGATGCGGCCCGACTGCAGCGGCATCAGGCCGGCAATGGCGCGCATGGTGGTGGTCTTGCCGCAGCCGCTGGGGCCCAGCAGGGAAATCAGCTCGCCCTGCTCGACGTGCAAGTCCAGGTCTTTCACGGACGTCGTGTTCTTGGCGTAGCCGAGGTTCAGCTTGTGCAGTTCCAGATAACTCATCGTGTGTTGCCTCTTACATGTATTTAGAAATGCCCAGCACCTTTTCGGTCACCATCACGAAGGCCATGGTGAACAAGACCAGCAAGGTCGACAGGGCAGCGATCGACGGATCGAAACTGTTTTCCATATGGCCCAGCATCTCGATGGGCAAGGTGCTGATGCCGGGACCCGTGAGGAACAGCGAGACGGGCACCTGGTTGAACGAGGTGACGAAGGCGAGGAAGAAGGCGGCGATCACGGCGTTGCGGATATTCGGCAGCACGATCATGAAGAACGCGCGCAGACGCGACGCGCCCAGGGTGATGGCCGCGTCCTCGATATCGACGCGCAAATTCACCAGGCTGGCGTACACGACGCGCACCGAGTACGGAATCAGCAGCGCGATATGGCCGATCAAGAGGCCCACGTACACGGGCGCATTGATCGTCAGCACCAGGTGGTGCAGCAAGCCCAAACCGACCAGGATGGCGGGAATGATCAGCGGCGACGTCAGGATTTGCCGGATGGCGCCGATACCGGGCGGCGGCATGCGCGAAAACGCATACGCGACGGGGATGCCCAGCAACAGCGCGATGACGGTGGCGATCAGGCCGATTTCCAGGCTGGTCTGGAAGGCGCGGCGGAACTCGGGCGCAGCCCACACCTCGAGGATCCAGCGCAGCGAATACGACTCGGGCGGGAAGGCCAAGGTTTCGCCACCGGAAAAGCCGGCCAGCACCACAATGGCAAATGGTCCCAGCAGGAACAGGAACACCAGCCACAGGACGGCGCGCGAGAATAAGCTTTCTTTCATACGGAGCTCCGGCTCGAGGAAATACGTTTAAGGCCGGCATTCACCAGCAGGGTCATGCAGACGAGGATGACGGCGATCACATTCGCGGCGCCGAAATCGCTCTCCACGCTGACCTTCTGGTACAGCAGCGTTTCCAGCATCAGCACCTTGGTGCCGCCCAGGAGGGCCGGCGTCACGTAGGCCGTCACGCAGCCCGTAAACACCAGCGTGCCGCCGACCACCAGGCCTTCCTGCGTCAGCGGCAGGGTGACCTTGCAGAATACTTGCCATGGATTCGCGCCCAAAGTCGCCGCGGCCGGTTCCACGTCGCGCGGCAGGTTTTCCAGCGCGCCCGCCAGCGACATCAGCATCAAGGGCAGCAGCAATTGCAGCAAGCCGACAAAGACGGCGAACTCGCTGAACAGCAAACGCAGCGGCTCGTCCGTGAAACCCATGTTGACGAGCGCCGCGTTGAGGGCGCCATTACGGCCCAGCAGCACGATCCACGCATAGGTACGCGCGATCGGCGAGACCATCAGCGGCAGAATCATCATGCCGACCACCAGACCGCGCCACTTCGGCGACACGCGCGCCACGGCTTGCGCGGCCGGATAGCCGAGGATGATGGACGCCAGGGTCACCAGCGCGGCGATGCGCAGGGTGCGCCAGAAGATGGTGCGGTTGAATTCCTGCGAGAAGAATGCAACGAAGCGCTCAACACCCCACTGCATGCCGTCGCCGACGCGGAAGGCGTCGACCAGCAAGGCCAGCACGGGCAGCAGGAAGCAGACGACGATAAAGATCAGCGCCGGCAGGACCAGCAGCAGTCCCAGGTGCTTTTTTGGATCAGCAAACATGGTGTTTTCTCCTCGTCACCACTATTTGCTCATGGCCTTGTTCCACTGCGTCATCCAGTTGCTGCGCTGTTTGATGATGGTTTCCGGCTTGACGAACTTCAGCGAGCTGATTTGATCGGCGCCATAGGTATTGAATTGCGCGGCCGCCACCGACAGGCGCACGTCCTTGTTGACGGGCGAGTCGACCAGGTTGGTCGCCAGCTGCGTCTGCACTTCCTTGGACAGCCAGAAATCCATCAGCTGGTAGGCCAGGTCCGCATTCTTTGACCCGGCAACGATGCCCATCACGTTCATGCCGGCCGCCTGGCCTTCGGCCGGGATGCTCCATTTCAGGGGCAGGCCCGTCTTGAGCATTTGCGACCAGGTAAAGCGCGCCACGGGCGCGGCCCAGATTTCATCCTGCGCAAACAGGGCGGCCAGCTGCGCGCTGTTTTTCGAGAACGTGACGACGTTGCCCTTCATGCCGACGATCTTCGCAAAGCCCGTGGCGTAGTCGTCCGTCTTGCCGCCCCAGGCCGCGTCGGCCATGCGCAGCATCAAGGGACCCTGCGTGGTGCTCACGTCGGGGAAGGCCACGCGGCCCTTCAGTTCGGGGCGCCACAGGTCCTTCCAGGACGTCAGCGGGGCAACCTTGTCGCTGCGGTACACCAGGCCGACCGAATACAGGGTGTAGCCGACGGCAAAGTTGCCGCCGATAGGGTTTTTCGCCACGTCGTACAGGGCTTTGTAATTGCTCAGCTTGGAATAATCCATGGGCTGGATCACGCCCTTTTGCGCCGCTTCCAGCATGCCGGAATCGGACAGCAGCACCAGGTCGATCACCGGGTTCTTGGCGTGCACCACCAGCTTGGCGATGCGATCCGCATTATTCCCCGTTTCCACCTTGATATCGCAACCGCATTTGGCCTTGAACGGCTCGTACACATACTTCATGAACAAGGGCTGGGCAATCGGATAGGCCGAAATGACCAGCTCGCGTTTTTCCGCGTGGGCGGCGTTGGCCAGCAAGCCTAGGCTCAACGCCAACATGAGGTGCTTTTTCAAGATGCTTCCTTTCAGGGGACGGCGCTGCGGAACAGCGCCTGTAAAGATGAATCAGTGTCAGAAATAATGTCGCATGCCAACGATCAGGACGCTTTGCGTCTTGCCGCCCGAGGCGCCGAAGCCGAACACGCGGGCGAACGTCGCATCGCCGGCCGCTTTCTGGTAGCTCCAGGTGATGGCGACATCGGTGCGCTTGGACAGGAAGTAATCGGCCTGGAAGTTAACCTGATGCCATTTCGGCGTCTTGTTGATCACGTCATATTTACCAGTCGTATAGAAATACGACGCGCCCAGGTTCAACGCTTCCGTCAGCTTGTGGTTCACGTTCAAGTCCACGTTCTGCAGGGTCAGATTGCTTTGATCCAGGTAGTGGTAGCGCACATTGGTGTACAAGGCGCCAAACTTGGTCTTGCCCACATTATAAAAGCCTCCCGTGCCGGCGATGGCCTGGCTGTCCACGCCGGCGCCCTTGACGGCGCTCTTGTTAAAGATCAACAGGGAACTGGCATAATCATTGCCGATGGCGCCATTCGGCGCATCGGGGCTGTTCGGGCGATCCATCTTGGTGTAGGCGACGGCCCAGCTGAAGGCATCGACCTTGTAGCCGGCGCCCATGCTGTAGACGCGGTTGCGGTTCGAATCTTCCGGGTTCTCGCTGAAACCATACAAGCCCGTGAACGACAGGTTGCTGATATTCGGGCTGACATACTTGACGGCGTTTTGCACGCGCAGGTTGTTGTAGCCATTGTCGTTGTCGCCGATGTGCACGCCGTTACTGGCGATGACCACGGGACCCAGCAGATCCTTGACGGCTTCGTACTGGCGGCCCAGGGTCAAGGTGCCCTTGTCGTTGCTGGACAAACCCACATACGACTGGCGGCCGAACAGGCGGCCGCTTTGCGAGGCCGTGCCCGTCATCACGTTAAAACCGTTTTCCAGTACGAAGATCGCCTTGGTGCCGTCGCCCAGGTCTTCCTGGCCGCGGAAACCGATGCGGGGATTCTGATTCGTGCCGCTCAGCGCATGCGTGCGGCTGCCTTTGCCCTCATCCGACACATAGCCGATACCGGCCGACAGCAGTCCATACACTTGCACGCTGCTTTGCGCCTGCGCCGCACCCTGCGCCGCCAGCAAGCCACCCACTACCATCGTTCCCGTCATCCATTTGTTCATCGCCGCCACCCTAAAAAGAATAAACCCTGAGTTTTTTTGGAATTATTTTATTGATGCATCCCTTGCATGGCGCGCCGCCGCACGTGCCGGCACCGCATTCCAGGCGCTTCTCCCGAATATTGTTGCTTTCAAGACAAGTAAGGACCAGTCCAGAATATGGTAAATTGCGGGATAAGAAAATTTGTTTATTTTTATAAATCCATTACTTTTTCTAATAAGCAACGCCCATGCATGAACTGAGCAAGAAAATTTCATTACGACATTTACAAGCGTTTTCCACCCTAGCCCGGGTAAACAGCTTCAGCAAGGCTGCACAGGAATTGTGCGTGACCCAGCCGGCCCTCAGCGCGTCGATCAAGCTGCTGGAAAATCAATTGGGAAAAAAGTTGTTTAACCGCACAACCCACCAGCTGGAATTGACGCGCGAAGGCAAGCTGGCGCTCGAATACGCCACGCATTTATTGAATACGGCCAGCAACACCTTTGCCGATATCCAGCGCGCCATCGGCAGCGGCCGGCATCGCATCCGCATCGGCGCCATCCCCTCGGCCATGGCGATGACGGCCGTGGTGGTGGCGCGCTACTGCGAGCAGCATGGCGATGAAGTGGAAATCGTCCTGTCGGACATGCCCAACGATGGCTTGCTGCATGCGCTGCATTCGGGCCAGCTGGACTTTTGCGTGGGCATCGAGGTGCCCGGTTCCGTGTCGCTGGAAAGCGTGGGCCTGTTCGAAGACGAGCTGGTCTTGGTGACGGCGGGACGCCATGCGCTGGCGCCGCTCAAGGAAGTGCGCTGGGAACAGCTGGCGGGCCAGGAAATCGTCGTGTTTACCAAGGGCAGCATCTGGGAGTTCGCCTCGAGCGCGCTGCGCCAGCATGGCCTGAGCCCGTCAAACCTGTACCAGATGATCCACAGCGAGTCGCTGTATGGCGTGGTGCGCGCCGGCATCGCCGTGGGCATCATGCCCAGCCTGTACACGACCTTCCTCAATGACGAGGATCTGCATGTGGCACCCCTGCGCCAGCCCACGTGCAAGCGCAAGATCGCCCTGATGCGGCGCAATGAAATCAGCCGCAACCACCATGTGGACGACTGTTTTTCAGCGTTGCGCCAGGATTTACAGCAGGTCGACCAGTGGTTTTAAGTTAAAACTCAAGCAGGTGCCTTCAGCAGATTCGCCAGCGCCACGTATTGCTCCAGCCCCACGGTTTCCGGACGCAGGGTCGGGTCGATGCCGGCCGCCTTGATCTGCTCTTCCGTAAACATCCCGGCCAGGCAATTGCGGATCACCTTGCGGCGTTGCGAAAACGCCTTCATGACCACGGCTTCCAGCGTGGCCTGGTCGCACGCGAGGCGCTCGGCCACGGGAATCATGCGCACGATGGCCGATTCCACTTTCGGCGGCGGATCGAAGGCCGTCGGCGGCACGATGAACAGCAGCGACATCTTGTAGCGCCATTGCAGCATCACGGACAGGCGGCCATACGCCTTGCTGCCCGGTTCGGCCACCATGCGTTCGACCACTTCCTTTTGCAGCATGAAATGCTGGTCCTGCACCAGCGGCGCGAAGTCCGCCAGGTGGAACAGCAGGGGGCTGGAAATGTTGTAAGGCAAGTTGCCCACGATGCGCAGCTTCTGGCCGGCCGGCACGGGGATTTGCGCGAAATCGAATTTCAGCGCGTCGCCCGAGTGGATCGTCAGCTTGGCCGGATTGAAGGTCTTTTCCAGGCGCACGATCAGGTCGCGGTCCAGTTCCACCACATGCATCTGTTTCAAATGGCGCAGCAGCTGCTCCGTCATGGCGCCCAGGCCGGGGCCGATCTCGACCATGGCATCGTCCGGCTGCGGCGCGATGGCGGCCGTGATGTCATCGAGGACGAAGCGGTCATGCAGGAAGTTCTGGCCAAAGCGTTTGCGGGCAACGTGTTTCATAATGTGTTTTCTATCAATGCGGTAAAGCCGGCACAGGCCGGCGGGATCGTTGAGCAGGCAGCGTCGGGTTACGCCTTGCGGCTAACCCGACCTACGCTCTGGTCGGGGTACTGGCGCGCAGCATGTCGAGCGCCGTTTGCAGGGCTTGCTCCATGCTGTGGCAATCGGCCAGGCCCAGTCCTTGCGCGGCCAGGTCCAGCGCCGTGCCGTGGTCGACCGAGGTGCGGATCAGCGGCAAGCCCAGGGTGATATTGATGCCGCGCCCGAAGGTCGCGTATTTCAGCACCGGCAAACCCTGGTCGTGGTACATGGCCAGCACGCAGTCGGCGTCCGCCAGATATTTTTGCTGGAACAAGGTGTCGGCCGGGTACGGTCCGCGCGCATCGATGCCGCGCGCTTGCGCCGCGGCAATCGCCGGGGTGATGACATCGATTTCCTCGCGTCCCAGATACCCGCCCTCGCCCGCGTGCGGGTTCAGGCCGGTGACGAGGATACGCGGCGCGGCGATGCCGAATTTCTGTTGCAAATCAAGCTGAATGATATCCAGCGTGACGGCCAGGCTGTCCATCGTGATGGCAGCGGACACGTCCTTCAATGGCAAATGCGTGGTGGCCAGCGCCACGCGCAGGGTCGGCTCGCCGTGGCCCGGTTCGCCGGCCAGCATCATCACCACTTGCGGCGTGCCGGTTTTTTCTGCCAGGTATTCCGTATGGCCGGAAAAGGCCACGCCCGCGTCGTTGATCGTGCTCTTTTGCAAGGGGGCCGTGACCATGGCGCCAAACCAGCCCGCCTGGACACCCTCCACGGCCGCGTCCAGGGTAGCGAGCACGGAACGCCCGTTTTCCTTGTCCAGCACGCCAGGAATGACATTGTTCACAGTGGGAATATCGATCACGGCCAGGCGGCCGGGACCGAACTGGGGCAAGCCGCTGTTGCGCACGGCTTGCAGCGACAGCGCCGCCAGGCGGATCTCCGGATCGATCAGGCTGGCCGTCAGCGCCAGGAAGGCGGCGTCGCCCAGCAGGATGCAGTTGACTTCATTGCGCATGGCCCAGGCGGCGCGTATCGAGATTTCCGGACCGACACCGGCCGGTTCGCCACAGGTAATGGCGATGGCCGGGCGGCGTACAACAGGCAAGTTACTCATGCGCAATCAGTCAGCAGCATTACTGGTCGTCCGCGCGGAATTCGACGTAAGCACGGTCGCGCACTTCGCGCGCCCAGTTTTCCGTCGCTTCTTCCAGCTTGCGTTCGCGCAAGGCATTGCGTGCGGCAGCGCGTTTCTTCTCTTTCGAGACGTCGTCGCTCTTACGTTCCAGCACTTCGATCAGATGGAAGCCAAAGCTCGATTCGATCGGCTGGCTCACTTCGCCCGGTTTCAGCGCATTCATCGCCGTTTCAAATTCCGGCACGGTGTCGCCCGGATACAGCCAGCCCAGGTCGCCGCCTTTGGCCGCGGAACCGTCGTTCGAGAACAAACGGGCCAGGTCTTCGAACTTGGCGGCCTTGTTGTCGAGACGTTCTTTCAATTCCAGCAGTTTGCGCTTGGCTTCGGCCGCCGACAGGGTTGGCGTCACTTTCAGCAGGATATGGCGGGCATGCGTCTGCTGCACGGCGGCGACAGCTTGTGCCTCGGCAGCGCTGCGGCGGTCCACCAGCTTCAGGATATGGAAGCCCGTGTTGCTCTTGATGATAGGCGTGATCTGGCCTGGCTTCAATTTCAGCAACTGTTCCGTGAACAGGGGCGGCAGGCGGTCGCTCTGGCGCCAGCCGATATCGCCGCCGCTCAGCGCATCGCTGGCGTCGGAATAGGTGGCGGCCATCTTGGCGAAATCGGCGCCCGTGCGCAGCTGGCGGCTGACTTCTTCGGCGCGCGCGCGGCGCGCGGCGATTTGTTCGGGGCTGGAATTTTCCGGAATGCGCACGAGAATTTGCGCCAGGTTCAGCTCCACCTGTTCGCTGGCTGCCGCTTTTTCCGCTTCCAGGAAGTTATCCACTTCGGAATCGGAAATCTGGATCTTGGCGTCGACTTCGTGCTCGCGCAGGCGCTGCATGATGATTTCATCGCGGATTTCTTCGCGGAAGGTCGCAAACGGCGTGCCTTCCTTTTCCATCTGGTTGCGCAGCTCTTGCACCGTCATCTTTTGCTGTTCAGCAATACGGCCTATCGCGCGGTCCAGGGTCAGGTCATCCACGCGCACACCCATTTCCTTGGCCAGCTGCATTTGCGCGCGCTCGACAATCATGCGTTCGAGCAACTGGCGGCGCAGGTCGGCAGGGTCGGGAAGCGGGATATTCTGCGCCTTCATGCGCTGCTCCACGCTCTTGATGCGGGCCGCCACTTCATTGCGCGTGATCACATCGTCATTGACGACAACGGCGATGGAGTCGATGGTCTGGCCACTGCTCGACGCAGGGGGCGTGAAGCCCTTGACTGGCGCTGGGGCAGCGGCAGCGGGCTTGGCCGCAGGCGCTGGGGCAGCGGCAGCGGGCTTGGCCGCAGGCGCTGGCGCAGCCTGTTGCGCCCAGACACTACTGGTCGTGGCGCCGGAAATGGCGCACAACAAAACCGTTGCAATTTTGAGTTGGTGCATACTGGCATTACGCATAATGTGTAGAGCGCTCATGAGTTCAGGTGAATAAAAAAACCGGTTTGTGCCAGCGCCGGGGACACCGGCGGCGGCAACGGTGACTATCTTAACGGAGTGGCTGGCTCAATGTCTGGTAACCAGGGATAGTTTTTGTAAAAGTTTCCAGGCCATTCGCACCAAGGCCCAGGCCACTCGACAAGCCCGTCAATTCCAGCTGGAAGAAGATCGGCGTCGAGACAGTCTTGGTCGTCGTCACGAAACGCTGTGCCCCCATGCGGAACACCCAGCAGTCACCCTTGTATTCGAGGCCGACCAGGCTTTCCAGCATGCTGCGATCCTTGATGGAGTAACTGATGCGGCCCACGCCATACAGGCGGTCCGTCAACGGCCACTGCGTCGACACTTCCGCATTACGCAGCACGCCACGTTGAAAACGGTTACTGAAATTCAATACTTTCTTGGCACCAGGCTGATATTGCAAGGTGTAGTTGTAGCTCATCAACTGGCGATCGCTGGGATTGTACTGCACCAGACTGTCGACGGTCCAAGTCTCGGACACGCGGCCCGTTGCGGCCAGCAGGATATCGGAACGCGACTGGTTGACGGGCGTCGTCGAATTGAGCTGCACGCGCTGGTCGGCAAAATAGAAACGCTGACCGAAGGTCAGGCGCATGCGCTCCGTGCCGTCCGATTGCAGGAAACGCGATACGACGGCGGCCGTGACCTGGTTGGCGTCGCCGATGCGGTCGCTGCCGACAAAACGGTTTTCCGTGAAGATTTGCGTCAGGTTGAACGTCCCATCGGCCGTATCGAAGTTCGGAAACTGCGACTGGTCGCGGTACGGCGTGTAGACGTAGAACAGGCGCGGCTCCAGGGTTTGCGTGCCGCCCTTGGTGCCAAACAGATTCGTGTCGCGTTCAAACACCAGGCCGCTGTCGACCGAGAAGGTCGGCACGGCGCGCGTAAACGAGGTAGTTTTAAACAGCGCCTTGGTCCGGGCGTCATTGTCGAGCTGATACGCGCTGGCATTGAGCATCAGCTTGGGCGTGATGAAGTAGCCAGGGCGCATGATGGGAAAACTCACCTGCGGCACGGCCACGAGACGCGAGCCTTGCACCTGTGTCGGATGCGCGAAGCGCGTCGCTTCCGCGTCAAAGGTCCAGTCGAAACCGCCCCAGACATCGTATTTGCCAGCATGGAAGTTCACCGCCGGCAAACGGTCATACGGGCGTGGCACGACCACGTTGGGATTGGGATCCTGCAGCACCTGGTAATTCTGCACGCGCGCCGTCAGGCTCCAGTCCTCGGTACGGTAATCGGTGCGCAATTCGCGCAGCAACTGGCGCTCGGTGGCGGTGGCGACGGTTTTCGAAAAATCGTTCGGGTAATTATCGTCCGACGCCTCGCGCAGATCCCAGCTGTAAGTCCAGCCCTTGGCCAGCGCCTGCTCATGCTTGGACTTGATCATGTAGCGGTTGGTCTTGGTCTGCTTGTCGTTCGGCAAAAATTCAAACGACGTTTCACCGCTGTACAAGCCGGCATCCGTCTCGCCCATGTAGCGGCCCGTCGCACCGAGCTGGATGCCGCGCCGCTGGATGTAGCGCGGATACAGGGTCAGGTCGCGGTTCGGCGCGATGTTCACGTAATACGGCATCAGCAGCTCGAAACCGTTCTTCGAGGCAAAGCCCGGCGTGGGCGCCAGCCAGCCCGAGCGGCGCGCACCCGACAGCGAAAACGACATGCCCGGCGTGCCCAGGATCGGCACGTCCTTGAAATAGATGATGGTCTTGCTGCCCGTGCCCACGTCGCGGCCCGTATCGAGGTTCAAGGTGCTCGATTTCAGGTACCAGTCCGGATTCGGCCCTTCGCAGGTACTGTAGGTGCCTTCGATAACATTGGCTTCGTCTGGATTGATGAAGTCGACGCGCTCGGCCTTGCCCTGGCCGCCGCCCACTGCGAAGCGGTAAGTCGGGTTGAGCAGGAAACCCTTGCCGGTCTCCATGTTCAGCTTCAGGACGTCACCCGTGTAATAATCGCCGAAACGCCACATCTTGATATGGCCCTCGGCGTCGAACTGATCTTCAACTTGTTTGTAACAAGCTGTATCGGCCGTCATTTTTGTGGTTTTTCCGCGCTCAATCACGACATTCTGGTCGAGATTGATCTCTCTTTCCGGTCGACCGTTCATGCTGTTCGCCGTCATGACGGTAGGCGCGTCGGGATCTTCCACATGAACCGGACGCGGTGCTTTCTGGGCGTGGACAGGCACCGTCGTGGCGGCGACGAGCGCGCTGATGGCGAAAGCCCAGCGCTGCGAAGGGGGGGAGGCCGAAAACCAGCTCATGAATTGGAAGGGGCAAGCACCATTGACAGGCGATTTTTTGATTTGAATCCCTTATTATATGGGAATCTGCACCATCAACCCGATTCCACAGGCCGCTTAATGTCATTCTCCCCCAATTCCTCCACCGCGCCGGTCTCCGCCGACGCTCGCCTGACCCTGTTGAAAGCCTGGTTGACCTCGCTTAACCTCGTCGCGCCCGAATCCGCCCGTCCCGCTTCCAGCGATGCCAGCTTCCGCCGCTACTACCGTCTCGATGTGCTGCCAAGCAACACAACATTGCCAGGAAAGACACTGATCGCCATGGATGCGCCGCCCGAGCGCGAAAACGTGCCCGCCTTTGTCAAGGTGGCCGGCTTGCTGAAAGGCGCCGGCGTGTCCGTGCCCGACATCATCGCGCAAGACCTGGAACAGGGCTTCCTGCTGCTGTCCGACCTGGGCACGACCACGTATCTGGACGCCCTGAACCACGACAACGCCAGCGTGCTGTACGCCGAAGCGCTGGAATCCTTGATGAAAATCCAGCTGGCCAGCGCCCCCGACGTGCTGCCCGAATTCGACCGCGCCTTCATCCTGCGCGAAATGAATCTGTTCCCGGAATGGTTCATCGGCAAGCACCTGGGCGCCACCTTGACGGATGTACAACAAACCCAGCTGGACAAGGTCTTCGAAGCCATCACGGCGAATATCTTGTCGCAGCAGCAAGTATTCATGCACCGCGACTACCATTCGCGCAATTTGATGCACATCAACGATGGTTCGATCCCCAATCCCGGCATCCTCGACTTCCAGGACGCCGTCTTCGGTCCCGTCACCTACGACATCGCCTCGCTGCTGCGCGACGCGTATATCCAGTGGGACGAGGAACTGGTGCTCGACTGGGTGATCCGCTACTGGCAGCGCGCCAAGCAGCTGGGCTTGCCGGTGAATCCCGACATCGACGCCTTCTACCGCGATTTCGAATTCACGGCCCTGCAGCGCCACCTGAAAATCCTCGGCCTGTTCGCGCGCCTGAACTACCGCGACGGCAAGGATCTGTACATGGGCGACCTGCCGACCGTGCTCGACTACGTGCGCAAGACGGCCAATCGCTACACGGAACTCAAGCCGCTGGTGCGCTTATTGGACGCCCTGGAAAACAAGGCCCCACAAGTGGGCTATACATTCTGATGACTTCAGAGCAATTTACAAAATAAATCAGAAAACGAATACCCATGAAAGCCATGATCTTTGCCGCAGGCCGCGGTGAACGGATGCGTCCGCTTACCGATACCTGTCCCAAACCGCTGCTGAAAGTGCGCGGCCGTCCGCTGATCGTCTGGCATGTGCTGAATCTGGTGCGCGCCGGCATCACGGACATCGTCATCAACCATTCCCACCTGGGCCATTTGATCGAGGAAACCCTGGGCGACGGCAGCGCGTATGGCGCGCGCATCGCGTACTCGCCCGAGACCACGCCGCTGGAAACGGCGGGCGGCATCGCCCAGGCGCGGCACTTGCTGGGCGAGGAACCATTTCTCGCCATTTCCGGCGACATCTATTGCCCGTATTTCGACTTCAAGCAAGTGCTCGACGTGCTGGCCGACAAGGATGTGCTGGGCACGCCGTATCCGGCCGACCAGCGCGACATCGCCTGGACCTACCTGGTGCCCAATCCCGACTTCCATCCCAAGGGCGACTTCGGCCTGACCTTGTTCTCGATCAACAATACGGACGAAACCAAGTGGACCTTCGCCAATATCGGCGTGTACCGTCCTGAAATGTTCGACGGCATCGAGCCCGGCAGCCACGCCAGACTGGGCGATTTGCTGCGCCAGTACGCGGACCAGGGCCGCGTGGGCGGCGAAGTCTATACCGGAGAGTGGACGAATGTGGGTACGCCGGCGCAGCTCGATGTACTCAACGGTGTGACAGCGAAGGCGCCAGCGGCATGATGGCCAATTACGCGGCACGGCGCGCGGCGCTGCTGGCGCAGATGCTGCCGGGCAGCGTGGCCATCCTCGCCACGGCGCCCGAAGTGCCGCGCAACAGCGATTGCGATTATCCGTACCGCCACGACAGCTATTTCTATTACCTGAGCGGCTTTACGGAACCCGACAGCGCCGTTGCCCTCGTGGCCGCCAGCGCCACAGCCCCGGCGCGCGCCATCCTGTTTTGCCGCGCCAAGAATACGGAGCGCGAAATCTGGGACGGTTTCCGCCACGGCCCCGAGGCGGCGCGCATCAGCTTCGGCTTTGACAGCGCCTTCCCCATCGAGGAACTCGACGTCGAAATGACGCGCCTGCTGGCCGACTCTCCCGCCATCTACTATGCGCTGGGCGGCAGCCTTGATGCGCAGGTGAAGCTCTGGCGGCACAATGTGCGGCAAAAGGCCCGCAGCGGCGTCACGGCGCCCGCCATCGCGCATGACATCAATGGCATGCTCGACGCCATGCGCCTGCTGAAAGACACGCAGGAACAGCAACTGATGCGCCGCGCCGCCGCCATTTCCAGCGCCGCGCACGTACGCGCCATGCGCGCCACGCGGCCCGGCCTGCACGAATATGCGCTGGAAGCGGAGATGCTGTACGAATTCCGGCGCAGCGGCGCGCAGTTTCCCGCCTATTCCTCCATCGTCGCGGGCGGCGGCAACGCCTGCATCCTGCACTACAGCGCCAATAACGCGGTATTAAAAGACGGCGAGCTGGTCTTGATCGACGCCGGCTGCGAACTCGATGGCTATGCCTCGGACATCACGCGCACCTGGCCCGTCAACGGCCGTTTCAGCGGCCCGCAGCGGGCGCTGTACGAACTGGTGTTGGCGGCCCAGCAGGCGGCGCTGGACATGGTGCGCCCCGGCTTGCCGCACAGCGCCATCCACGAAGCGGCCGTGCAGGTGCTGGCGCAAGGCATGCTGGACCTGGGTTTGCTGGACCGGCAAAAAAGCGGCGGCGTGCAGGACGTCATCGCCAACAAGGCCTATATGCCCTTCTACATGCACGGCACCAGCCACTGGCTGGGCATGGACGTGCACGACGTGGGCGCCTACCGCGACACGGATGCGCCCGGCAAGCCGTGGCGCGCGCTCGAAGCGGGCATGGTGCTGACGGTCGAACCGGGCATCTACGTGCGTCCGGGTACGGGCGTGCCGGAGCAGTTCTGGCATACCGGCATCCGCATCGAAGACGATGTGCTGGTCACGCCGCAAGGCCATGAAGTCTTCAGCTCGGCGCCCAGGAGCGTCGCTGAAATCGAACAACTGATGTCACAGGATTAACCCCGCCGCATGCATACACCGTCCACTTTCGATCTCGCCATCTGCGGCGCAGGCCCCGTCGGCATGGCCCTGGCCGCCCTGCTGGTGCAGCGCGGCAGCCGCGCCGCCGGCATCGCCCTGCTCGACGCCAAATCCATCGAGCAGGCCCGGCGCGACCCGCGCACCATCGCCCTGTCGCACGGCAGCCGCCAGATACTCGAGGAAGCGGGCGCCTGGCCCGTGGAGGCGACGCCTATCCACCAGATCCACGTGTCGCGCCGCGGCCAGTTCGGGCGCAGCCTGATGGACCGCAGCGAGCATGGCGTCGAGGCGCTCGGCTACGTGGCCCGTTACGGCGCCGTCGTCAGCGCGCTGGCCGACGTGTGCGAGCGCCTGGGCGTGGCCAGCCTGCGTCCGGCGCTGGTGACGGGCAGCGCGGAGGATGCCGATGGCGTCAGCGTGCAGCTGGAACAGGAAGGCGCCGCATCGAGCTTGCGCGCCGGCCTGCTGGTGCAGGCCGAGGGCGGCCTGTTCGGCCAGCAACCGGAACGCGCCGTCAGCCGCGATTATGGCCAAAGCGCCATCATTGCCCATGTGCGTACAAGCGCCCCCATCGCGCATCGCGCCTACGAGCGCTTCACCGACGAGGGTCCGCTGGCGCTGCTGCCGCAGGACGACGGCTACGCGCTGGTGTGGTGCGTGCCGCCCACGCGCGCCGAACAATTGCTGGCCCTGGACGACGCTGCCTTCCTGGCGCGCCTGGGCGCCGCCTTCGGCAGCCGCCTGGGACGCTTTACGCACACGACGGCGCGCCTGGCCTATCCGCTGGGCCTGAACGCGCAGGCGAACGGCACGGCGCGCACGGTCGCCATCGGCAATGCGGCGCAAACCCTGCATCCGGTGGCGGGACAGGGCTTGAACCTGGGCCTGCGCGACGCCGCCGTGCTGGCCCGCGTGCTGGCGCAGGACAGCAGCCCGGCCGGGCTGGAACGCTACGCCAGCCTGCGCCAGGCCGACCGGGGCCTGACCGTGCGCGTCACCGACACCATGGCGCGCATCTTCACGGGCAGCGCCCCCACGCAAGGCTTGCTGGGCCTGTCGCTGGGCTTGCTGGACGTTTTCAGCCCCGCGCGCAAAAGCCTGGCCACCCTGATGATGTACGGCCGCCGCTGAACCTTAACAATAAGTAAAGGGCACGGGCGAAAAAGAAACAGGGAACATCTCCGGCATGGAGTAAACGGCCTGCGGATGCGACAATGGCTGTCACCTGGTTTTTGGCGACCGTTCCATGACAGATGCATTGCCCGCAGCACCGCCTGCCGCTCTTCCCGAAGTGCTCTTTTCCCGCCTGCTGGAAGACGCCCTCGACGCCGTCATCATCATCGATGAACATTGCCGCATCCGCTATATCAATGGCGCCATGCAGGCGCTGTCGGGCTATGCCAGCGGGGAATTGCTGGGGCAGACCCTGAACGGCCTGCTACCCGACGCCGTCGGCGCGCAGCACGACAACCACGTGATCAATTACATCCGCAGCTCGCGCACCTCCAGCGTGCTGGGCAAGATACGCGAATTCGCCATCCGCCACCGCGACACGCAAATGATACCCATCGAAATGAAGGCGCTGGACCTGGGCGTGGTCGACGGCATCCGCTATTTCGGCGCCTTCCTGCTCGACGTGCGCGAACGGCGCGAACTGGCGGCAAAGAACGCCAGCCTGCTGGCGCAGCTGGAACAGCAGGCGCTGCACGATGCGCTGACGTCGCTGCCCAACCGGCGCGCCTATGAAGCGCAAGCCGAGCAGGCGATGGCGCGCGCGGCACGCAGCGGCGCCGCCCTGACCGTGGGCGTGGCCGACCTCGACCATTTCAAGAAGATCAACGACCGCTACGGCCATGCCGTGGGCGACGCCGTGCTGCGCACGGTGGCGCAGGCACTGCGCGACACGGGACGCATCACCGACGTGGCGGCGCGCCTCGGCGGCGAGGAGTTCGGCCTGCTGTTCCCCGACGCCAGCCTGCGGCAGGCGCACAAGGTGGCCGAACGCATCCGCGCCGCCGTGGCCGCCGCCATCACGCCTTTGCCCGATGGCGGCGAACTGCAGGTGACCATCAGCATCGGCGTGGCCTCCCTGACGGCCGGCGCCAGCCTGGACGCGGCCATGTCGGATGCCGACAAGGCCCTGTACGCGGCCAAGCACCAGGGACGCAATAAAGTCGTCGCCGCCTGAAGACAAGCGTAGGTCGGATTAGGCGGGGCCGCCGAGGCCGAAGGCCGTAATCCGACAACATTGTTGGCCCCAATACGTCGGATTACGCGGGGCTTTGCCCCGCTAATCCGACCTACGGCAAAAAATACCGCTTATTCGACTGCCTTGAGCATATCCTCGATCACCTTCTTGGCGTCGCCAAACACCATCATCGTGTTCGGCTGGTAGAACAGGTCGTTGTCCAGGCCCGCATAGCCGGACGCCATCGAGCGCTTGTTGACGATGATGCTCTTGGCCTTATAGGCTTCGAGGATCGGCATGCCGGCGATCGGCGATTTCGGGTCCTTCGCCGCCGGGTTGACGACGTCGTTCGCGCCCAGCACCAGCACCACGTCCGTCTGGCCGAATTCGCCGTTGATGTCTTCCATCTCGAAGACCTGGTCATACGGCACTTCCGCCTCGGCCAGCAGCACGTTCATATGGCCCGGCATGCGCCCCGCCACGGGGTGGATCGCGTACTTGACGGTGACGCCCTTGTGCGTGAGCTTTTCCACCAGTTCTTTCAACGAGTGCTGCGCGCGCGCCACGGCCAGGCCGTAGCCGGGCACGATGATGACGGTTTCCGCATTGCTCATGATGAAGGCGGCGTCGTCGGCCGAACCCGATTTGACCGGGCGCTGTTCCTGCGCGCCGGCTGCGCCTGCGGCCGGCGCATCGCCGCCGAAACCGCCCAGGATGACGTTGAAGAACGAGCGGTTCATGGCCTTGCACATGATGTACGACAGGATCGCGCCGGACGAACCGACCAATGAGCCGGCGATGATCAGCATCGAGTTATTCAGCGAAAAACCGATGCCGGCAGCAGCCCAGCCCGAGTAACTGTTGAGCATCGATACCACCACCGGCATGTCGGCGCCGCCGATGGGGATGATGATCAGCACGCCCAGCGCGAAGGCGATGAGGGTCATGATGACGAACGGCGTCCAGGCCGGCTCCACCCCGTCGGCGAAGCAGAACGCCAGGCCCAGGCCCACCATCACCAGCGCCAGCACCAGATTGAGCATGTGCTGGCCCTTGAAACTGACGGGCGCGCCCTGGAACAGGCGGAACTTGTATTTGCCCGACAGCTTGCCGAAGGCGATCACGGAACCGGAGAACGTGATGGCGCCGACAAAGGTGCCGATGAACAGTTCGAAGCGGTTACCGATGGGCAGCGCCTCGCCGTGTTTCGCGATATTGAAGGCCCACGGTTCCGACACGGCCGCCACGGCGATGCACACGGCCGCCAGGCCGATCAGCGAGTGCATGGCCGCCACCAGTTCCGGCATCTTCGTCATTTCCACGGTCTTCGCCAGGTAGGCGCCGATGGCGCCGCCCGTGACGATGCCGATGATGACGAGGGTCAGGCCCATGCCGCCCGTCTGCTGTTCCTTCAGTTTCAGGATCAGCGCGACGGTGGTGACGGCGGCAATGGCCATGCCGCTCATGCCGAAGGCATTGCCGCGGCGCGCCGTCGATGGCGACGACAGGCCTTTCAGGGCCTGGATGAAGCACACCGAGGCGATCAGGTACATCATCGTCACCAGGTTCATGGTGACGAAGCTCATGGCGTGACTCATTCTTTTGCTCCTTGCTTGGCCTTCGGTTCTTTTTTACGGAACATCTCGAGCATGCGCTGCGTGACGAGGAAGCCGCCGAACACATTGACGGCGGCCAGCGCCACGGCCAGGGTACCGGCCACTTGCGCCAGCGGACCATCGGTCAGGCCGGCCGCCAGCATGGCGCCGACGATGATGATGGCGGAAATGGCATTGGTGACGGCCATCAGCGGCGTATGCAGCGCCGGCGTGACGGTCCAGACGACGTGGTAGCCGACATAAATGGCCAGCACGAAGATGATCAGGTTGGTGATGGTGTGACTGATTTCCATGATGTTGTTCTCTCCGGCGCCGCGTTATTTTCTGAGGATGTCATTGCCTGCGCAAACCAGGCTGGCCTTGATGATTTCATCCTCGCGGTCGATCAGCAATTGATCGTCCTTGTCGATGATGAGCTTTAAAAAGTCCAGCACGTTGCGCGCATACAGGGCCGAGGCGTCGGCCGCCACCAGGGTCGCCAGGTTCGGCTCGCCCACGATGTAGACGCCGTGCTTGACGACCGTCTTGCCCAGTTCGGACAGCGGGCAATTGCCGCCCTGCTCGACGGCCAGGTCGACGATGACGGAGCCCGGTTTCATGGCCTTCACCGTCTCTTCGGAAATGAGCACGGGCGCGGCGCGGCCGGGGATCAGCGCGGTAGTGATGATGATATCGGCCAGTTTCGCCCGTTCGTGCACGAGTTCGGCCTGGCGGCGCATCCAGTCGGCCGGCATGGCGCGCGCATAGCCGCCCGAACCCTTGGCGATTTCCTTTTCTTCCTCGGTCAAGAAAGGCACGTCGAGGAACTTGGCGCCCAAGGATTCCACCTGCTCCTTGACGGGCGGGCGCACGTCGGACGCCTCGATGACGGCGCCGAGGCGCTTGGCCGTGGCGATCGCCTGCAAGCCGGCCACGCCCACGCCCATGATCAGCACGCGGGCCGCCTTGACGGTGCCGGCCGCCGTCATCAGCATGGGCATGAAGCGCTGATAGGTATTCGCCGCCACCAGCACGGCCTTGTAGCCGGCGATGTTCGCCTGCGACGACAGCACGTCCATCGACTGCGCGCGCGTGATGCGCGGCACGGCTTCGAGGGCGAAGGCGGACAGGCCGGCCGTCGCCATGGCGGCGATATTGTCGGCGTCAAACGGGTTCAACATGCCGATCAGCACCGTGCCGCTGGCCATCAGGGCCCGTTCGCCGGCGTCCGGTGCGCGCACCTTCAGCACGATGGCGCAGCCATAGGCTTCCTGGGCGGTACCGATCTGCGCGCCGGCGGCGGCATACGCCTCGTCGGGAATCGAGGCTTGCACGCCCGCCCCCGACTGCACGACGACTTGATGCTTGGCTGCCAGCTTCTTGACTGTCTCGGGCGTGGCTGCCACCCGGGTTTCACCAGGCCGTGTTTCGGCCGGTATGCCTATCCTCATGATGCCTCCGCTAATTGATAAACTGACTAGAATCTAACACGGAAAGCAGCGCGTTAAACGTTTGTGAACCAGCAACTTTTAGTCGTACGACACTAATTTCATCCGCATCCATGATTTGTTTCACCATGCGGCGCGGCGCCCATATTGTGGGAAAGGTGTGTCAATCTCACCACAGTCGAGCAAGCGTGCGCGCTTGTTTTGACCACAGGGAAAGCCTATATTAGCGGGCGCTTCCTGCCATCTTGCCAACTAAGCCCCCATGCTAGTGCGCTCCCCGGGAAAGACGTAAGTACCTCCCACCGCTATTTGCTAAAACGTTGTCATTTATCAATATGTCCGCGCAACAAAAGGCCGGCTTCAAACCGCGCGCGCAGAACAAGATAAAATGTCGGCTCTTTCAAGGATGGAATCATGCCGAGAATCTGGAAACCCTCTGTCACCGTGGCCGCCATCGTCGAGCGCGATGGCCTGTTTTTACTGATTGAAGAAGAGACCAGCGAAGGCATCAAGCTCAACCAGCCAGCCGGCCACCTCGACCCGTTCGAGTCGCTGGAACAGGCGGTGATCCGCGAAACGCTGGAAGAAGCGGCCTACGATTTCATTCCCACGGCACTGGTCGGCATGTACATGTCGCGCTACCAGTCACTGCGCACGGGCGAGGACGTGACCTATCTGCGCTTCACCTTTTGCGGCACGGCCGGCGCCGAACACGATCGCCCGCTGGACGAAGGCATCATCCGCACCCTGTGGATGACGCGCGACGAGCTGGCGGCGTGCCAGGAGCGCCACCGCAGTCCGCTGGTGCTGCAGTGCGTGGACGAATACCTGGCTGGCCGGCGCGCGCCGCTGGCCCTGCTGCACACGCATGCGTCCGTTTTCAATAGCGCATAGCAATACGCATTGCCATATTATTAAAGTACACTGGAAAGCAAGATGAGCAAGAAGAAAGTCGTGATCGGCATGTCGGGCGGGGTCGATTCCTCGGTCGCGGCATGGATGCTGAAGGAACAAGGCTATGAAGTCATCGGCCTGTTCATGAAAAACTGGGAAGATGACGACGATTCGGAATACTGCTCCACGCGCCAGGACTGGATCGACGCGGCCAGCGTGGCCGACGTCATCGGCGTCGATATCGAAGCCGTCAATTTCGCTTCCGAATACAAGGACCGCGTGTTCGCCGATTTTCTGCGCGAGTACCAGGCCGGCCGCACGCCGAATCCGGACGTGCTGTGCAACGCCGAAATCAAGTTCAAGGCCTTCCTCGACCACGCCATGACCCTGGGCGCCGACCTGATCGCCACCGGCCACTATGCGCGCGTGCGCCAGGCGCCGACCGATGCGGGCCGTTATGAACTGCTCAAAGCCGTCGACGCCAGCAAGGATCAAAGCTATTTCCTGCACCGCCTGAACCAGGCGCAGTTGTCCAAGACCTTGTTTCCGCTCGGTGAAATCCCGAAGACGCAGGTGCGCCAGATCGCCGAGCAACTGGCGCTGCCGAACGCGCAGAAGAAGGATTCCACGGGTATCTGCTTTATTGGCGAACGCCCGTTCCGCGAATTCCTGAACCGCTACCTGTCGTACAAGCCGGGCCCGATGAAAACGGCCGACGGCAAGACGGTGGGCGAACACGTGGGACTGAGTTTTTATACCCTGGGCCAGCGCAAGGGCATCGGCATCGGCGGCGTGAAGTCGTACCAGAACGCGGACGGCAGCAGCGACGCCTGGTATGTGGCGCGCAAGGATATCGTCAACAACACCCTGTGGGTGGTACAGGGCCACGACCACCCGTGGCTGCTGTCGCCATCGTTGACGGCCGATCAGGCCAGCTGGGTCGCCGGCACGGCGCCGCAGGCAGGCGCCCTGTCCGCCAAGACGCGCTACCGCCAGGCCGACGTGGCTTGCCAGCTGCTGCCGGAGGGAAATGAACACTTCGGCCTGGCCTTCGACCAGGCGCAATGGGCCGTCACGCCGGGCCAGTCGGCCGTGCTGTACGACGGCGATGTGTGCCTCGGTGGCGGCATCATCGCCAGTGCGACGGGCCTGGCCGGCGTCTAGGAGTTGTTGCCTTGCGCAGCGGCGGCCAAGGCCTGCTGCTTGCGCACCATCGCAATGACGGTATTGCGCACGGTTTTCAGGACCGTGTCGGCCATGAACGGTTTCACGATGAAGCCCGACACGCCCATCGCGTGGGCCGCCTGCAGCGAGGCCGCGTCGATGCCGCCCGAGACCATGAAAATGAGCGTCTTCGGATACTGGGCGCGGATGGTTTGCACAATATTCGTCCCATCTTCCACCTGCTCGCGCGCGATGCAGACGAAATGCGGATGGTGCTTGACCAGCAGGGCCAAGCCCAGCGCGCTCGTATGCGTCTGCCCGCAGACATCGTAGCCGCCATCGGTCAGGACCGTGTTCAGCAGGCCGCGCGCCACGGCGCTGCTATCGATCAGGACTGTCTTTAACATCATGATTACTTCCCTTGCTTGATTTTCTATTGCGAGTTCCACTCAGAGAGCGCCCATCAAAATGCTCAGGGCTAGGCGCGTTGCCGAAGGCAGTACGAATGTACGACGAGGCAAGGCAACAACGCCATGAGCTTTTTTTGGGCGCTCTACTTTTCCCACGCCAGCTTGTTCCAGGTGACGCCCAACGTCACGTCGGTCTTGAGTTCGACCAACTTTCTTGAAAGATACAGTATTTCCCGCTCTTTTCGCAGGCTTTCACCGAGCGTGCCGGGCAAAATGCCCGCGCCGGCCATCACGGCGTCGATATTGCCGTAAGCGCGCAACAGTTTCGCGCCCGTCTTCAGGCCGATCTTCGACACGCCGGGAATGCTGTCGGTGACGTCGCCCATCAGCGCCAGCAGGTCGGGCAGCAGTTCCGGCGGCACGCCGAACTTTTTCTCGACCCAGGCGTGGTCGTGCCAGACGCCCTTGAAATGGTCCCACACGAGCGCGCCGTGGGCGATCAGACCGTGCAAATCCTTGTCGGTGGTGGCGATGACGGCCGCGCCGCGCCCCTCGTGCAGCCAGCGCATTACGGCCGTGCCGATCACGTCGTCGGCCTCGACCTCGGGGATGCTGACCACGTGCATGCCGAAGCTGGCCAGGGTGGCGTAAAAGCCGGGCAATGCGTCGCGCAGCACTTGCGGCATGGGCTGGCGCCCTTCACGATAGCCGGCATACAGGGCGTGGCGCCAGGTCGGGCCGCCAAAGTCGAAGGCCGGCAGGATGTGCGTCGGCTCATGGTCGTTGATGAGGGTGCGAAACGACGACAGCGCATGGCGCAGCGCGATCTCCGCCTTCAGGTCGGAATCGGGTTCAGGACTGGCTTCGTAGACGCGGCGTACGATATTCAAGCCGTCGATAGCGAGGAGTCTGGCCATGCGGTAAATGGATACTGGTTGAATCGATCATTTTACCGTATGGCGCCCCGCGCATAGCCCGTCAACGCCGCCTACTTTGCGAAATCGTAGGGCCCGCCTTTTTCCAGCGCACGCTGGTAGGCCGGCCGCGCATGGATGCGCTGCAGGAACGCCGTCAGCTTCGGCAGGCGCTCGTCGAGCCCGCCGCGCATGGCGGCCGCTTCCAGCGGAAAGCTCATCTGGATGTCGGCCGCCGTGAATTCATTGCCGGCAAACCATTTGCTTTTCTCGAGTTCCGCTTCCATGTAGGCCAGCTGGCTGTTGATATTGGGCGTGATGAAGCTGCTCTTGACCTTGCTGGCGATGCCGCGCGCGATCGGTTTGACGAAAAACGGCATCGGCGACGATTCGACCTTGTCGAACACCAGCTTCATCAGCAGCGGCGGCATGGCCGAGCCTTCCGCGAAATGCAGCCAATAGGTCCAGCGCAGCTTCTCGGGCGTGCCCGCCGCCGGTATCAATCGGCCATTGCCGTAGCGCTCGACCAGATACTCGATGATGGCGCCCGATTCGGCGATGGTGTTCGCGCCGTCCGTGATCACGGGCGACTTGCCCAGCGGATGCACGGCCTTCAGCGAAGCGGGCGCCAGCATGGTTTTCGGGTCGCGCTGGTAGCGTTTGACCTCGTAGTCGAGGCCCAGCTCCTCGAGCAGCCAGAGCACGCGCTGCGAGCGCGAATTGTTCAGATGGTGGACGACGATCATGGCGATTTCCGTTGGCAATGGTTGAGTCCCAGTATAGCCGGGACGGGAAAATCGCGGCGACAGGGGCCGCACACCAAAAAATAATTGCGAAAAACACTATTTTCAATTGATAACTTTTCAATCTTCCCTTATCTTGTTTTGTTTCCAATAAGTAAGGAAACTCCCCCGTGGATTTCGATACCAACAACACCACGCCCAAGCGTGAAGCCATTACCTTCAGCGCCACCGGCAGCGAATACTTCCGTATCTGGATCGTCAACCTGCTGCTGAGCATTGTCACCCTGGGCATTTATTCCGCCTGGGCCAAGGTGCGCCGCAACCGCTATTTCTATTCCAGCACCCACCTCGCTGGCAGCAGCTTCGAATACCACGGCAATGCCGTCGCTATCCTGAAGGGCCGCATCGCGGCAGTGGTATTGATCGGCGGCTACAACATCGCCTTCCAGATCTCGCCCATCGTCGGCCTGATCATGCTCGTGCTGATGATGGCCGTGCTGCCATGGCTGGTCTGGAAAAGCCTGCAGTTCAAGCTCTACAACACCAGCTACCGCGGCATCCGCTTCGGCTTCGACGGCAGCGCCAGCGAAGCCTACAAATACTTCCTGTGGCTGCCCATCCTGAACACCTTCACGGCTGGCCTGATGACGCCGTTCCTGCACCAGCGCCTGAAGCGCTTCCAGCACACACAGAGCCGCTTCGGCAGCACCAATTTCAGCTTTGACGCCTCGGTTGGCAGCTTCTACAAGACCTATCTGCTGTTCTTCGCCCTGCTGCTGGCCGGTTTCCTGGTCCTGATCTTTGTCGTCTTCGCCAGCGTCTTCGCCACCTTTGCCACCGATGCCAACGATGTCACCAAGGCCGGCAGCATCTTCGGCGCCGTGGCGGCCCTGTATGCGTGGGCCTTTATCGTGCTGCCGCTGTTCCTGACCATGATCCAGAACCTGATCTGGAACCATACGCGCCTGCAGCAGCACCAGTTCCAGTCGCAGCTGACCTGGGGCCGCACCACGTTCGTCATGCTGACCAACCTGCTCGGTATCGTCGTCACCCTGGGCCTGTTTTCGCCATTCGCCCAGGTGCGCTGGCTGAAGTACCGCCTGGAAGCGACGTCGATGCTGGTGCACGGCAGCCTGGACGCCTTTGTCGCCGCCACCGGCGAGCAAGTCTCTGCCACGGGCGAAGGCATGGTCGATCTGCTGGACTTCGACCTGTCGCTGTAGCATGACGCTCGATCACCACGCGCCGGGCGCGGTCCCCGTGCCCGCGCGCTATTTCGACGGCCAGACCTCGCGCCTGTACCACGTCACGCTCAGCGTGCGCGATGGCATGGCCGTGCTGGCCGGCGATATCGAGCGCAGCTGCCCGCTGGGCGAGCTGCACGTGTCCGAACGCAGCAGCCACGCCGTGCGCAAGGTCAGCTTTCCCGACGGCGCCTACCTGGAGATCGCCGACCAGGCGGCCTTCAACGACGTGCTGCATGAGACGGGCCACCGCGACGGCTGGGTGGTGCGGCTGCAGCAAAGCTGGCGCGGCGCCCTGCTGGCCACGGTCGCCACCGTGCTGGCCCTGTGGCTCAGCTATCAGTACCTGCTGCCCGTGGTGGCGAAGGGCGTCGCGTATGCGATTCCCCAGTCCGTCGAGCGCCAGCTGGGCCAGGGCGTGCTCGATTTCCTCGACGGCCACGTGTTTGAGGCAAGCAAGCTCGATGGCGCGCGCCAGCAAGCCTTGCGCGCCCGTTTCGCGCGCCTGGCAACGCCCGGCGACAGCGCGCCCGCGCACCGCATCGTTTTCCGCAAAAGCAAGATCGGTCCGAACGCGTTCGCCCTGCCGTCCGGCGACATCGTGCTGACCGATGAAATGGTGGAACTGATGCCGGACGACGACGCCATCATGGGCGTGCTGGCGCATGAACTGGGCCATTTGCAGCAGCGCCACCTGACGCGCCGCCTGATCCAGACCTCGGCCGTGGGCGCCGGCGCGGCGCTGCTGTTTGGCGACGTGTCGACCGTGGTGGCGACCTTGCCGCCGCTGCTGCTGGACTTGAAGTATTCGCGCGATGTCGAGCGCGAGGCGGACGACTACGCGATTGCCATGCTGCGCCAGAACGGTATTCCCCTGGAACACCTGGCGCAGGTGTTTGTCGCCCTGGGCAAGCTGGACCATGGCACGCCCTACCTGTCGAGCCATCCGGCCAGCACTGAGCGCATCGCACGCATCCGCGCCGCACAACGCTAAGTACCGTGCGCGGCGTCCTATGGGCGCCGCGTTCTTTCCCACCAGCACGTTCCGTGAATCGAAGGTAGACTCAGCAATATCAGTCTGACTTTCCCGGAGTGCCCATGCACCTAGTACCATTTCGCTACCTGACCTTCATTGCGACGGCAGCCATCTTTGTCCTGTCCCTGTTTTACTATGACCATTACTGGCTGCCCGTGCTGGCCGGTGCGCTGACCCTGGTCGGCATCAGCGACCTGCTGCAAACGAAGCGCGCCCTGCGCCGCAACTACCCCATCCTCGCGCACTTCCGCTTCTTTTTTGAGAGCATCCGCCCCGAAATCCGCCAGTATTTCCTGGAAAGCGACAGCGAGGCGACGCCGTTTTCGCGCAGCCAGCGCAGCATCGTCTACCAGCGCGCCAAGGAGCAGACGGACAAGCGCCCGTTCGGCACCCAGCTCGACGTGTATGAAGCAGGCTACGAATGGATCAACCACTCCATCGCCCCCGCCAAGGTCACGGGCCACGATTTCCGCATCGAGATCGGCAACCATCCGGACTGCCCGCGCGCCAAGCCGTATTCGGCCAGCGTCTTCAATATCTCGGCGATGAGCTTTGGCGCCCTGTCGGCCAACGCCATCCTGGCCCTGAACGGCGGCGCGCGCAGCGGCGGCTTCATGCACGACACGGGCGAAGGCAGCATCAGCCCCTACCACCGCAAAAACGGCGGCGACCTGGTGTGGGAAATCGGCTCCGGCTACTTCGGCTGCCGCAATCAGGACGGCACGTTTTCGGAAGAGCGCTTCATCGCCAACGCCAGCTCGGAGCAGGTCAAGATGATCGAGCTGAAAATGTCGCAAGGCGCCAAGCCGGGCCACGGCGGCGTGCTGCCCGGCCCGAAAGTGACGATCGAGATCGCCACCACGCGCGGCGTGATGGTGGGCGAGGATTGCGTCTCGCCGGCCGCGCACAGCGCCTTTTCCACGCCACGGGAAATGCTGCATTTTATCGACCGCCTGCGCACGCTCTCGGGCGGCAAGCCGACGGGCTTCAAGCTGGCCATCGGCCATCCGTGGGAATTCTTCGCCATCGTGAAAGCCATGCTGGAAACGGGCATCACGCCCGACTTCATCGTCGTCGACGGCAGCGAAGGGGGAACGGGCGCGGCGCCCCTGGAATTCACGGACCACGTGGGCACGCCACTGCAGGAAGCGCTGGTACTCGTGCATAACACTCTCGTGGGCGCCAACCTGCGCGCGAAGATCAAGATCGGCTGCTCGGGCAAGATCATCACGGCCTTCGACATTGCCCGCTTGCTGGCGCTGGGCGCCGACTGGTGCAATTCGGCGCGCGGCTTCATGTTCGCGCTGGGCTGCATCCAGTCGCAAAGCTGCCACACGGACCGCTGCCCCACGGGCGTGGCCACGCAAGACCCGCAGCGCCAGCGCGCGCTGGTGGTGCCCGACAAGATCGCCCGCGTGGCGCACTTCCATCAGAACACCATGAAGGCGCTGGCCGAACTGATCGCCGCCGCCGGCCTGGCGCATCCGCAGGAACTGCGTCCGCACCACCTGGTGCGGCGCATCTCGCCGAATCAGGTGAAACTGGCGTCCGCCCTGCTGCCCTTCCTGGAAGCGGGCCAGTTGCTCGACCCGAGCCAGCTGCCGCAGCTGCCGCCCGTGTTCGGTCTGTACTGGCCCAAGGCGCAATCGGCCTCGTTCCAGCGCCTCGATTGATACGGTGTTTGCGCAAGTGGAGCAATACCACTTAATAACCACTTGCGCAAAAACCCAAATCCAATACAATACCAAAACAAGTACAAAACCAAGGCAGCTTTTCCGGTGACCGCCACGATGCGCCACCACGGTGCCAGAATACGTATGCCGTCGTCACAATCAATACCGGAGGAGTTGCAGCATGGAGCAGGGTTTGCGCGAGAAAATAGGACAGTTGTTCATGGTGGGCTTCGACGCCCTGCAGGCGGACGAGCATATCAAGACCTTGATACGCGAAAAGAAGGTAGGCGGCGTGATCCTGTTCCGCCGCAACGTGCACACGCCCGCGCAAGTGTCGGCCCTGTGCCGCGAACTGCAGGAGATCAACGCGGAAGTGTCCGACATCCCGCTCTTGATCTCCATCGATCAGGAAGGCGGCATGGTGATGCGCATCGAGCAGGGCGTCACGCCGATTCCCGCGGCGATGGCCTTCCAGGCGGCCGGCTCCATCGAAGACTGCGAACGCATGAACCAGATCAGCGGCGATGAGATGCGCCAGGTGGGCATCAATATGCTGCTCGCGCCCGTGCTGGACGTGAACAACAACCGCAACAACCCCGTCATCGGCGTGCGCGCGTATGGCGAGGATGCCGCCACCGTCATCGACTACGGCATGGCCGCCATGCGCGGCCAGCGCGCCAGCGGCGTGGCCGTCACCGCCAAGCACTTCCCCGGCCACGGCGACACGGCCATCGACACGCATTACGCCATGGCGCTGGTCCCGCACGACAAGGAACGCCTGCGCGCCGTGGAACTGGCGCCGTTCCGCGCGGCGATTGCCGGCGGCGTGGACGCCATCATGACGGCGCACGTGGTCTTCCCCGCCTTCGAGGCCGATACCAGCGTGCCCGCCACCTTGTCGAAGGGCGTGCTGACGGACCTGCTGCGCGGTGAAATGCAATACAAGGGCGTGGTCATCACCGATTGCCTGGAAATGGCGGCCATCGCCGACGGCATCGGCATCGCCCGGGGCGCCATCGCCACCTTGCAGGCGGGCGCCGACATCGTCCTCATCTCGCACCGCGAAGCGCAGCAGACGGCGGCCATCGAGGCCGTCATCGCCGCAGTGGAGCGCGGCGACATTGCGATCTCCCGCATCGAGGCGGCTTGCGCGCGCGTGGCGGAACTCAAGCGCAACCGCGCCGTGCGCGACTGGCGCGAACGTCCTGTCGCCCCGCCGGCGCTGATGCAGCCGGCCGCCATGGCCCTGTCGCAGCTGCTGCAAAAAGCGGCGCTGCGCGTGCAGGGCGACTACCGCCCGCTCGACGCCAGCCTGCCCGTGACCCTGCTGACGGTGGAAGTGCGCTCGCGCAGCGAGATCGACGAAGTGGCGCTGGGCCGCAACAAGGAAGCGCGCAGCTCGATGCTGCCGGCGCTGCTCGAAGCGGGTCTGGACGTGCGCGAATATGCCTTGTCGGCCGAAGCGCTGGACGACGAGGTCAACGAAGCCATCGCCTTTGCGCAAGGCGCGCGGCAGATCGTGCTGCAAACGTATAACGCCATGTTCGTCGACGGCCAGCGCCGCCTGGTCGAGGCCCTGCCACACGACAAACTGTGGCTGGTGGCAGGCCGCCTGCCCTACGACCTGGACCTGGCGCCCCACGCGCAAGGCCGCCTGGCCGCCTTCGGCTGTCGCCCGGCCGCGCTGGTGCCGGTCGTCGACAAGCTGGCCGGCAAGGCGTAGGCGCAGTACCGGCGTAAAAAAACCCGCAGCAGCGGGTTTTTTTACGTTCAGGGCCGCGACATAGTCGGAATAGTCGGCACGGGCGGCCAGGCAAAGGGTCCGAGGAACAGGCCGATGCATCAATCCTGGCGCTGCACCTGCATCAGGATCACGCGCTTGCTGCTGCCGTCGGCCGGCGGCGTGGCGGACGGCGGCGGAGGGCTGTCGCAGGAACCGCAGGAACCGCAGCCGCTGCCGCAGCCCGGCGCTACCTTGAAGAAGGTCGACATCTTCGCCTCATCGAGGCCGCAGCGCACCAGGCCGCGCACGATGGCGCGGCGCACGCCGGCCGGCAGGTACTTGGTCGAAAAATGCAGCAGCGCGGCTGCGACGATCAGGGCGACGATGAGGGTTTGCCACATGGTTTCTCCTAAGCGCCCAGCAACAGGGCGACGCGGTACGTGATGAACGAGGCGGCATACGCGAGGGCGAACATATAGCCGGCCATCAGCAGCGGATAGCGCCAGCCGCCCGTTTCGCGTTTCACCACGGAGAGGGTCGACAGGCACTGCGGCGCGAACACATACCAGGCCAGCAATGACAATGCAGTGGCCATCGACCACGAATGGGCGATCAGCGGTTCCAGGGTAGAGGCCAGCGCGTCGCCCGTTTGCGACAGCGCATACACGGTGCCCAGGGCGCCGACGGCCACTTCGCGCGCCGCCATGCCCGGCACCAGTGCGATGCATATCTGCCAATTAAAACCGATGGGCGCGAAGATCACTTCCAGGCCGCGGCCCAGGATGCCGGCCAGGCTGTAATAGATGGGCGGGTGGATCGCGTTGTCCGGCGCGCCGGGGAAGGTGCTGAGGAACCACAAGATGATCATCAGGCTCAGGATGATGGTACCGACGCGCGTGAGGAAGATCTTCGCGCGCTCCCACAGGCTGACGGCCAGGTTGCGCAGATGCGGCCAGTGGTAGGCCGGCAATTCCAGCAGCAGCGGCTGGTTGCCGCGCACGCCCATGCTGCGCTTCATGACCCAGGCCACGGCCATGGCCGAGATGATGCCGGCGAAGTACAGCACGAACAGCACCAGGCCTTGCAGGCTCAGATAGCCCCATACCTCGCGCTGGGGAATGAAGGCGGCGATGATCAGCGCATACACGGGCAGGCGCGCCGAACACGTCATCAGCGGCGCGATCATGATGGTAACGAGGCGGTCGCGCGGATTCTGGATGGTGCGCGCCGCCATCACGCCGGGGATGGCGCAGGCAAAGCTCGACAGCAGCGGGATGAAGGCGCGGCCCGACAGGCCCACGCCGCCCATCAGGCGGTCCAGCAGGAAGGCCGCGCGCGGCAGGTAGCCGCAGTCTTCCAGGCTCAGGATGAAGAAGAACAGGATCAGGATTTGCGGCAGGAACACCAGCACGCTGCCGACGCCGCCGATGATGCCTTCGACCAGCAGGCTTTTCAGGTGGCCGTCGGGCATGTTCGCCGTCAGCAGGGCGCCCAGGTGGCCCACGCCATCGGTGATCATTTCCATCGGCGTGGCAGCCCAGGCAAACACGGCCTGGAAGATCAGGAACATCAGCACGGCCAGGATGATGGGGCCGAAGACGGGATGCAGCACCACGTCGTCGATCTTTTCCGTCAGGTTGCCGCTGTCGCGCGTGTCGTTGCTGACGGCGGCCAGGATGCGGCGCACTTCGCGCTGCGTTTCTTCGACGGTCACGGCGTCGATGGCCGCCAGCGGTTTCGCTTCCACCGCAGGCAGCGGCAGCATGGCGTCGATGGCATCCAACAAGGCTTTTTCGCCATCGTGCTGCACCGCGACGGTTTCCACCACGGGCATGCCCAGTTCCTGCGACAGCCTGGCCGTGTCGATGAGCATGCCGCGCTTGCGCGCCACGTCCGTCATGTTCAGCGCCAGCAGCATGGGCAGGCCCAGGCGCTTGACTTCCAGCACCAGGCGCAAATTCAGGCGCAAATTGGTGGCATCGACGACGCAGATGATGGCGTCCGGACGCGGGTCGCCGCGGCGCAGCCCGCCCACCACGTCGCGCGTGATGGCTTCATCGGGCGTGGTGGCCGACAGGCTGTAGGCGCCCGGCAAATCGAGCACGCGCACGGGCTTGCCGCTTGGCGACGTGAAATGGCCTTCCTTGCGCTCGATGGTCACGCCGGCGTAGTTCGCCACTTTCTGGCGCGCGCCCGTCAAACGGTTGAACAGGGCCGTCTTGCCGCAGTTCGGATTGCCCAGCAAGGCGATTTGTGGCTGGTGCGGCGGCTTGTGCGCGCCCGCTTCCACGATAGTTTCTACGGCACCCATATTTATTCCGGTTGAAGCAGCGGTTGAATCGTGATCAGCGCCGCTTCGAAGCGGCGCAGTGCGAACGTGGCATTGCCGACCTTGATGGCCAGCGGATCGCCGCCGGGAATACCGCGCTTGAGCATGCGGATTCGTTCGCCGGGAACGAATCCCAGCTCCATCAACCGGCGGACGAGGTCGACGCCGTCTTCCGTCTGTCCTGCCGCGTTGGGCGTGATATGCAACACCGTGCCGCTCTGGCCGACTGCCAGCGCGTCGAGCGTCATCAGGGGTGGAACTAGAGTCATGAGCAAATTCCGTTCAAATTAAGAACACCGGGGACAGACTGCTGCGCCTGGCGCATGCCCTGATGTTGTGAGGTAAAACGCAACTGTTGCGCATTACCGACAAGCGGCCTTTCAATGTGTCCAGACGGCGACCGTCCGAGACAATACCAGCATTATAAACATGAATGCGAATTGTTTTTATTTAGCCCGGAGAGCCGCCCCTGCCAAGGGCTGCGCCATGCGCGCAAAGCGCAGATCAAGCTGCCGCGCCAGGCCGCCAACTGCCGCACACTTGATCAAAATCGCTTGCATTGTCCTGCACTTTGCGCGACAATGAAACGTAATGATAATGATTCTCATTAAAACACTAGCAACAATGCTTTCAAGCACTAGTGTCTGTTCATCCTCCAGCCAGAAGGTGTATCAATGATTGTATGTGTCTGCAACAACATATCTGATCGTGAAATCCGTCAAGCCGTCGATCTTGGCCTGTCCAGCATGGCCGAACTGCGCCGCGACCTGGGCGTGGCCACCTGCTGCGGCAAATGCCACACCTGCGCGCGGGAAGTGCTGAACGATCACCTGAACGCCACCGTGGCGCTGCAAGAAACCGTATTGATGCGAGCTGTACTGACAAACTAAAGAAAGCGATGAACGCCATGACGATGATGCCCCCGCCCGTAACGGTGCAGGCCGTGCAGCAATTTGCCGACTTCGACAAGAAGCGCAACAAATTCGCGCCGCTGATGGCCATCGTCGTCCTGCATATCGCCGGCTTTTACGCCATCCAGAGCGGCCTGCTGAGCCGCGTCGTCACGGCGGCCATGCCGACCATCACGACCATCAGCATCATCGCCCCGCCGGCGCCACCGAAACCGCCGGCGCCGTCCGTACCGAAAACCGTGGAACTGAGTGCGCCCGTGCCGCGCGCCGTGATCCCGCCGCTGCCGCTGATCGCCGTGGCGCCGAGCGAACCGACGATCACGCCGCCGCAGCCGACGCGCGCCGAAGCGGCGCCCGTCGCCACCGCCGCGCCGACGGCGCCAGCCGCACCGTCGCCGACGCCACCGGCGCCAGCGACGCCGCGCACCGTCAGCAGCGTCGAATACATCAAGGCGCCGCAGCTGATCTATCCGAATCTGTCGCGCCGCCTGGGCGAAAGCGGCACCGTGGTGCTGCGCATCCTGATCAATGAAAAGGGCTTGCCCGAGCAAATCCTGATCCAGAAATCGACCGGCTACACGAACCTCGATGAAGCAGGCCGCCAAGCCGCGCAGCGCGCGCTGTTCAAGCCGATGATCGAAAACGGCAAACCCGTCCCCGTGTACGTGCTTGTCCCCCTGACCTTCCAGCTGAGCTAGCCTTCCTGCGGCCCTAGGGCCGCTGCCAGCCCGCAAGCACCGCACCCTGTGCCCTGCTTGCTTTTTTGCGCCCGTTTTTAGTCAAGCGATTTGCTTGTTTCAGTCTGCCAGCCTACATCCCCGGGCCAGGCAGACTTTTTTTTGCCGGTGCATCACGCAGTATCGTAGGTCGGATTAGCGAGGCCAAAGGCCGCGCGTAATCCGACATCACCACGATTACATCTCCGCCCACATGCGCAGCAGATTGTGATAATGCCCCGTCAGTCCCACCGTCGCCGGCGAATCGCCGTGTTCTGCGCGCACGCTCTGGATGTTCTGATCGAGCTCGAACAGCATGCTGCGCTTCCAGTCCTCGCGCACCATGCTTTGCGTCCACAGGAAAGAGCAGATGCGCTCGCCGCTGGTGACGGGCAGCACCTGATGCACGCTGCTCGACGGATACACGATCACGTCGCCGGCCGGGAGTTTCACTTCATGCGTGCCATACGCATCGACCACCACCAGCTCGCCGCCCTCGTACTCGTCCGGCTCGCTCAGGAACACGGTCGACGAGACGTCGGCGCGCATCGACTGCATGCCGTTTTTCGGCGTGCGGATGGCGCCATCGATGTGCAGACCATAGTGCTCGCCGCCCGCATAGCTGTTGAAGAAGGGCGGCAGGATGCGCAGCGGCAGCACGGCGGCAAAGAACAGGGGATTGGCCATCAGCGCGCGGCTGACGATCTCGCCCAGCTCCAGCGCCAGCGGCGACCCCTCTGCCAGCTGGCGGTTGCGCTTGACTTGCGCGCCTTGCGCCCCGACGCTGGCGCGCCCGTCGACCCAGTCCGTCTGCGCCAGGCGCTGGCGAAACTGCGTCACCTGTTCCGGCGTCAGCACGCCGGGTATATGCAGCATCATCTTGCTATCCTTTTTTCAGTAAATATCGCTGCCTGATTATCGCATCGCCGGCAGCGGCCAAGAAGCCACAAAAGCAAGAATGGCCCAACATTTCCCGCCTGTTCAGCGCGGTCATGCACGCGATCCGGCAGCGCCAAAAGCGGGCCAGAAACGCGAATGAGAATGGCCTTCATTTTCCTTAACAAATAAAAAACGGCGCAAGTGGGCAATCCACTTGAGAATGGGTTTTATTCGCACGATATTTACGTTAAAAAGACGGAAAAATGCCGTTTAGCACCGAAAACCGCCCATATTTTGCGCTATCATGCGGGCATAGCGAAACCGGCAACCTGCGCGCCACCAGGCAGCCCTGCGCCACCCAGCCGTGAACGCCAGCAGCCTGCGGTTTCATCATCGAACGCGACACAGAACAAAGGAAATGCCATGAAGGGCGATAAAGAAGTCATCCGCATGCTCAATGCACAGCTCACCAACGAACTGTCGGCCATCAACCAGTACTTCCTGCATGCGCGCATGTACAAGCACTGGGGCCTGGAAAAGCTGGGCAAGAAAGAATACGAAGAATCGATCGGCGAAATGAAACACGCCGACAAGCTGATCGACCGCATCCTGATGCTCGACGGCCTGCCGAACCTGCAAGCGCTGCACAAGCTGCTGATCGGCGAGAACACGCCGGAAATGCTGGAATGCGACCTGAAGCTGGAACGCGCCGCGCACGCCACCGTCAAGGAAGGCATCGCCATCAGCGAAAAAGCGGGCGACTACGTCTCGCGCGACCTGTTCCTGATGATCCTGGAAGACACGGAAGAGCATATCGACTGGCTCGAAACGCAGATCGACCTGATCGCCAAGGTCGGCATTCAGAATTACCTGCAAAGTCAGATGGCGATTGATGAGTAATTGCTCTTCGAGGCAGATAAAAAAACCGGCAGAGCCGGTTTTTTTTCGTCCGCGCCTTATTGCGGCACGGTATCCTTGAAAGATTGCCGTTCGGACAGTTTGTCGAACAGGCGCGCCAGCGCCGGGTGATCCGCGCGCCAGTCGATTTCCGGGAAGCGGAAGCTGAGCCAGCCCAGGGTACAGCCCACGGCCACGTCGGCCAGGGTGTAGTTCTTGCCGGCGCAATACGCGCTCTCGCCCAGGCGCGCCTCGAGCGCCGCCAGGCCCAGCGTGACTTTGTCCAGCTGGCGCGCGATCCAGGCCGCGCTTTGCTGCTCGGGCGGGCGCTGCGTGCGCTCCAGGCGCACCAGCACGCCCGCGTCGAGGATGCCGTCGGCCAGCGCTTCCCAGTTCTTGATATCGGCCCGTTCGCGGCCATTGCCGCCGGCCGGCAGCAGTTTACAGACGGGCGTGAGCGTGTCGAGGTATTCGACGATGACTTTCGAGTCGATCAAGGTGCTGCCATCTTCCATCACCAGGCAGGGCACCTTGCCCAGGGGATTGGCCTGGGCGATGCGGGTTTCCGGCACCCACACGTTTTCCAGCTCGAAGACATAGTCGAGCTTTTTTTCCGCCAGCACGATACGGGCTTTGCGGACATACGGGCTGGCGAGGGAACCGATCAGTTTCATAGCTACTTTAAGGTAAAGGATCAGCAAGCAGTATAGCATCGGCGGCAGCGGTGTTTGGCGGCACGCGCCCAGCCGTCTCCATGGTGTGGCAGGCATGCCGCATCGGGGCCGGATTCAGCCAAATTGCGGTGCGCCGGCGCCCGATGGACGGCTGGCCAGCGGCCAGCGGTGGTAAAATCGTCCTTTACTGTGGCGCCGTCAGTATTGCTGTATTGCAATAGCCCTGCCCTCCCCGCGCGCCACACGCCAACCGTTTCTTTAACTTGCGTCCGCTCTCATGACTTCTACTACTCCGTATTCCACGCTGTCGGCCCTGTCTCCGCTCGATGGCCGCTACGCCAGCAAGACCGATCTGCTGCGCCCGATCCTGTCCGAAGCCGGTTTCATGCACCACCGCGTGAAAGTGGAAATCTCCTGGCTGCAGGCGCTGTCGCAAGCCGGTTTCGCCGAAATCAAGCCGTTCTCGGCCGAAGCGAGCGCCCTGCTCGACAAGATGGCGGCCGACTTCTCGGAAGCCGACGCGGCTCGCATCAAGGCCATCGAAGCGGTCACCAACCATGACGTCAAGGCCGTCGAGTACTGGCTGAAGGAACAAGTGGCGGACGTGCCGGAACTGGTGGCGGCGTCGGAATTCATCCATTTCGCCTGCACCTCGGAAGACATCAACAACACCTCGCACGGCATGATGCTCAAGGCCGCGCGCGACGGCGTGATGCTGCCGGCATTGAACGGCCTGGTGGCCAAGCTGACGCAGATCGCGCACGATAACGCCGATGTGCCGATGCTGTCGCGCACGCACGGCCAGACGGCCAGCCCGACCACCCTGGGCAAGGAATTCGCCAACGTCGTGGCCCGCCTGCAGCGCGCCGTGAAACGCATCGCGCAAGTGGAAATCCTCGGCAAGATGAATGGCGCCGTCGGCAACTACAACGCCCACCTGTCGGCCTATCCCGGCTTCGACTGGCCCGCATTCTCGCAGGCCGTCATCGAACAGCGCCTGGGTCTGGTCTTCAACCCATACACGATCCAGATCGAACCGCACGACTATATGGCCGAACTGTTCGACGCCTTCGCACGCGCCAACACGATCCTGCTGGACCTGAACCGCGACATCTGGACGTACGTCTCGCTGGGCTACTTCAAGCAGAAACTGAAAGCGGGCGAAATCGGTTCGTCGACGATGCCGCACAAGGTCAACCCGATCGACTTTGAAAACTCGGAAGGCAACCTGGGCCTGGCCAACGCCGTGCTCAAGCACCTGTCGGAAAAACTGCCCGTCTCGCGCATGCAGCGCGATTTGACCGATTCGACCGTGCTGCGCAACATCGGCGTGGGCCTCGGCTACACCTTGCTGGCGTATGACAGCTGCCTGCGCGGCCTGAACAAGCTAGAAGTGAACCACGCGCGCCTGGCGCAAGACCTGGACGCGACCTGGGAAGTGCTGGCCGAACCCGTACAAACCGTGATGCGCCGCTACGGCATCGAAAACCCGTACGAGCAGCTGAAAGAGCTGACGCGCGGCAAGGGCATCTCGAAGGAAGCGCTGCAAACCTTCGTCAATGGCCTGGCCATTCCGCAGGATGCCAAGGACGTGCTGCTGACCATGACGCCGGGCAACTACATCGGTATCGCGGCGCAATTGGCCAAAGCCATCTAAGCAGTTTTCACATGGGGATCGTCCGATCCCACTCCCGCGGGGCGGCCAGCACACAAATGCTGCCCGCCCCGCGGTTTTTCCGGCAATCTTTCTTGTAGAATCTCCAGCACGCAGCGCAATTTGATTTTCTTTGGTATATTAGGCCGAATTAGTCCTAATACGTACTACATTCAAGAAAGCCATCGATGCAACGCTACACCACCACCGCCATCATCCTGCACTGGCTGACCGCCCTGCTGATCATCAGCGCCTTCGTCATGGGCCTGATCATGACGGATATTCCCGGCCTGACGCCCACCAAGCTCAAATATTTCTCCTGGCACAAATGGCTGGGCGTGACCGTGCTGGCCATCGCCGCCATCCGCCTGCTGTGGCGCAAGGCCAACGTGCCGCCGCCGCACCCGGCCAGCATGGTTGCCTGGCAAAAGAAGGCGGCCGACGCCATGCATGTGCTGCTGTACATCCTGATCTTCGCCGTGCCCATCTCCGGCTACCTGTACACCCTGGCCGCCGGCGTGCCGGTGGTCTACCTGGGCCTGTTCCAGCTGCCCGTCATCATGGCGCCAAACCCGGAACTTAAGCCGCTTTTAAAAGAGATTCATTATGTTCTGAACATGACAATGGCAGCCGCCGTGGCCGCCCATGTGCTGGCGGCGCTGAAGCACCAGTTCATCGACCGTGATGGCGTCCTCAAGCGCATGCTGCCCTGACATCGACGTCCCCTTGCTCACTGAAACTACAGGAAAAAAACAAGATGAAAACCACCCAACGCATCGTCCTCGCTTCCCTGCTGGGCCTGTCCGTGGCCGCCACCGCCGCCACCCTGCTGAAAGTCGACCCCGCCAAGACCAGCGTGTCGGCCGTGTTCAAGCAAATGAACGTGCCCGTGGAAGCGAAGTTCAAGAAATTCAATATCGCCATCGATTACAACCCGGCCACGCCGGATGCCTCGAAAGCGTCGGTGGAAATCGAGACCGCCAGCATCGATATCGGCGACCCCGAGTACAACAAGGAAGTGGCGAAGAAAGAATGGTTCAACTCGGCCCAGTTCCCGAAAGCCACCTTTGTCTCGAGCAGCATCAAGGCCGCCGGCGCGGGCAAGCTGACGGTCACCGGCAAGCTGAGCATCAAAGGCAAGACCACCGACGTGACCTTCCCCCTGGCGGTAAAAGCCGACGGCGGCAAATACGCATTTGACGGCGCCCTGCCGATCAAGCGCCTGACCTACAACATCGGCGAAGGCGAGTGGAAAGACACGAGCATGGTTGCCGACGAGGTCACGATCAAATTCCACGTCGCTGCTCAGTAACACCTGAGGAAACGTCCATGGCTGCGTTGCTCTTGCCTCGTCGTGCTATTTGGCGCCTTGTCCTGCACGTTTTTCAGGCGTTACCAAAAACAACTCCACAACCTGTTCAACTTTAGGATCTGCATGAAACTTTCGCACTTGATGATCGCCGTGCTGGCAGCTGCCGGCGCGGGTTCGGCCATGGCCGCTACCGACACCTACAACCTCGACCCGACGCACACCTTCCCCAGCTTTGAAGCCGATCACATGGGCATGTCGGTGTGGCGCGGCAAGTTCAACAAGACCAAGGGGACGGTCGCCCTGGACCGCGCCGCCAAGACGGGAAGCCTGGACCTGGTCATCGATGCCGATTCGATCGATTTCGGCCTCGATGCCATGAACACGCACGCGAAAAAAGCGGACATGTTCAACGTCGAGAAATTTCCGCAAATCACCTACAAAAGTACCTCGCTCAAGTTCAACGGCGAGCAGCTGGTGGAAGTCGATGGCGAACTGACCTTGCTGGGCGTGACCAAGCCCGTCAAGCTGAATGTGAGCAAGTTCAAGTGCATCATGCACCCGCGCTACAAGCGCGAAGTGTGCGGCGCCGACGCCACGGCGGAATTCAAGCGCAGCGACTTTGGCTTGAACTACGGCATGCCGGCGTTCTCGCCGGAAGTCAAGCTGGCCATCCAGGTCGAAGCGATCAAGGCCGATTAAACACCGCCTTTCCGCAGGACAAGCCCGCCTCGCTGCCCGCAGCCAGGCGGGCTTTTGCATGCACGACGAGAATCCGCTGGACTTTTCTATCGTGCGGCATCACTATCGATTGGCATGATGTTGTTCTGACATGACACACCCACTTATCCACCGCGGAGGACCACATGAATTTCATTATCTGGATCGTTATTGGCGGCGTCATCGGCTGGCTGGCCAGCATGGTCATGAAAACCAATGCACAACAGGGCATCTTCCTCAATATCGTCGTCGGCATCGTTGGCGCCTTCCTGGGCGGCTGGCTGCTGGCGCCCCTGTTCGGCACGGGCACCATCAATAGCGACAATTTCAGTCTGGCTTCGCTGCTGGTCTCATTCCTCGGCGCCGTCATCCTGCTGGGCATCGTCAATCTTTTACGCCGCGGCAAAATACGCTAAGCAGGCAAACAGCTGCGCATCAGCAAATGGCCGGGCCGCGCAAGCGCCCGGCCACTTTTCATTGCCGCTAGGACACGTATGGACAATACCACAGCGGCCGCACGGAAAAATGCGCGTTGGCGGCCGGTTCCTGCCCCTGCGCCACCTAAAATCATGTCGTTCAAGCAACCACGTATGAACATACCCTCCGGAAAATGTGATTGACTAGTGCGGGTTCGATACGGATACTCTATGTCGCCCGCTGCACAATCAGCGGGTACTCCGCTGATTCCGACTTCCCTACAATGTAAAAGAACAGAACTCGAATGAAAAAATCTCTCATCGCGCTCGCCATCCTGAGCAACTTCGCACACGCCGACGAAGGCATGTGGATGCCCCAACAGCTGCCACAAGTAGCCAAGGAACTGAAAGCCGCCGGACTGAAACTCGATCCGACCACCCTGACCAAACTGACCGAATTCCCGATGGGCGCCATCGTCAGCCTGGGCGGCTGCTCGGCGTCGTTCGTCTCGCCGCAAGGCCTGGTTGCCACCAACCACCATTGCGTCTACAACAGCGTGGCGGTCAATTCGACCAAGGAGCGCGATTTGCTGGCCAACGGTTTCCTGGCCAAGACCTTCGCTGAAGAATTGCCGGCCGCCCCGGGCAGCCGCATCTTCGTCACCTCGGCCGTGACCAATGTCAGCGACAAGATCATCAGCGCCGACGTGGCCAAGCTGCAAGGCAAGGCACGCATCGACGCGATCGAGAAAAACCAGAAGAAACTGGTCGCCGAATGCGAAAAAGAAGCGGGTTTCCGCTGCACCGTGTCGAGCTACTACGGCGGCCTCGAGTTTTACCTGATCAAGCAACTGGAAATCCGCGACGTGCGCCTGGTGCACGCGCCACCAGCGGGCGTGGGTAAATTCGGCGGCGACACCGACAACTGGATGTGGCCGCGTCACACGGGCGACTACGGTTTCTACCGCGCCTACGTCAGCAAAGACGGCAAAGCTGCCGACTTCAGCAAGGACAACGTGCCGTACCAGCCAAAACACGTGCTGAAACTGGCCAAGGATGGCTTGAAAGAAGGCGATTTCGTCATGGCGCTGGGCTACCCGGGCCGCACCAACCGTCACCGCCTGCCATCGGAAGTGGCGTTCACGTTTGACTGGAACTACCCGGCCTTCGTGAAAGCGTCGGGCGAAACCCTGGCCATCATCGCGCGCGAAACCAAGGATAACAAGGACGTTGCCCTGAAATACGCGGGCCAGGTTGCCGGCGTGAACAATTACTACAAGAACCGCCAAGGCATGCTGGACTCGTACGCGGGCAGCGACTTCCTGGCGCGCAAGACGACGGAACACGAAGCCCTGAAAACCTGGGTCAACGCCAATCCTGCCCGCAAGGCGGAATTTGCCGGCGACATCGAGCAAGTGGAAAAGCTGATCGCCGAGCGCGATGCCGACACCAAGCGCGATTTCTTCCTCAGCTATGCGCAGCCACGCCTGCTGAGCACGGCACGCAGCCTGTACCGTTTGTCGAACGAAGGCACCAAGGCCGATACGGAACGCAAGTCCGGCTACCAGACGCGCGATTTGCCACGTTTGTCGTCGAGCATCACGTCGGTCGAGCGCACCTACGATGAAAAAGTCGACAAGGCGCTGGTATTGAACAGCCTGACCAAGTACGCCGCGCAACCAGCCGCACAACGCCGTGCCAGCTTCGACGCCGCCATCGGCATCAAGGATGGCATGTCGCAAGCCGACCTGGCCGCCGCCCTGGACAAACTGTATGCGGGCAGCAAGCTGGCCGACAAGGAAGAACGCGCGGCATGGTTGAAACGCACGCCAGCCGAATTCCAGGCCAGCAAGGACAGCTTCATCCAGGCCGCCGTCGCCATGTACCCGGATTCGCTGAAAAACGAAGCGGAAGACGAAGAACTGGCCGGCAAGATCCAGCAAGCCTACGCCAACTACATGAAAGCAAAAATCGCCTTCATGAAGAGCAAGGGCCAAGCCGTCTATCCTGACGCCAACAGCACCCTGCGCGTGACGTTCGGCCGTGTTGCCGGCCGTGACCATGGCGCCGACGGCACCACCTGGACCGCTTTCACCACCGTCAATGGCGTCGCCGCCAAAGCCACGGGCGAAGGCGAGTTCAATGCGCCGGCGAAACAACTGGCCGCGATCAAGGCCAAGGACTTCGGCAAATTCGTCGATCCGAAGCTGAAAACCGTGCCGGTCGACTACCTGGCCACCCTGGACATCACCGGCGGCAACTCCGGTTCGGCTGCCCTGAACGCAAAAGGCGAATTCATCGGCCTGGCATTCGACGGCACCTTGGACTCGATCATTTCCGACTGGGACTACAACAAGGCCAACACCCGTTCGATCCAGGTCGACCTGCGCTACATGCTGTGGAACATGAAACACATCGACCACGCAGACAACCTGCTGAAAGAAATGGGCGCCGAGTAATTCGCGGATAACAACAACTAATAAGCCCGGCAACGGGCGGTTGTTCCCTGAGCCACTCCTGCGGGAGTGGCTTTTTTTTTTGCCTAACGTTTTACTTTGCTAAAGCGGTAAGGCACGGCTTGCTCCTCGCCAAATACTTGCGCGCTGCCGCTTCCCAGCGGCAGCATGACCCTCCGGCCCTCCTGCAGCAGCAAGGCCAGGTCGGCGCCGGGAAAGCGCTGCGCCAGCAGCGGATAGGCTTGCCGGGCGATGCGCGCGGCGGGAATCACGATGCGGTAATCGCCGTCGCCAAAGTCCAGCAGCAGCGCGGCCACCTCATCCGGCCCCGGCAGCGCCGTGATGCGCAGGCGCGTGCTGCCCTTGACGAGCTCGAAAGCCGACCATACGGGCAAGACACGCTGCGTCGCGCCGACCCGCAACTGCGGCGCCTGCCCCGCCTCCGCCGACGTCAGCAAGACGTCGGGCCGCTCCTCCGATACGGCGCCATCGACGGCCAGCAGCCAGCCCCGGTAGCGTATCAGCGCGCCCTGTGCGGCGGCGGTCACGGAGCCGCCCTGCGCCACCGGTTCCTTGCTCGCAGGCAAGCGCAACGGCGCCGCCTGTGCCGCCAGGCAAGCCCACCACACCAGCGCTGCCAACACTGCCTTGCCCATGCCGCCTCCCTTGCGCGTGAAACGTATTCATAACACAAGTGCGGCCCGGCCCATCTGCCGCGCCTCAAGGCGCCGACGCCGGTGCTACAATTGGCCCCTAGCGGGCGTACTTACCCAGCGCGCCTTCCCCCTCCCAGACTCAGACCGCTATGCCACCAGACTTGCGCACGACCTACGAACTCGGTAACCACAACCAGACCACGACCTGGCTGGAATGCATCACCTTCTATCAAGATCTCGCCGCACGCTACCCGCAAGTGCTGCACTTCGAACAGATCGGCCTGTCCGATTCGGGCGTGCCCATCCATGCTGGCGTCATCAGCGCGGACGGCGTATTCGACCGCGAACAGATCAAGCGCGCGGGCCGCACCGTGTTCTTCAACAACAACGGCATCCACCCGGGCGAACCGGAAGGCATCGACGCCTGCATGGCCATCGTGCGCGACCTGTGCACGCAGCCGGAACGCCTGGCGGCGCTGGGCAGCACCGTGCTGCTGTTCATTCCGATCTACAACGTCGATGGCAGTCTGAACCGCGCCAACACGTCGCGCGTAAACCAGGATGGCCCGGAGCAATTCGGTTTCCGCGGCAATAGCCGCCACCTGGACTTGAACCGCGATTTCATCAAGTGCGACAGCCTGAACGCGCAAGTGTTCAACCGCCTGCTGGCCAGCTGGGACCCGGACGTGATGGTCGACACGCACACGTCGAACGGCGCCGACTACCCGTACACGATGACCCTGATCCACACGCAGACGGATAAGCTGGGCAATGGCCTCGGTCCCTTCCTGCAAGACACCATGCTGCCGCACATCTTTGCGCACATGGAACAAGCCGGCTGGCCCACCTGCCCGTACGTGAACCCCGTCAAGGATAGCCCGGACCACGGCATCGCCGAATTCCTCGAAGTGCCCCGTTTCTCGACCGGTTTTGCGGCCTTGCATCACGTCATCGGTTTCATGCCGGAAACGCACATGCTCAAGCCCTTTGCCGACCGCTACGCGTCCATGCGCGTCCTGCTCGACATCACCATGGCGTTTACGGTGAAGCATGGCGAGAGAATCCGCCAATTGCGCGCGCAAGCCAAGGCAGCGGGACGCACGCAAGCCGAGTGGCCCATCCACTGGAGCATGAACGAGGAACAACCGTCGACCTTCCCTTTCAAGGGCTACGCGGCCAAATACACGGCTAGCGTGCTGGGCGACTACCAGCGCCTGTCGTACGACCGCTCGCAGCCGTGGGAACGCGACATCGCCTACTACAACCGCTTCGATGCGGACGTCACCGTGGCCGCGCCAAAAGCCTATATCGTGCCGCAAGCGTGGCGCGAAGTCATCGAACGGCTGCGCTGGAACGGCGTCGAAATGAGCCGAATCACCACCGAACAGACGGTAACGGCGCGCTACTACCACATCACCGACGTCGGCACGCGGGCCACGGCCTACGAAGGCCACATGTTCCACGACACGGTGGAACTGGAAGCGCGCACGGGCCAGTTCACCGTGCAGGCGGGCGACTATGTGATCAGCCTGGACCAGGACAACGCCCGCTACGCCGTGGAAACGCTGGAACCGCAGGCACACGACAGCTTCTTCCGCTGGGGCTTCTTCAACAGCGTGCTGGAGAAGAAAGAAGCGTTTTCCGATTACGTCTTTGAAGACATGGCGTCGGAACTGCTGCGCGATGAGCCGGCGCTGGCCGCTAAATTTGCCGAGTGGAAGGCAGCGAATCCGGCCTTGCTGAGCAATCAGGAAGCCGTGCTCGACTTCATTTTTGAACACTGCCAGCGCTTTGCCGAGCCTGAATGGCGGCGCTATCCCGTCATTGCCCTGATGTAAATCAAGGCTGTAGCGAATGCAACATCCTGGCGCCGCATCGGAGACCCCGGTGCGGCGCCTCTTTCTGTGCCCTGCCCACAAGGTAATCCCATGCACTACGCACTGAACCTGCGCACCTTTATCTACAGCCATTATTTTTACCTGGGCTTGCGCGTGGCCATCGGCCTGGTCGGCCTGACCTTGCTGACCCTGGAGATCAGCGACAGCGCCACCGCCATGACCGTGTGCATCGGCGCCCTGTGCACGACCCTGATGGACATGCCCAGCCCCCTGCGCCACAAGTTCAACGAGATGCTGGCCTCGGTTCTGCTGTGCAGCGCCGTCACCTTGTTAATCAGCCTGTGCGGTCCCGTGCAGTGGCTGCTGATGACGGTGCTCGTGCTGGTCAGCTTTCTTGCCAGCATGATGGTGGTGTACGGCAAGAAATCCATGCCCTTGCAACTGGCCGCCCTGTTCATCATGACCATGTCGATGGAGCACCAGATGACGTGGCAGCAATCGTTTCACCATGCGGGCCTGTTCATGCTGGGCGGCTTGATCTATCTGGCCTATGCCATGGCCATCGCCTGGGTCTTGCGCCACCGCATCAAGCAGCAAGTACTGGCCGAAGCCCTGTTCGAGTTAGCCGCCTACATCGACATCAAGGCCGATTTCTACGACACGCGTTTCAATTTGACGGAACAGTTCAACAAGCTGGTGCGCCATCAAAGCATTCTGGCCGACCGCCAGCAGGCGTCGCGCGACCTGATTCTGCGCAGCCACAAAAACAGCAAAGATGCCATCGTCGTACAGGTGCATGTGTGCATGCTCGATTTGTATGAACTGATCCTCTCCACGCACACGGATTACGCGCTGCTGCGCCAGCACCTGGCCGACTCCGATGTCTTGAAATCCTTGCACGACCTGGCCTACAAGGCGGCGCGCGACATCGAATCCGTGGCCTACGCTGTCACGCGCAAGCGCGCCTCGTATGCGCAGATCAGCTATGACAGGGAATGGGCCGAGATCGAAGCGGAAATCGCCCGCCTGCACGCAAAAGGCGACGGCGCGCAGGAAGCGCTGGCGACCCTGCGCGCGCAGCGCAACAAGATCCGCGCCATTTTGAAAATGATCGCCGAGCTGCATCTGGCGACGCAAAAAGTCTATGCCGACGTGCCGTTCTGGAGCGGCGCGGACATGGCGCCGTTTTTGTCGCAGCAGAAATACGAACTGAAGACCCTGCTATCGAATCTGCGCCTGGATTCGCCCGTGTTCCGCTTCGCCCTGCGCGTGTCGATGGCCATCTCCGTGGGATTACTGATCGGCCACTGGCTGCCGTATGCGGCGCACAGCTACTGGATCGTCCTGACCATCGTCATCATCCTGCGCCCCACCTTCAGCATGACGCGCCAGCGCCGCGCCGACCGCATCATCGGCACCATCATCGGCTGCATCATCACGGCCATCGTGATCCGCTTCGTGCACAGCAATATCGTGCTGATGGCCATTTTATTCCTCTCCATCGTGGCCACGCCCACCTTCATCTATCTGCGTTACCGCTACACGGCCATTGCCGTGAGCCTGATGATCTTGCTGCAAATGCACCTGGTGGCGCCCAGCAACCCGAACCTCGTCAGCGAGCGCCTGATCGACACCCTGATCGGCGCGGCGGTGGCCACCGTGTTCAGCTTTGTGCTGGCCAACTGGGAATACCAGAGCCTGCCGCGCCTCGTGCGCCAGGTACTGAATGTGAACCTCAGCTATATGCAAGCCAGCTTCGCGCTGCTGCAGGGAAAATGCTTCGATGATTTCGCCTACCGCATCGAACGCAAGCGCTTGATGGACAGCCTGGCCGCGCTCAGCTCGGCGCTGGTGCGCATGCTCGATGAACCGGCCAGCAAGCAGCGGGCCGTGGAAGACATCAACCTGTTCATCGTGCAAAATTACTTATTGGTCGCCCACGTGGCGGCGCTGCGCTCGATCCTCGGGCGCCACGCCAGCCAGCTGCCCGTCACGCCCGTCAACGCCCTACTCGGCCATAGCCACACGCAAGTGTGCCTGACCCTGTCGCGCGCGCTGGAGCAGCTCGATGACAAGGCCGCCATCAACGCGCCGCTGGCCGCCCCCGCCGCGCCGCCCGTCAGCGACGTGGCCTGGTCGGGCTGGCCGCTGGTGCAGCGCCGTATTCGCCTGTTGCAGGCGGATGCGGACAAGATCGTGGTACATAGCGCGGCCATCGTGCATATTGTGGCCCCGCGCTAAGCCTGCGCGACTTACTTCAAGTACCGCTCAAACCAGCCGATGGTGCGCTGCTGCAAATCGCGCTGGTGCTCGGGCTTGCGGAAGGAATGGCCTTCGCCGTCGTAGATGAACAGGCTGGACGGCACGCCCATGGCCCGCAAGCCGTGCCAGAATTCCAGCGACTGGGCGGCCGGCGTTTCCACGTCGCGCTCGCCCACGTAAATCAAGGTCGGCGTCTTCGCCGCCTTGATCGATTCGATGGGCGAAGAATTGCGATACACGGCCGGGTTGTCATAGGCGGAAGCGCCGAAGAACGGGATCATCCACTGGTTGATGCCGTTCTGGCCGTAATAACTGATCCAGTTCGACACGCCCGCCCCCGCCACGGCCGCCTTGAAGCGATCGCTGTGCGTGACGCCCCACATGGTCATGAAGCCGCCATACGAGTGGCCGATCAGGCCCAGGCGCTGGCCGTCGACGGGCGCCACTTTTTGCGCGGCATCGATGCCGGTGAGAATGTCGCGCCAGTCGCCGCCGCCAAAGTCCGCCATGTTGGCGCGTGTAAAAGCCTGGCCCTGGCCAAAGCTGCCGCGCGGATTGGGCAGGAAGACGAAATAGCCTTTTTGCGTCAATTCGTGGATCAGGGTGCTCGCCGCCACGTAACGGGGCGAGGCGGCCGCGCCGGGCCCGCCATGCACGTTGACGATCATCGGGTAGCGCTTGCCTGCGTCCGTCTTCAACGGCCCCAGCAGCCAGCCTTGCACCTTGTATTGCTCGTTGTTCCAGCCCACGTTCTGCACCGTCAACTGCGGCGCAAAGCCGTCATTGTCGCGCGTGATCTTTTTCAGCTGGCCCACCGGCCCCGCCACCAGGTAGCTGGCATGGGTAAAGTCTTCCTGCGCGGCAGCCGCTTGCGAGCCATCGGCGCTGAAGGACAGACGGCCATCGCTGCCGCCACTGCTCAGTTCACCGAGCAGCACGGGCTGGGCCGGCCCCGTTTGCGCATCGACGGGCACCAGCGCCAGCTCCGAATCGATCAGGGCCGTCGCCAGCAAGCCGGCGCCGCGCCAGACGACGCCATTGAAGGTGCCGCGGTAATCGGGCGTGAGATTGCGCGGCGTGCCGCCGGCCAGCGGCACGGTATAAATATCGCCGCCGATGGAGCCGAAATCGCTCATCAGGCCGCCGATGAAGGCCACCGTCTTGCCGTCCGGCGAGACCGACGGCAGGTTCAGCTGCATGGCCGGCGACGCGATCACGCGCAGGGCTCCCGTGTCCCCGTCAATATGGCTGAGTTTGGCAACCCACCAGTTGCTGTCGCCATTGCCCTGCGCGCTGGTGGCAACAAAGCCGCGGCCATCAGGCGTCCAGTTGTATTCATACACATAGGTGTCGGCGGGTGACAGCAGGCGCGGTTCGCCGCCGCTGGCCGGCACGATGGCGATGCGCTGGGCATCATCTTCGCTGCCCACCTCGCCCACCTGCCGCGCGCCCGCCTCCACGGCGCCGGCCAGCTTGCGCGCGCCCACCGTGGCCAGCAGCGCCAGCTGCTTGCCGTCCGGCGACCAGCGCGCCGTGCTGGCCACACCTTTGATACTCGTCAACACGCGCGCCTGTGCCTGCGTCATCGTGGCCAGGTACAGCTGCGCCGTGCCCGCCTTGGCGTCGTAGCCGACAAAGGCCAGTTGCCTGCCATCGGGCGACCAGCTGGGCTTGTCATAGGAACACACGGCGCACGGGTCGAATTGCTGCACGATGGCGCCGTTGGCGGCGTCGCGCACGACGATGGCCGCGTTCGGACGCTGCGGCTGTTCACCCACCTTGCTCGACTCGATGGCGGCAATGCGCTGGCCATTGGCCGACAGGGCCACGGCGCGGTAATCGCGCAATGCCGGCCCGCTGGCAGGCGCGGCTTGCGCCGTGGTTCCCAGAAAGCTGCTTGCCAGCAAGCCGCAGGCGGCCAGATCAGTTATTTTCATCATGTAAATTCCGGTTAGAAATAAAAAAAACCGCCGGCAAGCGCGGCGGTTTTGGATGGAACAGACTGCATTAGCGGGTCTTCCTGCCCAGGTGCGAATGCCGCATGCTGTACAAGAAGTAAATGGCCACCGTGACCGCCATCCACACGCTGAACACGACAAACGTCGTATGCGGCAAATCACGCATGATGTACAGGCAAGCCATAATGCTCAGGCCAGGAATCACGTACGGCCCGAACGGCACGCTGAAGCCTTCGATACGGTTGGCGCCCTGCTTGTGGCGCAGCACGGGCACGGCGATCGAGACCACCATGAAGGCCGTCAGGGTGCCGATGCTGACCATGTCCCACAGGTAAGTCGCATCGACGGAACCCGCCACCAGAGCCACCACCAGGCAGACGATGATGGTATTGCTGACCGGTACCAGGGTGCGCGGATGGATCTTCTGGAACGATTTCGGGATCAGGCCGTCGCGGCTGACGGCAAACAGGATGCGCGTCTGGCCGTAGATCGTCACCAGGGTCACGCTGAAGACGGAAATGACGGCACCGGCCGACAGCACCAGCGCGGGCCAGGTCTTGCCCGTGACGTTTTGCAGGATCACCGCCAGGCCCGCTTCCTGGCCTTCGAACAATTTCGCCTGTTGCGCACCGAGGGCGGCCACGGCCACCAGCAAATAAAACACGGTAACGATCAGCAAGCCATACAGGATGCCGCGTGGCACATTGCGCTTGGGATCTTTCACTTCATCGCCCGCCGTCGCCACCGTATCGAGGCCGATGAAGGAGAAGAAGACGGTGCCGGCCGCAGCGGTGACGCCCGTCATGCCGGCAAAGCCCTTGCTATTGTCGGTATTAAAGAACGGTACGAAGTTGTCTGCATTAAAACCGGAAAAGGCAATGGCAATGAAGAACACGAGGATGGACAGCTTGATGATGACCATGATGGCGTTCATCAGGGCCGATTCCTTGGCGCCGCGCAGCAGCAAAAAGCCGCACATGCAGATCAAAAAGATGGGCGGCAGGTTGATGTGGCCGGAGTGGAACTCCATGCCATGCGGGCCGGAAACGATCATCGGCGTGCGCAGCATCTCGGGAATATGCCAGCCAAACGCGTTTTCCAGGAAGTTATTCAGGTAGGACGACCAGCCGATGGCCACGGCACTGCCCGCCAAGCCGTATTCGAGCAGCAGACAGGCGGCCATGATGAAGGCAAGAAACTCACCCACGGTGGCGTAGGCAAACGAATACGAGGAGCCGGAGGCGGGGATGCGGAACGACAATTCCGCATAGCACAAGGCCGTCAAGCCAGCCGTGATGGCGGCGATCAGGAAGGACAGGACGACCGAGGGGCCCGCCTTGGGCACGGCTTCGACCATGGTAAAGAAGATGCCCGTGCCGATGGTGGCGCCGACGCCGATCATGGTGAGGGAAAACAGGCCGATGGAGCGGCTCAAGCCGCTGCTGCTGAGGCCTTCACCATATTCGACCGTGGTATCGATCGGCTTGGTGCGGCAGAGTTTCTGGACCAGGGTTTGGCTCACTAGACTTCCTTTATGAGGCATACGTATTTTCGTACGACGGGTAAAAACAAATAGCGCTCCGGCCCTACCTGGCAAAAAACCGGAAAGATCGCGTCCATTTTCAAAACTAAGCGATTATAGGGCTTTCACCGGCTCAGCTAAACAGAACTTTGATGTAAGGAAACAACGCCAGGCGTGCGCCGCGAAACGCGCATGGACGCTAGCGGGGCCTGGGATTGTCAATATGAAATAAAAAGCGCGCCGCTGCGGGTGCAGGGGCGCGCTTCTGGCTCAGCTCAACGACGCTGGCTTACTTCTTGATGTGTGGCGCATCGGCCGCTGGCCAACCCGCTTCGTAGCCTTGCGGCACGTCATCGCGCTTGTCCTTGGGCGCCAGGCCCAGCGCGTAGTACAGCACCGTCAGCAGGATCAGCCAGGCCGGTCCCACCATCAGGGCGATGCGCGTATCGGGGAAATACGCCATCAGGCCGATCACCAGCGCCAGGAACGCGAGCGAAATCCAGGAACCATACGGCGCGAACGGCATGCGGAAGGCCAGGTTCTTGATTTCCAGCGGCGTCAAGGTCTTGCGGAACTGGATCTGCGTGACCAGGATCACGCCCCAGGTCCAGACGGCGCCGAAGGTCGAGATCGAGGTGACCCAGATAAACACTTTTTCCGGCACCATGTAGTTCAACAGCACGCCCAGCAACAGCGCCACGACGGACACGAGGATGGCGCGGCGCGGCACGCCGCTGGCCGTCGTTTCCGCAAACGCCTTCGGGGCCTGGCCTTGCAGCGCCAGGTTGTACAGCATGCGGCCCGTGCTGAAGATACCGCCATTGCACGACGACAAGGCTGCCGTCAGCACGACGAAGTTGATGATGCCGGCGGCCGTCTTGATGCCCAGGCGTTCGAACGTCATGACGAAGGGACTGCCGGTGGTGCCGATTTCATTCCATGGGTAGATCGACAGGATGACGAACAGCGCGCCGACATAGAAAATCAGGATGCGCCAGAACACGGAATTGATGGCGTCGGGAATCGATTTCTTCGGGTTCGCCGCTTCGCCGGCCGTCAGGCCGATCATTTCCACGCCCAGGTAGGCAAACATCACCATCTGCAAGGACATCAGCACGCCTTGCGCGCCATTCGGGAAGAAGCCGCCATGCGTCCACAGGTTCGAGATGCCGATGGCCACGCCGCCGTTGCCGAGACCGAAGACGATCATGCCCGTGCCGCCGACAATCATCAGGATGATGGTGACGACCTTGATCAGGGCGAACCAGAATTCGAACTCGCCGTAGGCTTTCACGGCCAGCAGGTTGATGGCGCCCATGGAACCGAGGGCCGCCAGGGCCCAGATCCAGCGCGGCACGTCGGGGAACCAGATGCCCATGTAAATGGCGACGGCGGTAATTTCCGCCACACACGTGACCAGCCACAGGAACCAGTAGTTCCAGCCCGTCAGATAGCCTTGCAGGGGGCCCAGGTAATCCTGGGCATAGCGGCTGAAGGAACCGGCAACCGGGTTGTGCACGGCCATTTCGCCCAGCGCGCGCATGATCATGAAGATGACCGCGCCACCGATGATGTACGACAGCATGATGCCGGGACCGGCCATCTTGATGGCGTTGCCGGAACCCAAAAACAGGCCCACGCCAATCGCGGCGCCCAGCGCCATCAGGCGGATTTGCCGCTCGCCCAGGCCGCGGTGCAAGCCTTGTTCACTCGTTTTCATTACGTGTCTCCGTTTTTTTCTTGAATACACCGATCCCTCCACCCCAATGGCGGTTCCGCTCTTGCTGGAAAGGAGGAAAGGGCTAGCCGGCGGCAATCGCCGGCATGCTCATGTGTTCAGGCTACTGCGTCAGGCCAGTTCGGCGATCAGCTCGATCTCGACGCAAGCACCCAGCGGGATTTGCGCCACGCCAAAGGCGGAGCGGGCGTGCTTGCCGCTATCGCCGAAGACTTCGACGAACAGTTCCGAGGCGCCATTGGTCACCAGGTGCTGTTCCGTGAATTCGGAGGTGGAATTGACCAGGCTCATGACCTTGACGATGCGCTTGACCTTGTTCAAGTCGCCGCCGCATGCATCTTGCAGGGTGGCGATCAGTTCGATGGCGATGCCGCGCGCAGCGATCTTGCCTTCTTCCGTGGTGACGTCCTTGCCCAGTTGGCCAACCCAGACCTTGCCATCCTTCTTGGCCAGGTGGCCGGACAGGAAGACGGTGTTGCCCGTGCGGGCATGCATCACGTAGGCGGCAGCTGGGGCGGCGACGACTGGCAATTCAATGTTGAGGGCTTTGATTTTTTCGTAAAACGACATGCTATTTCTCCAAGAAAACAATATAAGCGAAACCAAAATTCATGCACGGCAGGGCACGCAGGATGACGCCCTGGCAGCGCGGTAGTGACCGACAACAGTGCCAGATTAAACGTCATCATATTGGTGAACCAGCAGTTTTAGTTCACAAATAGGCCCGGTTATTCAGTGGATTATACCGACAATCAAACAAAATTCAGCATCGGTTCATGAAGCATGCTCTACAGGCATCGAGCGTGACTTTTTTCATTAAATTGTCACTTGTGCAATGTCAAGCCCTCGGGGTCAAGATTTATTGCCTCCAAAAATGCCTGGTCGTGCGAAACCACAAGTAACGCCCCCTGGTATTGCAGCAGCATCTGCTCCAGCGCCTGCAGGCTGGCCAGGTCCAGATGATTGTCCGGTTCGTCGAGCAGCAGCAGTTGCGGCGGCGCCTGCGCATACAGCTCGGCCGCCAGCGCCACCTTCATGCGCTCGCCGCCGCTGAGCAAACGGCTGGGCATGGTGGCGCGCGCGCCGGCAATGCCCAGCAGCGCCAGCCGCGTGCGCAGCTCGCCTTCCGGCAAGATACTGTTGCGTGCCTGCAAGCGTTGCACGGCGCTGCACTCGCCGTCTTGCAGCCCAGCATGCTGGTCCAGCCAGGCCACCTGCGCATAGCAGCGCGGCTCGCCGCTGGCGGGCGCCAGTTGTCCGGCGATCACGCGCAGCAGGGTCGACTTGCCGCTGCCATTGTCGCCCGTCACGGCCAGGCGGCGCGGCCCGCTCAAGACCAGGTTCACAGGCTGCGCCTGGCCATGCGGCAAGACCAGCTCGCGCAGCTCCAGGATCAGCTTGCCGTTCGGCACGGCGCTCTCGGGCGCCAGCAGCAGCCGTTCGGCCTCGGGCGCACAGCGGGCGCTGGCATCCATCACGCGCTGCTGGCGCGCCTGCTGCGCCTCTTGCGCTCGCACGCGCAGCTTGCCCTGGCTATCCTGGCTTTTCTCCTTTTTCGCGTCGAGCAGCAGCTTGCTCTGGTTGCCTTCGCGCCCTTCCCTCTCGCCGCGTCCGACTCGGCGCTGCTGGCGCTCGGCGTGCTGTTGCGCTTCACGCTGTTCGCGTCGGGCACCAGCCTTTTCCGCCTGCAGGGCCGCAGCAAAACCGGCCTGTTCCAGCGCGCGCTGCTGCGCATACAGCGCGTAATTGCCGCCATAGCTGCGCAAGCCCTGCGGCGACAGCTCGGCGATTGCATCGACGTGCTCGAGCAAGCCGCGGTCATGGCTGATCAGCAGCAAGCCACCCGGCCAGCGCGCCATCTGCGCCACCAGGCGGGCGCGCTGCCGCGTGTCAAGGTGGTTGCTCGGTTCATCGAGCACCAGCCAGTCCGCCTGCGACAGCCAGGCGCCCTGCAGCGCGATGCGCTGGCGTTCGCCGCCGCTCAGGCTGGCCGTTGATGTATCGGCATCGACATGGCGCAAATCGAGCGCATCAAGCGCCTGGCGCAATCGGGCCTGGGCATCCCAGCGTTCGCCCACCAGTGCATAGTCGGCCTCGTCGATGCTGCCGGCGGCGATGCGCGCCAGCGCGGCCAGCAAGTCGTCCATGCCGGCCAGCGCCGCCACCGTGCGATAGCGCTCCGGATCGAGCTCCTGCGCCACGTAATGCACGCTGCCGTCACAGCGCACGGCGCCAGAAGACGGCTGCGCCCGGCCTGCCAGCAGGCGCGCGAGCACGCTCTTGCCCACGCCGTTATCGCCGACGAGGCCGATACGTTGCGGGGCAAAAGAAAATTGCAAATCGGAAAACAAGGCGCGGCCATCGGGCAGCACAAAGGAAAGACGGTCGAGTTGTAGTAATGCGGGCATGGATACTCCTTGAGCAAGGCTGGCGAACCCGCGCGGCGCAATGGCGCGCTGGCGGGATGGGCGAGGCCGTGCACAGCACGGCAGTATCAATGGCGCATGTCGAAGCGTCCTGGAGAAATGGGAAAGAAGCGTCAGTGTAGCAGACGAGACACGTTAGCGCTGGCCCAGAGTCGTGTCGCCGAACAGGTTCTTGAACTCACGCGGCTGCGAACGCCAGTACTGCGGCGGCGCCGACACTTGCGCGCCCAGCTGGGCCGCAGCGTGCCACGGCCAGCGGGGGTCGAACAGGATGGCGCGCGCCAGCGCCACCATATCGGACTGGCCATTGGCGATGATGTCTTCGGCCTGCTGCGCTTCCGTAATCAAACCCACGCTGATTGTCGGCAAGCCGCTGTCGCGCTTGATGCGTTCGGCAAACGCCACCTGGTAGCCGGGTCCCACGGGAATCTGCTGCTGCGGCGAAATGCCGCCGCTGGAGACATGGATGAAATCGGCGCCCAACTGCTTGAGTTCCTGCGCGAAACGCACGCTTTGTTCGATTTCCCATCCGCCCTCGACCCAGTCGGTGGCGGAAAGGCGCACGCCCACGGCCATGCTGGCCGGCACGGCGGCGCGCACGGCTTCATAGACTTCCAGCGGAAAGCGCATGCGATTGTCCAGGCTGCCGCCATACGCATCGCTGCGCTGGTTGGACAGGGGCGACAGGAATTGGTGCAGCAAATAGCCGTGCGCCGCATGCAATTCGATGCCCTCGATGCCGAGCGCATGCACGCGCTGGGCCGCGGCGACAAACGCTCCCTTAATTTGCAGCAAGCCCATCTCGTCTAGGGCGAGCGGCACCGTTTCACCCGGCGCGTGGGCGATGGCCGACGGCGCCACCGTTTGCCAGCCGCCGTCGGCCAGATGCACGCAGGTGCCGCCCTGCCACGGCGCACGGCTCGATGCCTTGCGTCCCGCATGGCCCAGCTGCACCACCAGCGGGATTGGGGAGTGGCGGCGGATCGCTTGCACCACCTTGGCCAGCGCGGCTTGATTCGCGTCCGACCACAGGCCCAGGTCGTCGGCCGAGATGCGTCCCTCGGGCGAGACAGCCGTCGCTTCCGTCATCAGCAGCCCCGCGCCGGACAGGGCCAAATGGCCCAGGTGGATCATGTGCCAGTCGGTGGCGTTGCCGTTGTCGGCCGAGTACTGGCACATGGGCGCAATGGCAATGCGGTTGGCCACGTGCAGCGGCCCCAATGCAAACGGCGTGAATAGCTGGCTCATGGCGGACTTTCGGAAAAGGGGAAGCACCGATTCTACTGTGCTTTGGAAAGTGCGGCTTACACCTGCTTACGTTTGATACAGCGCAAGGGCTAGCCTTGGGCAGGCGGGGCCGCTAATCTGGACACATCAACAACACCCGCAATACCACACCCAGGAGAACACATGAACACGACGACCACCGCCAGCCGCATCCACCCCTTGATGGCCGGCGCCGCCATTTCCGTGACGGTCCTGTGCCTGGTGGGCGCGGCGTCCATCGCCGGCATCCTGCCCAATTCGCGGGCGAACGTGCCAGCCGTGCCTGCCGACGTGGCAGCCATGACGCCGGCCAACGCCGCTGCGCTGGCAGCGCCCGTGGCCGCTCCCGTGGTGGCGCAAGCTGCTCCGGCACCCGTCGTGCACAAGCGCGTCGTGCACCATACGCAAGTGGCCCAGGCCCGTCCTGCCTACCGTGACAACAATGACGGCTACCGCGAGACGGCCTACCGCGAACCGGTCCGCCAGCAGCAGCCTGCGCCGGCGCCGGCACAACCGAACTACGTGGGCATCGGCACGGGCGCCGTCATCGGCGGCTTGATCGGCAATCAGGTCGGTGGCGGCCGCGGCAAGGCGCTGGCGACGGTGGCCGGCGTGATCGGCGGCGGCATGCTGGGCAATGCGGTGCAAAACCAGGTTCAGCAGCAACCACAGCAATAATCAGTCTCAGTCGTACGGGCCAAGATAATCGAGCTTGCCCACGGCCACGCCATTGTTGCGCAGGATGGCGTGGACCATGGAGACGTGGAAATAGAAATTCGGCAAGGCAAAGCTGAGCAGGTAATCGTCGCCCGAGAATTTTGTCCCCTCGTCTGTCCAGTTCAGCACGACTTCCTTCTGCGCGCTGCCCGCCATCTGGCCCGCATTGACGCTGTCGATATAAGCGATGGTGTTGGCGATGCGTTCCTGTAACTGCTCGAACGACGCTTCATTATCCTCGAACTTCGGCGCCGGCACGCCGCTCAGGCGCTCGACCGACATCTTCGACGTATCGCTGGCGCGCTGCACCTGCGCCGTCAAGTCCAGCATGTCGGGCGCCAGCTGCGCACCCAGCAAAATCTCGGGCACGATGCCGTCTTCCTCGACATGGGCTTGCGCTTTTTCCAGCAGGGCCGAGACGACCCGCAAGCCGCGGATGAAGACGGGGATGGTTGCCTGATACATGGACACGGACATGGGGAACTCCTGATAGTGAACGATGAGCCAGTGTAACCGAGGCGCTGTTTTCGGGCAGGGCGCGCATGTGCGCCGGCGCACCAAGCGGCTCAGTTCATCCTACTTTTCCAGATTCACCTTGCCGTCCGGCGCATGAGCGGGCTGTTCCGCAGGTTCCGGCTGCGGTGCTGGCTGCGGCTGCGGCGTGTCCTTGCGCTTGCCGCCGAAGAACTTGACGATGGCCGCCCCGGCGCCGACCACAGCCAGGATCAGCACTTTCTTGAAGGCCAGCAGCAGCGCCAGCAGTTTGCCGAACAGGCCCAGCTTGCTGGCCACGCCACCGGCCACCAGCGCCGCCAGGCCGTATTCCGCCACCTTGTCCGTTTTGCTGTCGAAATCCGTGTAGCGGTTACCGTCGGTAAATTCCGTGAACGCCGTCACTTGCTGCATCTCTTTCTTGATCGCTTCGATCTGCTGCATGCTGGCGATCGCGTTCAGGTTCAGTACGCCTTCGCGCCCCAGCACGCGCACGTTGTAGTTCAGCGAGTGCTCGCCGCCATCGACCATCAAATCCTTGGCCCAGTACAGCTTGTGCGTATCCTTGGCATAGCTGGGTTTTTCCGCCCAACCCATCAAATGGATGCCGGGATAGCCCTGCTTCTTGCGCTCCGCATTGTTTTCCAGCACGGACGCCTGCATATCCTTGAGCAATTCGTCGTATTTGATGCTGTCCGCATCGTCATCCTTGATGTGCCCTTCCTTTTCATACGTGACGATGACGCCCCAGCTATCGCGCTCGAGCACGCTGGTCTTGGCAGGCACGATCATGCCCAGCGATTCCATGCCCGGCGGATTGCCCCAGGCATCGACCAGCACGCGCTCGGCGTCCGTCGGCGACAAATAACGGAAATTGGCGGGCAAATCCAGGGTGGCGATGCCGCCCGGCAAGGTGATCTTGCCGCGCTGCAGGTGCAGCTGGGCGAGGAATTGCTCGGCCGTCATTTCCGGTGCGGCCGCCTTCTCATCGGCAGGGGCGGCAGCCGTGAGGCCGGAGAGGGTCAGGCACAGCAAGGCTGTCAGCAGGCGTTTCAACATGATTGGTCCAAAAAATTGCAAAGGGTAAATATTTTAAACCAATCAATTGCTTAATGGATAATTATTTCTGTGCGGCATTTTTTATGAAAAAAGCGCCAGGCGGGTTTCCCCGGCTGGCGCCAAATGCTGTGTGAGGACTGGACGATCAAGCCACGCGCACCACCATCAAACCGGCGCGCAAGCCCACCCGCACATCGGGGTTCGGGAACACCACCAGCTCTTCCGCGTGCCGCACCGTGTAGACGTGGTCGCCATCGCTGGCGATCACGGCGTGCTGCGGCAGGGAGGTGAAATTCTGTGTGCCGCGATCGAAGGCCATGCGGAACTCCTCGCTGTGCTTGATGATTTCCTGCGCCACCTTGAACACGTGCGGTTGCGCCTTGACGGGCTGCGCAGGCAGGCCGCGCAACAGGCCGTCCAGCGCCCGCGACACGTCGTCGAACAGCGATAAATCGTTCTGCCCCAGGGTGCCCACGCGGCCCAGCTCCACCGTGCTGGCGGCCGCGCCGCAATACTCGGCCGAATAATAACTGTAGGTGCCGGCAGACTGCGGGTTCATGATGATGGCGCCGATGGCCGCCTGGCCCAGCCAATCGATCAGCTGCGCCTTGGCGTCTTCGGCCACCAGGTCCGGCACGATGGCAAACGTGGGGTACACGGAAGGCCGGATGGCCGTGTGCAAATCCAGGTGCCAGCGCGCGGGACCGGCCGCGTCAAAGAACGCTTTGGTCGCGGCGATCATTTCATCGGCGCGCGCGCTTTCCGCCGCTTGCGCCAGGCTGCCCCGCACGGGGCGAAACATGCGATTGAGGTCGGCGTCGATGAAACGCTTGCCGACCCGGATCGCGTCGACATTGCCCACGCAGACGAGCAAATCGACGGCCAGCTGCGACGCATCGCGCGACAGGGCGTCGAGCAGATGCGCGAGCACTTCGATCGGTCCCGTCTCGTCGCCATGCACGCCGACAGAAACGGCCACGCTGGCGCGGCCCTTATCGGCTTGCGGCTTGACCACTTGCAGCATGCCGGGCGCCGGCAAGGCCACCGTGAAACCGGCGTTGGCGAACAGCTGCGCCACACCGCTGAAATCGGCCTGCGCCAGCGCCTGCACGGCTGGCGGCAAGCCGCCAGCGCCCTCTACTAGCTGTGTTGCATCTTGCGTCATTACACCGCCGCTTCCGCTGGGGTTTTCGCCGTGATTTTATTCACGGCTTCCGACAAGGTCCACACGTCCAGCATGGCTTGCTCCAGTTCCGTCGCCGCCACATAGGCCGACAGGCCCAGCGCGCCCGTCACCGCATCGACGGCCTGGCCCGCATTGCCTTGCTCGGCGCGCGCCAGCACCTGCGTCAGCAGACGCTGTTGCGTGCGGCGCAGGGCTTGCTGCGCATAGTTGCGCAACTGTTCCTGCGACTTGCCTTGCGCGGCCAGCTTCAGGCCACGCTCCAAGGTGTCGATGCCCGCCTGGCTGCGCAGGGCAAGGCCCACTTGCAGGAACGCGGCCAGGTCCATCGAGGCAGGACGCGGCACGGACAGGGCCGGGAACAGGAAGCCGGCAACGACGTCCAGCGCATCGACCGCATCCCACGCCTGCACGAAGGCCGGCGTCAAGCCCGGCACCAGCGCCGCTTCCGACTTGATGCCGACGGCTTTGAGCAGCTCGCGCTTCGATTCCGCGCCGAATAAACGCGTCAGTTCGGCCAGTCCCGCGCCGCGCAACTGCTCGGCCGGCACGGACAGCACGCCGGCGATCATCGTTTGCTGCAGCACGCGCGTTTGCGCATCGACCTTGATCGACACGTCGCGCGGCACCGTCAGGGCATCCGCATCGAGCGCGTCGAACACGGGCGCCAGGTTCAGCGCCACCCATGCCTGACCCCAGGCCAGGATCACGGCCGACTCGTCCACGCCGTGTTCCGCCGCCAGGTTGCGGATCATCAGCGGGCCGCAGCGGTTGATCACTTCATTGGCCAGCACGGTCGCCAGGATGGCGTTGGCCAGCGGGTGGTCGAGCGCCGAACGGGTTGCCACCAGCAAGGATGGGAAGTACGGTTTGAGCACCGGCTCGGCCCACGTTTCGTCCGTCAGCGGCAGGGCGGACAGGATGCGCTTGAAACGGTTCTTCACGTTGGCGATCACCACCGCCAGTTCCGGCGTGGTCAAGCCCCGGCCATCTGCCTTGCGACGCGCCAGTTCGGCCACCGACGGCAGTTGCTCCAGTTCGCGCGACAGGGCGCCTTCTTCTTCCAGGCTGGCGATCAGGGCGGCATAGCCATCCTGCACGGCGCTTTCGCCTTGCGCCTGCAATTCGCGCACCAGCAAATGCGTCTGCTGCGTGTTGTCGCGCAAGACCAGGCGCTCGACGTCGTCCGTCATCGCATACAGCTCGCGGTTGCGTTCTGCTTCCGTCAGCTTGCCCGCATTGACTTCCACGTCCAGCCAGATTTTCACGTTCACTTCATGGTCCGAGCAATCGACGCCGGCCGAATTGTCGATCGCATCGGTGAAGATGCGTCCGCCCGCCAGCGCGAACTCGATGCGGCCCGCTTGCGTCGCGCCCAAATTCCCCCCTTCGGCCACGACTTTGACGCGCAGCTCATTGCCATTGACGCGGATATGGTCATTCGCGCGGTCCTTCACCTGTGCGTGCGTCTCGGTCGATGCCTTGATGTAGGTACCGATGCCGCCGTTGTAGAACAGGTCCACCGGGGATTTCAGGATGCGGTGCATCAGTTCTTCCGGCGCCAGCGAGGTCTCCGTGATATCGAGCGCGGCGCGGATCTGCGGCGACAGCTCGATCGTGCGGGCGGAACGCGGATACACGCCGCCGCCATTTGATATCAAGTCCTTGTTGTAGTCGTCCCACGACGAGCGCGGCAAGGCGAACAGGCGCGCGCGTTCCTCGAACGAGACGGCGACGTCCGGTGTCGGGTCGAGGAAGATATGACGGTGGTCGAATGCGGCCACCAGTTTCAGCTGGCGCGACAACAATACGCCGTTGCCGAACACGTCGCCCGACATGTCGCCCACGCCGACCATGGTGATCGGGGTGGTGTTCAGGTCGTGGTCCATTTCATAGAAGTGGCGCTTCACGGCTTCGAATGCGCCCTTGGCCGTGATGCCCAGTTTCTTGTGGTCGTAGCCGTTCGAGCCGCCCGAGGCGAACGCGTCGCCGAGCCAGAAACCGCGCTGCACGGCGATGCCGTTGGCAATGTCCGAGAACGTGGCCGTGCCCTTGTCGGCAGCGACCACCAGGTACGGGTCGGCATCGTCGAAGCAGACGGTATCGACCGGCGGGACGATATTGCCCAGCGAACGGTTGTCCGTCACTTCCAGCAGGCTGGAAATGAACAGGCGGTAGACGGCTTCGCCTTCGGCCGCGATGGTTTCCCGCACGGCGTCCTTCGGCATCATCTTGCAGACAAAACCGCCCTTCGCGCCGGCCGGCACGATGACGGCGTTCTTGACCATCTGGGCCTTGACGAGGCCCAAGACTTCGGTGCGGTAGTCTTCCATGCGGTCGGACCAGCGCAAGCCGCCGCGGGCGACAGGGCCGCCGCGCAGGTGCACGCCTTCGAAGCGGCGCGAGAACACAAAGATCTCGCGGTAAGGACGCGGTTCCGGCACCAGCGCCAGGCTGCTGGTGTCGAACTTGAAGATGATCTTGTCGCCTTGTTGGTTGTTCTGGAAGTAGCTGCTGCGCAGGGTGGCTGCCATCAGGTCGGCCAGCGCGCCGAGGATTTCCTCGGTATCGGCATGGTTCACGGATGGCAGGCCCGCCTTGATGGCGGCGATTGCCTCCAGGGCGGCCGCGTGCTGCGCATCGGACAGCGCTGGGTCGAAGCGCTGCAGGAAGGCTTCGACCAGGGCTTTGACCTGGGCCGGCTGTTTGCGCAGGCTCTCGGCGATGTAGCGCACCGAGAAGCGGCTGCCCGTCTGGCGCCAGTAGCTGGTGTAGGCGCGCACCAGCTGCACTTCGCGCGTCGACAAGCCGCCTTCGATGACGAGGCCATTCAGGCGGCCATCTTCGGCCGTGTCGTTGAACAGGGCGGCAAACAGTTCCTGCGCCACGGCGACGACGGATGGCTGCGCCAGTTTCGCCGCGCTGGCGGCATCGACCGTCAGGCTGGTGACGAAATAGCGCGTGCCGTCGGACAGCGAAACCGAATACGCCTGTTCGCGGTCGATGGCCACGCCCGCATTGTGCAGTGCCGGCAGGATGGTCGACAGCGGCGGCACCTTGTTGGCCGAGTACAGGCGAATCGTGGTCACAAAGCCCGTCTCGATGCGCACCGCCACGTGCGCCGGATCGGTATTGCGCAGGATGGTGTCGAGGTCGCGGAAGGCGACGGCCGGCGCGGTGGCGGCCACGTAATCGAGCGGTAACGTGGCGCAGAGTTTGCGCAGGCTGGTGCGCAGGGCCACGTCGGGCACGGCGTCGGCCACGGCGGCAAAGCCGTTATGCCAGCCATCGAGCACGCCCAGCAGCGGCTGTTCGATATCCGTTTCCAGGTCCAGCGGGTAGCGCGCGGCGTGGGCGATCAGGTAGACGCGCGCCAGCGGGCCGTCGGCCACCAGGGTCTGCGTGCTCACGTGCGTGGCGCCGGAACTGGCTTGCAGGGCTTTTGCCAGGCTCGATGCGACGCTGGCGCTGTAGCGCTCGCGCGGCAGGTAGACCAGCACGTTCAGGTGGCGCGCGTACACGTCGCGGCGCGCGAAGACCTTGGTGCGCGGCTGCTTGTACAGCGAAACGACGGAACCGCACACTTGCGCCAGCCAGTCGAGGTCCGCTTCCAGCGCTTCCGTGCGCGGCAGGGATTCGAGGATTTCGCGGAATTTCTCGGCACGGAAGCCTTGCTGGCGCACGCCGGCCAGGCTCAGTACCTTGGCCACGCGGCCGCGCGCAAATGGCAGCGCCGCCAGCGGGGTGGAATTGCCGGCGCGGGTGAACAGGCCGACGAAGCAATGCTCGCCCAGGATCGCGCCTTGCGCATCCATGTCGCGCACGCCGATGAAGTCGAGCTGCTGGTCGCGGTGCAAAGTGCCCGCCACGTCGGCCTTGACGATGGACAGCGCCGAGTCGCGCTTGGCCAGGGTGTCGAAGTCGCCGGGGATATTCGCCAGGCAGGTGCCGTAGACCGGGTGCGCCGTATCCTGCAGCACGCCGACACGGCTCGGGATGTCGCGTTCCAGTTCGCGCACGCCCGGCTTGACGCGGTAATAGGCGTAGCCGAACACTTCAAAGCCGCCGCTGCGCGCCCATTCCAGGAAGGCGGCCACTTCCGCGCCCTCTTCGCCATGCTGCGCTGCGGCCGTGGCGACGGCGGCCAGGCGCTCGCTCATGGCGGCGGCATCGCGGCGCACGACGGCAGCGTCACGCGCGACCGTCTCCAGGGCGGCGACCAGCGCGGCCAGGGCTTGCGGCGCCAGCTCTTCGTCGAGCAGCACCAGCACATACGATTCGAGCGGATCGCCCGGCTGGCGCACCGCTTCGACGCTGCCATCAAGAGCGCGGCGCACGGGCAGAACGGTGTTCATCACGCCGCGCACGGCCAGGTGCTGGCGGCGCATGGCCATGACGATGGAGTCGACCAGGTAAGGCATGTCTTCGTTCAGGATCAGCAAGGCGCTCGCCATGCCGCCACGGCCATCCGCGTAACGCAGGGTGGCGATTTGACAGCCGCTGCCGGTGCGCTTGGCCGCTTGCGTGAAGCCGTCGACCAGCACGGGCGCCAGGCTGCCGGGCGCGATGTCGGCCAGGTCTTCGGCGTCGAGCGAGTCGAGCCATGCCTGCACCAGCTGCACGACAGGCGCTGCCGCCTTGCCCGCATTGCCAGCCGCGTTAATCAGCTCCAGCGTTTGTGTACGCAAATCTTGTGGCGTGTGATTCATCTTGCATCTCCATTACGGTAATGTGAATGTCCAACGCTGTCGTTCGGGCTTGTGGCTGGGCGGCAGCGGTGTCAAGAGACGGGGGTCGCCCGTCCAATTCTGTCTGTGCTACGGATAGTCTGTCTCGGATTTTTTCTGTGTGTTTTTCTATCGCCTACAAGTCGTACAATCCAGGTAAGTTGAGGATGATCGTCAATTCTTCAAGCGCCGCGTGCACTTCCAGCGCCAGCTGCGGGTCGGCCAGGTCGCCCGGCTCCAGATGGTCGCGGTAGTGCTTTTCCACCCACTGCACCAGCCGATGGTACAGCGTTTCCGTCATGATCACGCCCTGGTGCATGGCGCGCGCCTCGGTTTGCGTCAGGGCCACGCGCAAACGCAGGCAGGCGGGCCCGCCGCCGTTGCGCATGCTCTGGCGCAGGTCGAAATGGATCAGTTCATCGATCGGTCCACCGCTGGCCACCAGGCCTTCCAGGTAGCGCGACACGGCGCGGTTTTCCTGGCATTCCTGCGGGATCACCAGCGCCATCTTGCCGCCCTCTTTCGTCAGCAGCTGGCTGTTGAACAGATAGCTGCTGACGGCGTCCGCGATCGGCACCTGGCCCGTGTCCACGCGCAGCGCGTCCAGTTGCGCGCCCGTGGCGGCAACGGCGCGGCGCAGCTGCGACAGGCTTTCCTCTTCATCGGCAAACGCCTGTTCGTGATAGAACAGCACATTGCCATTGCCGACGGCGATGACATCGTTATGGAACACGCCCTGGTCGATCACTTCCGGATTCTGCTGCACGTACACGGTGCGCTTCGCGTCGAGGCCGTGCAATCGCGCCACGGCTTGCGACGCTTCCAGGGTCTGGCGTGCCGGATAGCGCTTCGGCGACGGCGCGGAAGGATCGAACTCCACGCGACCATACACGAACAATTCAACGGACGGCGCGCCGTGGCTGGCGCCCAAACGCGTGTGGTTGGCCGCGCCCTCGTCGCCGAAGGCGGGCGTCGACGGCAGCGCGTCGTGCACGGCGAAGTGCTGCTCGTCGCTGAAAATGGCGCGCAGGCTGCGCGCCGACTGCGCGTGCTCGAAGGCGCGGTGCAGCTTGTTATTCAGATTGGCGGCCGTAAAATGCACGCGGCCATCGTGCGTATCGGCCGACGGGCTGACCGTGGCGGCGTTCGCCGTCCACATGGGCGAGGCGGAGTACGCGCAGGCCAGGATGACGGGCGACTCCTGGTAGGCGCGCGCCAGCACCTCGGCATCGCTGCCAGTGAAACCGATGGAACGCAGCAGGCGGAAATTCGGCCGGTCCTGCGGCGGCAGCAAGGCTTGCGCAAAGCCGCGCGCGGCCAGCGCGCGCATCTTGGCCAGGCCCTGCAAGGCGGCCTGCTTCGGATTCGAAGCGCTTTTCACATTGCTGAACGAGGCCACGTTGCCGAACGAGAGTCCGGCATAGTTATGCGATGGCCCGACCAGGCCGTCAAAATTGTATTCGCGCGTGCTGTGCATGGGGTTTCCTTAAAAATTCAGGCCGGGTGACAGCTTGGCCGGCAATTCCAATACGCCGTTCTCGATCGAAGCGACCGGGTAGGCGCAGTAATCGGCCGCGTAATAGGCGCTCGGACGGTGGTTACCCGACTTGCCGATGCCGCCGAACGGCGCCGTGCTGGCCGCGCCCGTGGTGGGACGGTTCCAGTTGATGATGCCGGCGCGCGCGCGCACCTGGAAGGTTTGCCACAGGGCCGCATCGTCGGACAAGAGCGCCGCGGCCAGGCCGAATTCGGTGGCGTTGGCAACCTTCAGGGCAGCATCGAAATCGGCCACGCGGATCACCTGCAGCAGCGGGCCGAACCATTCCTCGTCGGGGATGCCGACAGCGTTGGTAACGTCGACGATGCCGGCCGTGACAAAACCCGCCTCGGGATTCAACTGGCGCATCTGCAGCAGGGCCGTGCCGCCCTTGGCCACCATGTCCGCCTGCGCCTGCACCAGGCGCGCGGCCACGGCACTCGAGACAACGGGTCCCATGAATGGCTGCGGCTGCGCATCGGACGCGCCGATGCCCAGTTTCGCCGCCACTTCCACCAGGCGCGCGACGAAGGCGGCGCCGGCGGCGTTATCTTGTACCACCAGGCGGCGCGCGCAGGTGCAGCGCTGGCCGGCGGAGACAAAGGCGGAGAAGATCGCGTGGTGCACGGCGGCGTCCACGTCCTTCACGTCCCATACGACGAGGGCGTTGTTGCCGCCCATTTCCAGCGCCAGCATCTTGCCCGGCTGGCCGCCGAACTGGCGGTGCAGGCTGATGCCCGTCTGGCAAGAACCCGTAAACAGCACGCCGTCGAGGTGGGCATTCGCGCCCAGCGCCACGCCTGTGTCGCGTCCGCCATTGACGAGGTTGACGACGCCGTCCGGCAAGCCTGCCTGCTGCCATAGCTGCACGGTTTTGATGGCCGTGCGCGGCGCATATTCGCTGGGCTTGAAGACGATGGTGTTCCCGGCGATCAGGGCCGGCACGATGTGGCCGTTCGGCAGGTGGCCGGGGAAATTGTATGGGCCGAAGACGCCGAACACGCCATGCGGGCGGTGGCGCAGCACGGCGTCGCCGTCGGCGATCCTGCTTTGCGTGATGCCCGTGCGCGCGTGGTACGACTGCACCGAGATATCGATCTTGTTGGCCATGGTGGCCACTTCCGTGCGCGACTCCCACAACGGTTTGCCCACTTCTTCCGAAATCAAGAGCGCCAGCGCTTCCGCATGTTCCTTGAGCAGCTCGCGGAAGCGTACGCAGATGGCGATGCGCTCTTCGACGGGCGTATCGGCCCATGCTTCGAAGGCGGCGCGGGCGGCCTGGCAAGCCTCTTCGACCTGTGTTGGCGTCGTTTCCAGGCTGGCCCAGGTCTGCTTGCCGTTCGACGGATCGATGGTAACGAGTTCGCGGCCCGTGCCCGGCAGCCAGGCGCCGTTGATGAAGTTCGATTGCGTGGTATTCACATTAGACATGGGGATGCTTCCTCGGGTTGAGTGACAAGGTGCGCACGGTGTCGCCGTTGCGGCAGCGCAGCAGATGCAGTTCATCGTCGTCCAGCGCGATCTTGCCGCTGTGCGGGTTGGCGCTGGTGACGATCATGCGGAAATCTTTCAGGTCGGTGTTCGACACCAGGTAAGGCTCGGCCTGGGCGACGTCGCCGCACGCTTCAGGCGCAGCTTCGGCGTCGAGCACGGCCGGCATGCTGTCGCGCATGGCGCGCAGTTCGGACACGCGCGCCTGCAGCACGGGACCGGCGTCGAAGATGTCGACATAGCCCTCGAAGTGCAAGCCTTCCTGTTCCAGCAGGCGGCGCGCGGGCGCCGTGCTCAGATGCACCTTGCCGATGACTTCCTGCGCCTCGTCGGGCAGGTAGGCCACGTACATGGGCTGGCGCGGCATCAGTTCGGCGATGAAGGATTTTTTACCGAGGCTCGTCAGATCGTCGACGTGGTGGAAATCCATCTTGAAGAAGTGGCGGCCCAGGCCCTCATAAAACGGCGAGCTGCCGTCCGGCGCCTGGTAGCCGCGCATTTCGGCGATCAGCTTTTCCGTAAACAGGTGCGGGAACTGGGCGATGAACAGAAACCGGCTTTTCGACAGCAGCTTGCCGTTGTTGCCGCTGCGGTAATCGGGGTGCAGGAACAGCGAGCACAGTTCCGTGCTGCCCGTCAGGTCGTTCGACAGGTACAAGGTTTCCATGCGCGTAAACACATCGAGTTCGCGGCTGGAATGGACCAGGGTGCCGATGCGGTAGTTATAGAACGGTTCGTCCAGGCCCACGGCGCCCTTGATGGCGCATACGCCGGCCAGGCGGCCCGTGTCCGTATCCTCCATGACAAACATGTAGTCGCGCTTTTCGGGCGCGATGGTTTCGGCGAACGAGGCGCAGGCAATCGCCAGACGGTCGCCCAGCATTTTCATGTCCGGCTTGAGGGTGGTCATGCCCGTGCCGACCTGGCTGGCCAGGCCATACAGGGCATCGAGGTCATTGGCGTTGATGGCGCGTACTACTAGCATAAAATTAACTCCCTTAGATACGCACGCAAATGACGCTGTCGCCTTCGGCCACGGCCAGCGCCTCGAGCAGCTCGGCCGGCAAGCCAATGCTGTCCTGCGCTTCGAGCGCATCGCAGGCAAAGGTCACGGCGCGGAAATTGCGCTCGGCGCCGGAAGCGACCGCATAATTGACTTTCAGGCCCGTGCGGCTGGGCGTGACGCCTGCGACGACGCGGCGCGTGAGCGAGCCCGTAAACGAGCGCAGCGCATGCTTGTGCGCCTGCAGGATGGGGCCGCCATCGAAGATGTCGATGTAATCGTCCGCTTCAAAGCCTTCTTCCGTCAACAGATTGAACGCCAGTTCGCCGCTCGGGTGGATCTGGCCCATGGCCGCCTGCGCGTCGCCGGGCAGCAGCGGCACGTACACGGGGTAGTGCGGCATCAGTTCGACGATCAGGGTGCGGTTGCGCGCACCGCCGATGACTTTTTCGGCATCGAGGAAATCCATCTGGAAGAACTTGCGGCCCAGCGCATCCCAGAACGGCGACTGGCCGTTGGCGTCGGTGATGCCGGCCAGCGGCACGAAGAAGCGGTCGCCGAAGCGGTGCGGCGCCAGCACGGCGAACAGCAGCCGCGCGCGCGACAGCAGGGCCGCTTCCAGGCCCGCCTGCTCCATATTGCGCACAAAGAAGCCGGACAGCTGCGAGTACGCCGTCAACTCGGAACACAGGGTCAGCGCATGCACGCTGTGGCTGATGTTCAGGTCGCGCGAGACTTGCTGGATGACGTCGTTGCGAAAGGAAAAATAGGTGCCGTTCGAGCCGGCCGAGGCGAAGATGGCGGCCGTGCCGGCAATGCTCTTGTCGAGCAGGGATTCAAGCACGAAGAGGTACGACTCTTCGCTGGGGATGTCGACATGGGCGGCAAACGAGGCGATGGAGCGCTCGACGGAGGCGGCGATTTTCTCGCGCGTCTTCGGCAGGGTATGGACACCCGGCATGGTTACCGCGGCCAGCGCTTCGAGGGCTGCAATATCCGCAATTTCTACCGGACGGACAACATACATGGGTACTCCTTCAATGCTGACGATGCTGGGGGCAGAACCAAGCCGGCCCGCAGCAAAGCGGCGGGCCGGTGATCAAACAGGGAGCGAGGCTAGCCTCAGGCTTTCAGCATGCCGTCGATGGCGGCGCGCAGCAAGCGGCCCGCTTCGGCGATCTGCTCGTCCGAGACGATCAGGGCCGGTGCCAGGCGCACCACGTCCATGCCGGCGATCAGCACCATCAAGCCTTGCGCTTCGGCCGCTTTCTGGATGTCTTTCGCGCGGCCCTTGAAGGCATCGCTGACGACCAGGCCCAGCAGCAAACCGCTGCCGCGCACGATGGAGAACACTTGCGGGTAATCCGTAATCAAGCCTTGCAGCATGGCGATGGTGTTGACGCTCGCTTCTTTCACGCGCGCCAGGAACGCTGGAGTGTTGATCGTGTCGAGCACGGTCAGGGCCACGGTGGCGGCCAGCGGATTGCCGCCGTAGGTGGTGCCGTGGGTGCCGACGGCCAGCGTTTGCGCCAGTTCATTCGTGGTCAGCATGGCGCCGATCGGGTAGCCGTTGCCCAGCGCCTTGGCGGCAGTCAGGATGTCCGGCGTGACGCCGTAGCCCATGTAGGCGAACAACGCGCCAGTGCGGCCCATGCCGCTCTGGACTTCGTCGAAAATCAAGAGGGCGCCGGTCTTGTCGCACAGGGCGCGCAGCTCCTTGAGGAATTCCGGATTGCCAGGCACCACGCCGCCTTCGCCTTGTACCGGCTCGACGATCACGGCGCACACGTCATCGCCGATGGCGGCGCGCGCCGCTTCGATGTCGTTGTAGGCGATGTGGTCGATCGACGGCGGCAGCGGCTCGAAGCCTTCCGTGTACTTGGCCTGGCCGCCGACGGACACCGTAAACAGGGTGCGGCCGTGGAAGGAGCTGAAGCACGAGATGATGCGCGACTTGTGCGCGCCGAACTTGGTGTGCGCGTACTTGCGCGCCAGCTTCAGGGCCGCTTCGTTGGCTTCCGCGCCCGAGTTGCAGAAGAAGGCGCGGTCGGCGAAGGTCGCTTCCGTCAGGGCCAGCGCCAGGCGCAGCACAGGCTCGTTCGTATAGCCGTTGCCCAAATGCCACAAATTATTGATTTGCTTGGTCAGCACGTCGACCAGGGCCGGATGGCAGTGGCCCAGGCTGTTGACGGCGATGCCGGAGGTGAAATCGAGGTAATGCTTGCCTGACTGGTCCCACAGATCCAGTCCGGAACCGCGCACGGGCACCATGGCTGCAGGAGCGTAGGTAGGAACGAGGACCTGGTCAAAGGTTTCCCGGGTGACTGGACGAGCCGTTACGGTCGAATCAAGCTTGGCATTCATAGCATTTCCCCATCAATATGTTAGGTACTCCGCAGCTACGACAGCTACGTGTGTACTGCATTATAAAAAGTGGGATGCTAAAACTCTTTTGAATCTGCGACAAGGATTTTCACAATTCATCACAGCCGGGCTTGCCTTAATCAAACCGGGGGCATGAGCTTTCTTTGCCGCTCTTCGCGCGGTGTATTGCCAAACAGGGTGCCGAACGCCGTGGAAAAGTGCGAGCCGGAGGAAAAGCCGCACATCAGGCCTACTTGCACGATGGAATAATGTGTATCAAGCAACAGTTGCCGTGAGCGCTGCAGGCGCAGTTCCAGGTAGTAGCGCGACGGCAGGCTGCCCAGGTATTGCTTGAACAGCCGCTCCAGCTGGCGCCGCGACAGGCCCACCAGGCTGGCGATGTCGTCCGTCGACAGCGGCTCCTCGATATTGGCTTCCATCAAGGTCACCGCTTCGGACAGTTTCGGCTGCAACACGCCGAAGCGCGCCTGCAGGGCCACGCGCTGGCGTTCCTCCTTGCCGCGCACCTTGTCCACGCACAAGGCTTCCTTGACGAGCGCCTGCACGTCGGCGCCAAAGATGGTTTCGATCAGGGTCAGCGAAAAGTCGATGCTGGCCGCGCCGCCGCAGCAGGTGAGGTGCGGGCCGTCGATGTCGAACAAATGCGGCGTCAGGATGGCCCGTTCCGCCTTCGCTTCCGCATCGGCATACAAGGCCCACGGCAAGGCGATGCGCACGCCATCCATGACGCCCGCGTCGGCCAGCCACAGCACGGCCGCCCCCACGCCGCCCCAGAACGGCGCCGAGCGGCAGCGCTCGATTACGGCCCGGCACAGCTCGTTGCGCAGCGGCGCCTGCGTTTCATCGGCCACCAGCAGCGCGATATGCCAGTGGCCGCCCTGCGCGGCCACCTGTTCCGGCGTGCGCACGTCCAGCTGGAACGCCTGCGGCCCCAGCGCCCGCGCGCACAGGCGCAGCGGCTGCGCCAGGCCGGCCCACGTGATCGACTCGGCATCGCCGGCATGCACCAGCAGCAAACGCAACGGTTTGTCGAGGCCGATACGGGAAAGATTAGCGAAGGACATCGGCGGGCGGGATCGGGGCAAGGGCTGAGTTGCCCACATGATACCGGACTTCCGCCCCATCGAGCCCCTCATGCAAGGGCGATCCTGACGCGGCGGAAAAAAGCGGAGCGGAAGGATATAATCACTGCCATGGGTGAACGATATTTAAAAAGTATCCGGCTGCTGGCCGAATGCATGCAAGGCTTCGAGCGGTTTTCTAGCGACTTCGTGCGCCAGTACGGCTTGACGCATGCGCAATTCGACATCATTGCCACGCTCGGCAACACCTGCGGCATGTCCTACAAGGAACTGGGCCAGAAAACCCTGATTACCAAGGGGACTTTGACGGGCGTGGTGGACCGGCTGGAACAAAAGGGGCTGGTGATACGCGAACGTTGTCCACGCGACAAGCGTTCCTATTATGTGCGCCTGAGCTGCGAGGGCGAACAGGTGTTCCATGACGTGTTCCCCAAGCTGACCAAGCAGGGCCAACAGCTGTTCGACGGCTATACCGAAGACGATTTCATGCAGTTGGAAACTACCCTGGCGGGCTTGAAGCACGCCATCGCCAACGGCCACGGCTGACCATTCACCAAGCACAGACATTCAAACAAGACAAAGGAAACCAAGTTGAAAACCACACTGCTCGAAGGCAAAAAGCCCGCACATTTCGATAAACACATCATCGGCAACCTGCTGCTCAACGCCAGCACGCCGGAACTGGTGCGCCAGGAAAAACTGATCATCGGCGTGCGCAACGAAGACGGCGAAATCTACCGCCTGATCGGCGCCACCAAGCACAACAGCTTCATGAATGCCGTCGAAGAACTGTTCGACCTGGGCTTGACCGATGAACTGGAAGACAGCGACGAGCTGGTGGAAGGCTGCGACGCCATCTTCAGCGAATCTCTCTAACAACGCGTAACAAAACCTGCTGCGCGGTGCGCTTTGCGGCCTGCGATGCTCACCGGCTCGGCGCCCCCGTACTAAGGTACGGTTGCGCTTCTTAGCCACAAATCCCATCCGCTCGCAATGGTTTTGTTAAGCGTTCGGAATTTCGTCGTTCAAAATGGGCACGCGTCGACTGTACGCGTGCCCATTTTGCGTTTACGGGGCTTTGCTTGCCTTTTGCTAAGCTGTTTGCGAAAAGATCATGGTTAAAAAGTTCCGTACGGAAATATTGCGAGTATAATTTTTTCAATGAACAGACTCGACGCCTTTAAAAGCATCGCCGCACAAGCCGCTCGTGGCGAGCTGACCTTTCCTGCCAATGTGGACGCTTCGCTCAAGCTGCAAGAGGCGCTGTCCGATCCCGACTGCCATATCGAGGCCGCCGCCAAGCTGGTGCAGGCAGACCCGCTGCTGGCCGCGCGCACGGTGGCCATTGCCAATTCGGCGGCGTTCAACCGTTCCGGCAATGAAATCACCAGCGTGCGCAACGCCGTGCAGCGGCTCGGCGTGCGTACCTTGCAATCGGTGGTGGCATCGCTGATCGTGCGCCAGCTGGGCAGCACCATCACCGATCCCGCGCTGCAGGCGAAGGCCAACCAGCTATGGGAACATACGGCCCATGTGGCGGCCCTGTCGCAGGTGCTGGCCCGCCGCGTCACCAGGGTCGATCCCGATACGGCCCTGTTTGCCGGCATCATGCATGAAGTGGGCGGGTTTTATCTGCTGTCGCGCGCGGCCGAATTCCCCGGCATCCTCGATGGCGAACCCGAGGACTGGGTCGAACATGGCGAACAAGCCATCGGCCACGGCGTCCTGGCCAAACTGAAGGTGCCGGAAGCGGTGCGGGGCGCCATCGATGCGCTGTGGGAGGGCTTGCGCGCCATCCCGCCCGAATCATTGGGCGACACCCTGCTGCTGGCAAATGATCTGGCGCCCGTCTCGTCGCCCCTCAACGAAAGCCCGGCCGCCATTGCCGTACGGGCAGCGCGCGCCGCGCGCAGCATCGATTGCCTGATCGGCGACGATGCGACCTTGTCGAGCATCATGGAAGAATCGGACGATGAAGTGCAGTCGCTGCTGAAGGTACTCGTGCACTAGGCTGCAGACTTCTTGCCCGCTGGCGGCGGTGCCGCCGGCTTGACCGTCTCGACGATCAGCACATGCTTGTCCATGGGCTGGGTCCCCTGCTTCTGCTGGACGACCTGCGTGGCAACCGCCTTCGTACTCAACAGGGGTTTCGGATGGCGTGGCATGAACATGGCGTACCTGCTGGAAGTGGGATGTGTCCCATCTGTGCAGCGATTATCAATTTATCAAGCCGCTATTCAAAAAAAAACCCGCTCGAAAGCGGGTAAAGTCCAAAGCTAGGGATGTCCTGAAAGAGACAGCCCTATCTTATGCGGTACGCCGCGCCGGCTCCGTGCGTTGACACACTTAGCGCGCACATTATCCCGGCACCAGTTCCACCTCCGTTTCCTGCCAGGCACGCAGCTGCCGCACGCGGGCGAACCACGCCTCGATATGCCGGTACTGCGCCAGCGGCAGCCGCACGGCCTCGCTGTACATCAGGGGCGCGGCCACGGCGAAATCGGCCAGGGTCACATCGTCTCCGCTGAGCCAATTGCGCGCCGCCAGATGCGCGTCCAGCACGATGGCGCATTCATGCAGATCGCGCTCGCCGCGCGCCTCTTCCAGCGGGTCCGCCGGACCATTGCCCGTCATGCCTTTCCAGGCGCGCTCCCAGGCCAGCACGCTGATGGCGGGCGCGAAGTGCTGCGCGGCCCAGAACAGCCAGCGGTTGACGTCGGCACGCGCTTGCGGCGCCTGCGGATAAAGCGTCTGGCCCGGCACCTGCTCGGCCAGGTATTGCATGATGGCGCACGATTCCCACAGCAGGAAAGCGCCGTCGGCCAGTACGGGCACCTTGCCGTTGGGGTTCAGTTCGGCCAGGCGGCGGCGGTCGTCCGCATTCATCAGGTCGACTTCGGCCAGCTCCAGCGGCAGGCCGAGGTGGATCGCCGTCATCAGGGCACGGCGGGCATTCGAGGACATGGGGTGGTGATACAGGCGCATGGTAAATGGCTCCGGTGAGTGAAGAAGCCACCATCGTAGGGCCGGGCACTGACAGTTTTTGTCAGGAGCGAATATCAGGATTCGGGATCGATATCGTGGGCCTTGCGCCAGGTATCGAGCAAGGCGTGGCGGCGCGTGGGATAGCGCTCCTCATGCTGCTGCACGCTGGCGATGCGGTCGATGCGGAAATGCCGGTAATCGCCGCGCAGCTCGCACCAGGCGGCCAGCAGACGCTTGCCTTCGAAAAAGGCCAGGGCAAACGGCCACACCGTGCGCGAGGTGGCGCTGCCATACTCATCCTGATAGGCGAGCGTGAGTTTCTGTTCGTAGCGGATGGCCTCGCGCACCGGCTGCACATACCGGTCGGCCGGGTCGGCCGGCTGCGTGCCATCGGCGGGACGGCCCAGCGGCACCCACAGGCTGGTCTCGGCCATGCTGTCGCGCAAATCGCGCGGCGAGGCGGCCGCGATCTTGGCCAGGGCATTGCTGGCCGCCTGCGCCAGGCCCGCATCGCCCTGCCGGCGCACCCAGCGCGCGCCCAGCACCAGCGCTTCCAGTTCATCGGCGCCGAACATCAGCGGCGGCAGGAAGGCGCCGCGGCGCAGCACGTAGCCGATGCCCGCCTCGCCCTGCAGGGGCGCGCCCAGTTCGGCCAGGGTCTGGATATCGCGGTAGATCGTGCGCTCGGAAACACCGAGCTGCTGCGCCAGCTGGGCCGCCGTGACGGGCACGCGCCTGGCGCGCATGGCGTCCATCAGCAGGAACAAGCGGCCGCTGCGGCTCATGGACAGTCCTGCAAGGCCTGGTCGCCCATGACGAGCGCGGACAGGGCCGGCACGTACAGATAACCGTCGGGCGCCAGGCGAACCGCGCGCGGCCCCTCGTCCACGCCGGCGATGCCGTAGCAGCGCCGCAGGCGGGCGGCGGCCGGCCACCAGTAGACGGCGGCCTCCTGGTCGGGAAAACGCCGGCGCACGCTCTCGGCCTGCGCCGTCACTTGCGGAAAATCGCGGTAAAAGGCGGGAGCAATCTCCAGCTCGGCGGCAAACGCCGCTTCCTGCGCCGCCGTGTCGGCCAATCGGGCCGCCAGTGCCGCCGTTTCACTGCCGATGTCCTCAGCCGCCACGCCCGCCTCGGCCAGGGTGCGGCGCATCTGTGCCGGGCTCGCCTGCGCACGCAGGAAAGCCGATTCCTGCAGCGCCAGCACGGCATCGGCCGGAATGCGCTTGTGCCGCGCGGCCGGGAAGACATACAGGGCGCAGCTGCCCGCGCACACCGTGTCGATGGCAATATCCCATTGCTGCCGGCGCAGATAGCGGCCCAGCTGCATGGCCGCCAGCGCATCGCCACCCTCGCTATTGACGCGCAACAGCGTCGTACCCGGCGTGGCCAGCAGCCGCAGCTTGTCCACGTCGCCCTCGGCAATCGGGCCGCGCAGGGCGATGGCGCCGCTGTCCGCACGGCTCAATTGCGCGGCACTGGCCAATGTGCCGATGCCTGCCATGATGCCCATCACTATCAAACGCTTCATTGTCATCCACCATAAAAAAAACGACCACCGCAAACGGTGATCGTTCCTCATTCGACCTGCAAAAAACCTGTGCTTACACCACGGCGCCGTCGGTTTCGTCTTTTTCCTTGATCGGCTTGATCAAGTCTTCGCGCTTGACGCCCAGCCACATGGCGATCGAGGCCGCGACGAACACGGACGAATAAATACCGAAGCAGATACCGATGGTCAGCGCCAGTGCAAAGTGGTGCAGGGTCTGGCCGCCGAAGACCAGCATCGACAGCACCATCATCTGGGTCGAACCGTGGGTGATGATGGTACGCGAAATGGTGCTGGTGATCGCGTTGTCGATCACTTCATGCACGGAAGCCTTGCGCTGCTTGCGGAAGTTTTCGCGGATACGGTCAAAGATCACCACCGATTCGTTGACGGAATAGCCGAGCACCGCCAGGATCGCCGCCAGCACCGTCAGCGAGAATTCCCATTCGAAGAAGGCGAAGAAGCCCAGGATGATCACCACGTCATGCAAGTTGGCGATAATGGCCGAGACAGCGTATTTCCATTCGAAGCGGATGGCCAGGTAGATCATCACGCCGATAATCACCACCACCAGCGCGTTCAAGCCGTTCTGCGCCAGTTCCTCGCCCACTTGCGGGCCGACGAATTCAACCTTCTGCAGTACCACCGCTTCATTGCCGGCGGTGTCCATGCACGCGCTCTTGAGCACATGTTCGCCCTTGGCGGTGACGGTGTCGATGGCCTTGGTCGTGCCCTGCTCGGCCTTGCACAGCGATTCGAACACGCGCTGCGAGGTATTTGCGGCGCTGACGCCATTTTCCACCGGCAGGCGGATCATCACGTCGCGCGCCGTATCGAAGCTGGTCACGCCCGGCTCTTCATAGCCCATGGCGATCAGGGTGCCGCGTATGCCTTCAAGATTGGCCGCCTTCGGGTATTTCACCTCCATCAGCGTGCCGCCCTTGAATTCGACGGACAGGTGCAAGCCCTTGTGCACCAGGAAGAAGACGGCGGCAAGGAAGGTCACGGCCGAAATCACGTTGAAAATCAACGCATGGCGCATGAAGGGAATATCTTTTTTGATCCGGAAAAATTCCATGAAATCCTCTGAGTTCTATTCTGTGCGTCCGGCGGCTGTGCCACCGGACGCGATCGCTGTTGTCGCTATTGGGTAAGGCTGGGCCGTCGCTTATTTGCTGGTGCCCGGCACCCACACCGTGCCGATCGACAAGGTCGTCAGCTTTTTCTTGCGGCCATACCAGAGGTTGACCACGCCGCGCGACACGAACACGGAGGAGAACATCGAGGTCAGGATGCCCAGGCAATGCACGACAGCGAAGCCGCGCACGGGACCGCTGCCGAAGGCCAGCAGTGCCAGGCCGACGATCAGGGTGGTCACGTTCGAGTCCAGAATCGTGGCCCAGGCACGGTCGAAGCCGGCGGCGATCGCCGCTTGCGGCGTATTGCCGGCACGCAGCTCTTCGCGGATACGTTCATTGATCAGCACGTTGGCGTCAATCGCCATGCCCAGCGCCAGCGCGATAGCGGCGATACCTGGCAGTGTCAAGGTCACCTGGATCATCGACAGCAAGCCGACCAGCAACAGCAGGTTGGTGGCCAGGGCCAGCACGCTGAAGGCGCCGAACAGCATGTAGTAGGCGATCATGAAGATGGCGATGGCGATGAAGCCGTACAAGGTCGAGTGGAAGCCCTTGGCGATGTTTTCCGCGCCCAGCTGCGGTCCGATCGTGCGTTCTTCGATGACGGTCATCGGTGCGGACAGGGCCCCCGAGCGCAGCAGCAGCGCCAGTTCATTCGCGTTTTCCGCGCCGCCCATGCCCGTGATCTGGAAGCGCGAACCGAGTTCCTGCTGGATTGTCGCCACCGACAGCACTTCCGGCTTGCCCTTTTCAAACAGCACGATGGCCATGCGCTTGCCCACGCGTTCGCGCGTCGCTTCGCGCATCTTGCGTCCGCCGTCGCCGTTCAGGTCGATCGACACGGCCGCTTGCTGGTTCTGGTCGAAGCTGGCCGTGGCGCTGGAGATATAGTCGCCCGTCAGGATCACGTCTTTCGCCAGCACGACAGGGACGCCCTTACCGACGGTGAACAGTTCCGAGTTGAACGGGATGGCGCTCGACAGTTCGGTGCCAGGCACGATGCTTTCATCGACCAGGCGTACTTCCAGCGTCGCCGTGCGACCGATGATGGCTTTCGCGCGAGCCACGTCCTGCACGCCAGGCAATTGCACCACGATGCGGTCGGGACCTTGCTGCTGGATCAGCGGCTCGGCCACGCCCAGCTCGTTGACGCGCTTGGACAGGGTGGAGATATTCTGTTTCACGCCTTCGTCGATGGTCGCTTTCAGGGCGGCCGGCTTCAGGGTGATGTTCAATTTCAAATCGCTGCCTTCGCCCGCATCGGCGAAAGCCAGTTCCGACATCTGGTCGGACAGCACATTTTTTGCCTTCAGGCGCGTTTCCGCGTCGCGGAAGTTGATCTGCACGCTGTCGCCCACGCGCTCGATGCCCGCATGGCGGATATTTTTGTCGCGCAACACGCTACGCGCGGCGGACTGGACGCCCTGGACTTTCTTGTTCAGTACTGCTTTTGCATCGACCTGCATCAGGAAGTGCACGCCGCCGCGCAAATCCAGGCCCAGGAACATGGGCAAGGCATGCAATTTTTGCATCCACATCGGGGTATTGGCTTGCAGGTTGACCGTCACGATGTACGCGGGATCGCTGGCATCGGGATTCAGGTCCTTTTCCAGCACCAGTTTCGCCTTGAACTGGGTATCGGGATCGGCGAAACGCACGCGCACGGAGGCGAGGTTGCCGGCGCCATCCATGGTGACACCTTCCGACTTGACGTTCTCTTTCGTCAATATTTGCTCGACTTGCGTCATCAGCTCGCCCGTCACCTTGACGGTCGACTTGCCGCTGGTTACTTGCAGCGCCGGTGACTCACCGAAATAATTGGGTGCCGTATAGAGTGCGCCCAGCAATAAGGCGACGACGATGATGATGTATTTCCAGGCAGGATAGCGATTCATATTGATTCAGCGTTCAGTGTTGAGCGTCGGAGGCGTCGCGAGGGGCGGCGGGTAGCCGCCCCGTTCAATCATTGCTTTGGCAATGACAGCGAGGAATTACAGCGCCTTCAGGGTGCCTTTAGGCAGCAAGGTGGTGATGGAGCTCTTTTGCACCGTGATTTCGGTGCCGGTCGCCACTTCGATGGTGACGTAAGCGTCCACTACCTTGACAACACGGCCCAGCATACCGCCGGCGGTGACGACTTCGTCACCCTTGGCCAGCGCGTCCATCATCGCCCGTTGTTCTTTGGCGCGTTTTTGCTGTGGACGGATCATCAGGAAATACATGACCACGAACATCAATACCAGCGGCAGGAAGCTGGTCAGGTTGCCGCCGAGGCCCAGGGCGTCGGTTGGGGCTTGCGCATAAGCGTTGGAAATGAAAAACACGGTGACTCCAGTTCTAATCAGTTTGAAAAAATAGCGCTGTATTCTAGCATTGGCAATCCGCCAAGCCCCCAATTGCAGGCATGGCAGCTTCAAATGGGGCTAAAAAGGCATTATGCAATGCTTTCTCGCCCCCGTCCAAGCACCAATACACAAAACTTCCGGCCATGCTGCCGCCAGAGCGCAAGCTAAGGTTTTCTTAAGTTCCGCGTGCGCGTTCCGCATGGAATTGCAGCGTAAACGCGTGGAAACGGTCTTCATCGAGCGCTTCGCGCATCTGGCGCATCAGGTCCAGGTAGTAATGCAGGTTGTGGATGGTATTGAGGCGCGCGCCGAGGATTTCCTTGGAGCGGTGCAGATGGTGCAGGTAGGCGCGCGAGAAGTTGCGGCAAGCGTAGCAGCTGCAGGTTTCGTCCAGCGGCGCCTGGTCTTCCTTGTACTTGGCATTTTTGATCTTGATGTCGCCAAAACGGGTGAACAGCCAGCCATTGCGGGCGTTACGCGTCGGCATGACGCAGTCAAACATGTCGATGCCGTTCGACACGCCCGCCACCAGGTCTTCCGGCGTGCCCACGCCCATCAGGTAATGGGGCTTGTTGGCCGGCAGGCGCGGGCCCACGTGGGCCAGCATGCGCATCATGTCTTCCTTCGGCTCGCCGACGGACAGGCCGCCGATGGCGATGCCGGGGAAGTCGATCTCTTCGAGCTTGGCCAGCGACTCGTCGCGCAGCATCTCGAACATGCCGCCCTGCACGATGCCGAACAGCGCATTCGGGTTTTCGCCGCGGTGGAACTCGTCCTTCGAGCGCTGCGCCCAGCGCAAGGACATGCGCATGGACTTGGCCGCTTCCTCGATGGTGGCCGGGCGGCCCTGAATTTCGTACGGCGTGCACTCGTCGAACTGCATGACGATGTCGGAATTCAAGACACGCTGCACCTGCATCGACACTTCCGGCGAGAGGAACAGCTTATCGCCGTTGATGGGCGAATTGAAATGCACGCCCTCTTCCGTGATCTTGCGCATGGCGCCCAGCGAAAACACCTGGAAGCCGCCCGAATCCGTCAGGATCGGCTTGTTCCAGCCCATGAAACCATGCAAGCCGCCAAATTTTTCCATGACGGTGTTGCCTGGACGCAACCACAGGTGAAACGTGTTGCCCAAGATAATCTGCGCGTCGATCTCGTTGAGTTCCAGCGGCGACATGGCTTTCACCGAGCCGTAAGTGCCCACTGGCATGAAGATCGGCGTCTGCACGACGCCATGGTTGAGTTTCAAGGTGCCGCGGCGTGCCTTGGTCAGGCCGCTCGTGTCGGTCTTGAGTAATGTAAATTCCAGCATGGTCAGTCTTTCACGGGGGTATCAAGGTTCAGCGCAGCGCGCGATTGCGTGGTGAGCAGCATCGCATCGCCATAGCTGAAGAAACGGTAGTTCTGCGCGATCGCATGCGCGTAGGCGTTGCGGATCGGCTCATAGCCGGCAAAGGCCGACACCAGCATCAGCAGGGTCGACTTCGGCAAATGGAAGTTGGTGATCAGGCGCGTCACCGTTTTAAAGGCATAGCCGGGCGTGATGAACAGGGCCGTATCGGCGCTGCCCGCCACCAGCTGGCCGCTTTGCGAGGCCGATTCCAGCGCGCGCAGGCTGGTCGTGCCGACGGCGACCACGTCGCGCCCGGCCTGCTGCGCGGCACGCACGGCGTCGACGGTTTCCTGCGGCATGGTGTACCACTCGGTATGCATCTTGTGTTCGGCCAGCACTTCCGTGCGCACGGGCTGGAAGGTGCCGGCGCCCACGTGCAGGGTCACATAGGCAAAGTTGACGCCCTTGGCCTTCAACTGGTCGAGCAGGGCCTGGTCGAAATGCAGGCCCGCCGTCGGCGCGGCGACAGCGCCCGGCACCTTGTTGAAGACCGTCTGGTAGCGCGTTTCGTCGAATTCGTCCGCATCGTGCTCGATGTAGGGCGGCAGCGGCAAACGGCCATGCGCCTCGATCAGTTCGAACACGTCGGCCTCGAAGTGCAAGGTAAAGAATTCGCCGGCGCGCTGGCCGACCGTCACGTCGAAGGCGTCGGCCAGGCGGATGCGGCAACCGGGCGGCGGCGACTTCGACGCGCGCACCTGGGCCAGCACGGTGCGGTCGTCGAGCACGCGCTCGACCAGCGCCTCGATCTTGCCGCCGCTTTCCTTGACGCCAAAAAAGCGCGCCTTGAGCACGCGCGTATCGTTCATTACCAGCAGGTCGCCCGCGGCTAGCTGTCCTACGATGTCGGCGAACTGGCGGTCGACCACGGTCTCGCCGTCCAGATGCAACAGGCGCGAGGCGCTGCGCTCGGCCAACGGAGTTTGCGCAATGTTTTCTTGCGGCAAATTAAAATCGAAATCGGAAAGCGAATACATGCGTTTTGCTTCAAAAGTACGTCAAAAATGATTAGGAGTGCGCAATGGAACATCTGGCACTATACTGTGCGCCTATACAGGCATTACAATAATCCGCCGCAGCAACTACGACTGCGGTACGCACAGGGTGTGCCGGACAACCCTCTATTTTACGCTAGCGGCACCAAAACCTTGCATATGTCCGATCCCAAGCCCGATCTTCCGCCCTCAGCCAAGCCGGCCGCGAAGCCGAAAGCCGCCAAAAAAGTGGTCAGCACGGAAAGCCGGCTGGCCAAACTGGGCTTGCGCACGGATATGGACCTGGTGCTGCACCTGCCGATGCGCTACGAGGACGAAACCAAGGTCTACACGATACGCGACGCCTGCCTGCGCGGCGGCGAGTCGTGGCAAGTGGAAGGCATCGTCACCAAGTGCGAAGTCAATTTCAAGCCGCGCAAGCAATTGCTGGTGACAATCGCCGACGAAACGGGCAATTTGCTGCTGCGCTTCATGAATTTCTACGGCAGCCAGGTCAAGCAGCTGGCCGAAGGCACGCGCGTGCGCGCGCGCGCCGAGCTCAAACACGGCTTTTTCGGCGCCGAGATGGTGCACCCGACGTACAAGGTGGTCAACGAAGGCGCGCCGCTGCCCACGGCGCTCACGCCCGTGTATCCGTCCGGCGAAGGCCTGTCGCAGCACGTGCTGCGCCGCGAGATCGCCGACGCCATGCGCCGCATCGACTGGCAGGACACCTTGCCGGACGATTTGTTGCGCCAGATGCAGCTGTCGCCATTCCGCGCCGCCGTGCACCTGCTGCACTATCCGCCGCAGGACATCGATGAAAGCGCGCTGATGGACCGCTCGCACCCGGCCTGGGTGCGCATGAAGTTCGATGAACTGCTGGCGCAGCAACTGTCGCTGAAACGCGCCCAGCGCGCGCGCCGCTCGAAGGGCGCGGCGTCCCTGCCCATCGTCGGCAATTTGTCGAACGCTTTCGGCGCCGCCCTGCCCTTCAAGCTGACGGGCGCACAGGCGCGCGTGCTCGAGGAAATCCGCGCTGACCTGCGCCAGCCGTATCCGATGCAGCGCTTGCTGCAGGGCGACGTCGGCAGCGGCAAGACGGTCGTGGCGGCGTTATCCGCCACGCAGGCGATCGACAGCGGCTACCAGGCCGCGCTGATGGCGCCCACGGAGATTTTGGCCGAGCAGCACTTCCGCAAGATCGCCGCCTGGATGGAACCGCTGGGCGTGAAGGTGGCGTGGCTGACGGGTAGCCTGAAGAAAAAGGAAAAGACGGCGGCGCTGGCCCTGATCGAATCGGGCGAAGCGCAGCTGGTGATCGGCACGCATGCGCTGATCCAGGATAACGTGCTGTTTGCCAAACTGGGCCTGGTGATCGTCGACGAGCAGCACCGCTTCGGCGTGGGCCAGCGCCTGACCCTGCGCAACAAGGGCGACAGCGCGGCCGTGCCGCACCAGCTGATGATGTCGGCCACGCCCATCCCGCGCACCCTGGCCATGACGTATTACGCCGACCTGGAAGTGTCGGTGATCGACGAGCTGCCGCCCGGCCGCAGCCCCATCGTCACGCGCGCCATCGACCAGAACCGGCGCGACGAAGTCATCGCCCGCGTCTACGCAGCCGCGCTGGAAGGCCGGCAGGTGTACTGGGTCTGCCCGCTGATAGAGGAATCGGAAGCGCTGCAGCTGCAGACGGCCACCGATACCTACATGATGCTGGCCGATGCCTTGCCCGCGCTGCAGGTGGGCCTCGTGCACGGCCGCCTGAAACCGGCGGAAAAACAGGAAGTGATGGACGCTTTCATCGCCGGCCATATCCACGTGCTGGTGGCCACCACCGTCATCGAGGTGGGTGTCGACGTGCCGAACGCTTCGCTGATGGTGATCGAGCACGCCGAGCGTTTCGGCCTGTCGCAGCTGCACCAGCTGCGCGGCCGCGTGGGCCGCGGCTCGGCAGCCAGTGTCTGCCTGCTGCTGTACCAGGGACCGCTGGGCGGCGTGGCGCGCCAGCGCTTGATGACCATGCGCGAGACGACGGACGGTTTTGAAATCGCCCGCCGCGACCTGGAAATCCGCGGTCCCGGGGAATTTCTCGGCGCGCGCCAGTCCGGCCAGGCCATGCTGCGCTTCGCCGACCTGGAAACGGACCAATGGTTGGTCGACCAGGCCCGCGACGTGGCGCACGACCTGCTGCACGCTTCCACGGCGGCGGCCGCAGCCACCGTGGAAGCGCACCTGGCGCGCTGGCTGGGTGGGAAAGAGGAATTTTTGAAGGTGTAGGTCTTACATTGCATGTCGGATTACGCGCTTTGCGCTAATCCGACCTACTCATGACGCAAACGGTAGGTCGGATTAGCGTAGCGTAATCCGACAACATTGTTGACCCCGCCTACTCCCGCCCAACACCCGCCACATCCACACCATCGCCGCCCCAATCCGCAGCACACCATCCCTGCTTTACATACCGGTGAAAACTGGAATACGGCCAATCGATGGCTTTGCTCACAAGACCATGCTTGACGGGGTTGTAATGGATGTAATCGACATGCTTGGCGAAGTCGCGCTCATCGCGCAAGACATGCTCCCAATACCGCTGCTGCCAGACATTTTCAAGATCGCAGCGCTTGCTGAACCTCGTCTTGATCAAGCGCCAGCGCGTCATGAAATCGGCATCGCCTTCAGGCAGGGTCCAGATGCAGTGCAGGTGATCGGGCAAGATGACGATGGCGTCGATAGCGAATGGCCGTTGATGGCGCACGGCGCTGAATGCGTCACGCAGCAAGTCCACAGCTGTTGCCGAAGAAAAAATGGGGCGGCGATGAGCCGTCACCACCGTGAAGAAAAAACTGCCGCCAGGCTGGGATGCGCGTCGGTATCGCATGGTTTCAAGGTGTTGCCGGATTACGGCCTTCGGCCTAAGCGCCGTTGGTATTGTTTATTTTCGGAGTGTTGTCGGATTACGGCCTTCGGCCTAAGCGCCGTTGGTATTGTTTATTTTCGGGTGTTGTCGGATTACGGCCTTCGGCCTAATCCGACCTACGCGATATGCGCGGCGGCAGGCCGGGTAGGTCGGATTAGCGTAGCGTAATCCGACTTTTCGCAAACTACATTGCGCCCGCGCAGCCTACATGCACATCCAGAAGCGGTTTGCCAGGTCGAGCATGAAGTCGGGGCGCAGATAGGCGAGGAAGACGAGAGCCAGCAGCGCGGCACCGGCAAGGCGCCATAGCCACGTGCGCCAGCTGGCCATTACGCGGCCACCGCCACGCGCTTGACGGCGCGCTCGTCGATGGGCAGGTTGATCAGCGCGGCCAGCAAGCCCAGGCCGATGGTGATCATCCACACGACGTGGTAACTGCCCTGGTGCTCGTACAGGTAGCCGCCCAGCCACGCGCCGAGGAAACTGCCCACCTGGTGCGAGAAGAACACCATCCCGGCCAGCATCGATAGATGCTTCACGCCGAAGATGCCGGCGATGATGCCGTTCGTCAGCGGCACGGTCGACAGCCACAGCACGCCCATGCCGGCGGCGAACAGGTACACGGACCATGCCGACAATGGCGCCAGCAGGAACACGGTGATGACCACGGCGCGCGTCACGTAGATGGCCGACAGCAGGTAGCGCTTGGCGATCTTGCCACCGAGTTTGCCCGCATAGTAGGAGCCGACGATGTTGAACAGGCCGATCAGGGCCAGCGCCGTGACGGCGATGTTCGGGTTCATCAGGCCCTGGTCCTTCAGGTAGGCCGGCAAGTGCACGCCGATGAAAACCAGCTGGAAACCGCAGACAAAATAGCCGGCCAGCAGCAGCCAGAACGAACGGCTGGCGATGGCTTCGCTGAAGGCGGCACCGATGCTTTGCTGCGGGCCGCTGGCGTGCGAGACGGGCGGTTCGCGCAGGTAGAAGGCCATCGGGATCATCGCCAGCAGCACCAGCGCGGCCAGCACATAAAAGGCGTTTTGCCAGCCTACGGCGGAGATCAGCTGCTGCTCGACCGGCATCATCAGGAACTGGCCGAACGAGCCGGCCGCCGACGAAATGCCGAAGGCCCACGAGCGCTGCTCGGGCGGCGCGCTGCGGCCGATGATGCCGCTGATGGCGCCAAAGGCCGTGCAGGCCAGCGCCAGGCCGATGAAGATGCCGGAACCGACGATGAACAGGGTGGGCTGCGTCACGAGCGCCATCCACACGAGGCCGGCCATGTAGCTGATGGCGCCGACGATGACGACGCGCATGGTGCCGAAACGGTCGGCCGCCATGCCGGCGAACGGACCGAAGACGCCCCACATCAGGTTTTGCATGGCCAGCGCCAGCGAATACGTTTCGCGCGTCCAGCCGTTCGCTTGCGAGATCGGCTGCATCCAGAAGCCCAGGCCGTGGCGCACACCCATCGCCAGGGTCAGCACGACGCCGCTGGCGATGAGGACGGTTTTCAGGCTGGGACGCGATGCGTGCGATGTCATGGGGTTCCTGTTCTCGCCTGGTCGGCTTGGTAGACGAGGCCGATCTGGCCGCGCATGGTGTCGAGGTTCTGCATCAGCGCCACGCTGTCGGCGTGCGGCATGACGGGACTTTCCAGCAGGCCGGCGCGGATGCAGCGCATCGCTTCGATGGCCTCGTGCGCGTAGCCGTTGCCCAGGTGCGGTGCGGCGACGACGCGGCGTGCGCCATCCATCGCTTCGACGATCAGGTGGTCGGGCTTGTAAAAACGGCTGGGCACGCGGATGCGGCCCAGGCTGCCGGAAATCGTCATTTCCGTCGGCGTCTGCGCGCGCAGGCTGCAGGCGCAGGACGAGGTGCCGCCGCCCGCGTGCAGCAGCGAGAACACCACCTGTTCATCGACGCCGGTGGCGCCCATCTCGGCCAGCGCCTGCACCTGCGATACCGGGCCGAGGAAGAAGGCCGCCATCGACAGCGGATAGATGCCCACGTCGAGCAGCGCGCCGCCGCCGAGTTCGGGATTGAACATGCGGTGCTCGGGCGGGAAATGGGCGACAAAGCCGATATCGGCCTGCACCTGCCGCAGCACGCCGATTTCGCCGCTGGCGATGATGCGTTTGGCTTCCTGCACGGCGGGCAGAAAGCGGCTCCACATCGCTTCCATCAAGAAAAGTTTTTTCTCGCGCGCCATATCGACCACGGCCTGCGCTTCGCGCGCGTTCATCGTGAACGGCTTTTCGCACACGACGTGCTTGCCGGCGGCCAGGCACATCAGGGCATTTTCCGCATGCAGGGTGTGCGGCGTAGCGATGTAGATCACGTCCACGCCAGGATCGTCCGCCAGCGCCTGGTAGGAACCGTGGCAGCGCTCGATGCCGAATTCGGTGCCGAAGGCTTGCGCGCCGGCGCTGCTGCGCGAGGCGACCGCCGCCAGCTGCGCGCCGGGCGCATCGCGCAAGCCATTGGCCATCGCGCGGGCGATCTTGCCAGTGCCGAGGATGCCCCAGCGGACGGTATGCTCCATGCTCTACTCTCTTTCTGCGCCTGCTGCCTTGCGCTTCGGGCGGAACACCGCCGCGTCATTGTAAAAATCGTCGTCCTGGCCTTCGCACCAGCCAGGCAAACCAAGCACCGGCAGCGGCGTGAAGTCGGCCGTCGTGAGGCCTTGCTGCGCCAGGTCTTGCGCCACCCGCTCGTCGAGCCAGGCGCGGCGTGCGACATCGTCCAGCGTGAAATAGGCGTCGCCGGCAAAGATCACGCGCGTGTGCGCCGTAATGGCCTTGCGCGGCGCCACCAGTTTTTCCATCAGCGCGTGGCCGAACAGCCAGACTTCGGCGTCGCCGCCCGCGCCAAATTTCTCGCGCTGCGCGATAAATGCGCTGCGCCAGTCGTGCCCGCGCAGTGCCGTTTCCAGCGCGCGCCCCGCATCGCTGTCGCGCAGCACCAGCAAGGCGGAATTCTCGTCAAAAATCGTCGCGCCGTCGCGCGCGGGACCGCGCGATTTTCCCACGCCGGACAGGGCGATCTGCGCCGCCTGCAGCGCATTCAACTGCCGCTTGATGCGCGGGAAAGTGAGCCACACGAGCGCATTGAAAAAGTCGTGCAGATTGTCACGCGTGGGCACGCCGCCCGTGGCGCCGATGAACTCCTCGTAGGCCACGCCTTCGGGCAGGTCCGCTTGCGGCACGAAGGCCAGCGGCAGGCCGGTGGGATTGCGCAAGTCCAGCGCCCGCGCCCGTCCGTTCAGCGCCGCGATCACCGTGTCGCGCTGCAGGTCCAGCTGCCGTCGCGCCGGCAGCACCGTGGCAAACCAGGGACGGGTCCAGTCTATCGATGGCAGCATGAACGCTTAGACCATTTTCCAGTTGATCTGCTCGCCCGCGTTAAGCGGAATGACGTGGCTGTCGCCCAGCGGCAGCGAGGCCGGCAAGGTCCAGCTTTCGCGACGCAGGGTGATGGTGTCCGTGTTGCGCGGCACGCCGTAGAAGGCCGGTCCGTGGAAGCTGGCGAACGCTTCCAGCTTGTCGAGCGCGCCGGCCCGTTCGAACGCTTCGGCATACATTTCCATCGCGTGCAGGGCCGTGTAGCAACCGGCGCAGCCGCAAGCCATTTCCTTGGCGCCTTGCGCGTGCGGCGCCGAATCGGTGCCGAGGAAGAAGCGCTCGTCGCCGCTGGCGGCGGCCGTCATCAGCGCCAGGCGGTGCTCTTCGCGCTTGAGGATGGGCAGGCAGTAGTAATGAGGGCGGATGCCGCCCTTGAAAATCTCGTTGCGGTTGTACAGCAGATGGTGCGCGGTGATGGTGGCGGCGATCGGGCCTTCCGCTTCGGCCACGTACTGCGCCGCATCCTTGGTGGTGATGTGTTCGAACACGACGGACAGTGCCGGGAAGGCGCTGCGCAGCGGGCGCATCACGCGCTCGATGAAGACGGCTTCGCGGTCGAAAATGTCGATTTCCGGATCCGTCACTTCGCCGTGCACGAGAAAGGGCATGCCCACTTCCTGCATCACTTCGAGCACCTTGTAGCAATTCTTCAAATCCGTCACGCCCAGGTCGGAATTCGTGGTGGCGCCGGCCGGATACAGTTTCACGGCTTGCACGATGCCGCTGTCCTGCGCGCGGCGGATTTCGTCGGGCGAGGTGTTGTTCGTCAGGTACAGCACCATCAGCGGATCGAAGTTCACGCCTTCCGGCACGGCGGCCAGGATGCGCTCGCGGTAGGCGCTGGCATCGGCCGTGGTGGTAACCGGGGGTTTGAGGTTCGGCATGACGATGGCGCGGCCGAACTGGCGCGCGCTGTGCGGCAGCACGCTGGCCATGACGGCGCCGTCGCGCAGGTGCAAATGCCAGTCGTCTGGACGGGTGATGGTGATGGAATCTGGGGTGTGATCGAGTGTGGACATGGCGGCTGCTCTCAGGCGGTCATTGCGGATAGCGCCATTTTACCAGCCGCAGGACCGTCCCGCCGGCCGGGAGAGCCCGCGTATGCTGGCTGGCAGACGGCAAAACGGCCGGTATCAACCGGCCGTCTTTGTCTTTACTAAAAAAGAACGAAGAGCATCAGGACTTGGCCGGCGCCGTCTCCTGCTGCGCCACCCAGGCGCGGATCTCGGCCAGCATCTGGTCCAGCCTGGCGCGGTCGTATACCTGGCCACGGCTGACCACCAGGCGGATCTGGCGCGTGGCGCCGATGTCCTGCAGCGGGTTCGCGTCGAGCACCAGCAGGTCGGCCGCCTTGCCGGCCGCCACGCTGCCGTAACGCTCCAGCTTGCCCAGGAAGCGGGGGCCGTTGATGACGGCCGACTGCAAGGCTTGCTGCGGCGTCAGGCCATACTGCACGTACAGGCCGATTTCATCGTGCAGGGCCTGGCCCGGATAGTCGAAGGAATTCAAGAAGCCCGCATCGGTGCCGGCGATGATGCTCACGCCCTGCTGCTGCAAAATGGGCAGCAGCTGTGCCGATTGCTCGAACTGCGCGTGGCGCTGGGCGATCGCATCCGGGCCATCCTTGGCGGCGCGCTGCACGCGCCAGTCGTAGGTGGCGCGCAAGCCCTTGCCGATGTACTGCAGGGCAGGATCGTGCGTGTGGTCTTCGCGGTCCAGATACGCCGTTACGCGCGAACCCCACAGGGTAGGCACGATGGCCGTGCCGCGCGCGGCCAGGTAGCTGAAGGCCTTGCGCGCCGTCGGCTCGTCGTAGCTTTGCAGGCTTTCGCGCATGGCCTCCTTGCCCGTCATCGTGCCGGCGGCCACCTTCTCCGTCAGCTCCTGTTCGCGCGGCGTGGTGGCGCGCAGCAGGTAGGATTGATGTTCGATCGTGCCCAGGCCCGCATCGGCCATCTGCTCCAACGTGAGCTGCACGGGGATATGGCCCGAGGTGCGCATGCCCCGTTCGCGCGCCTGGCGCAAGGCTTCCAGGTACAGCTCCGGCTTCAGGGTGTTTTCCGTGATCTTCACGAAGTCCACTTGCTGCGCCTGCAGGCCGTCCAGCGCGCGCGTCACTTCCTGCGGCGTGCCCACTTCAATGGTGCCCTTCCACAGCGGCTTGAGGCCTTCGAGCTTGGCGCCAGAGGTAAAGATCGTCGGACCTTCCAGCTGGCCTGCGTTGATCTGCCGGCGCCATGCCAGCACCGTGTCGGGCAAGTCGCCCGAACAGTCGCGCACCGCGGTGATGCCGTGTGCCAGGTACAAAGGCAGCAGCTGCTTGTTCTCGTCGATCAGTTCCGGGCCGCCGCCGAAATGCACGTGCGTGTCCCACAGACCCGGCATCAGATATTTGCCGGGCAGGCGGATGGTCCGCTTCGGCGCGTAGCTGCGCAGCTGCGCGTCATCGACGACGGCGACGATGCTGTCGCCCTTGAGCAGCACGGTCTTGCCCTTGACGGCGAGGCCACCGGCCACGTCGATCAGGGTGGCGTCGCGCAGGGCGATGTCGACGGCGATCTTGTCGGCCGCGTGGGCATGGGCCAGCAGGCCCAGCGCCAGCATGGCGCCGGCGATGTGTTTCATGTCAGGCATGCGTACTCAACTTCAAGGTGATGGCAGGTTAATGGATGATCTTGGCGAGGAAATCGCGCGCGCGGTCCGAGCGCGTCGTGTTGAAGAAGTCATCCTTGCTGCAATCCTCGATGATCTTGCCCTGGTCCATGAAGACGATGCGGTTCGCCACGCGCCGGGCAAAACCCATTTCGTGCGTGACGACCATCATCGTCATGCCTTCCTGCGCCAGGCCCACCATCACGTCGAGCACTTCGTTGATCATCTCCGGATCGAGCGCCGATGTCGGCTCGTCAAACAGCATGGCGATCGGGTCCATCGACAGTGCGCGGGCGATGGCCACGCGCTGCTGCTGGCCGCCCGACAGCTGGCCGGGGAACTTGTCCTGCTGCGACAGCAGGCCCACGCGGTCCAGGTATTTCAAGCCCTTGGCATTGGCTTCGTCGGCGCTGCGGCCCAGCACCTTGATCTGGCCGATGGTCAGGTTTTCGCGGATCGACAGATGCGGGAACAGCTCAAAATTCTGGAACACCATGCCGATGCGCGCGCGCAGTTTCGACAGATTCGTTTTCGGATCGTTGACGGTGATGCCGTCGACGATGATCCGCCCCTGCTGGATCGGTTCCAGGCCGTTGACGGTCTTGATCAGGGTCGACTTGCCGGAGCCGGACGGGCCGCAAATGACCATCACGTCACCCTTGGCGACGTTGGTGGTGCAGTCGGTCAGTACCTGGAACTGGCCATACCATTTGCTGACGTTATTGAGTTCAATCATCTTGTTCTTTCTTTTACGGTTAGCGAATGATGGCGACGCGTTTCTGCAGGCGTTTTACCAGGAACGACAAGGCATAGCACAGCACGAAATACACGACGGCGACAAACACGTACATTTCCACCAGGCGGCCGTCGCGCTGCGCGATTTTCGAGGCGGCACCGACGAAATCGGGAATCGACAGCACGTACACGAGCGACACGTCCTGGAACAGCACGATGGTTTGCGTCAGCAGCACTGGAATCATGTTGCGGAACGCTTGCGGCAGCACGATGCTGCCCATGGTTTGCCGGTAGTTCATGCCCAGCGCCTGTCCCGCCCACACCTGGCCGCGGGGAATCGACTGTATGCCGCTGCGCATGATCTCGCAATAGTAGGCCGCCTCGAACATGATGAAGGTGATCAGCGCGGAAGAAAACGCGCCCACTTTCACGGGCTCGTTGGCGCCGATGATCCAGGCGGCGATATACGGCACCAGGAAGTAGAACCAGAAGATCACCAGCACCAGCGGGATCGAGCGTATCAGGTTGACGTAGCTCGACGCCACGCCAGAGATGATGCGGTTGCTGGACAAGCGCATCAGCGCCAGCAAGGTGCCCAGCACGATGCCGCCCACCATGGCCAGCGCCGTCAGTTTCAGGGTAAACACCATGCCGGTCTGGAACAGGTAAACCCACGAGCGGGAGATGACATCGAAATCGAAATTACCGAACATATCAGTGTCCTCCCGTCTTGGCGCCGGCGACGATGAAGCCGGGGATGGCGACCTTTTTTTCGATCAGGTGCATCAGCACCACGACCAGCAGGTTGACGACGACGTAGATGATGGTGGCGGCCGAAAACGCCTCGAACACCTGGAAGGAAAACTCCTGGATGGCGCGCGCGCTGGCCGTCAGCTCGATCAGGCCGATGGTCAGCGCCACGGAACTGTTCTTGATGATGTTCAAAAATTCGCTGGTCAGCGGCGGCAGGATGACGCGCGCGGCCATCGGCAGCAAAATGAAACGGTAGGTTTGCGGCAGGGTCAGGCCCAGCGCCGTGCCGGCCAGTTTCTGCCCGCGCGGCAGCGCCTCGATGCCCGTCGTCACCTGCACGGCCACGCGCGAGGAGGTAAAGAATCCCAGGCACAGTACGGCCGTGACGAATGGTGCATTCGGCAGCGACTTGACCCAGGCGCCCAGGTCCGGCGGCAGCAATTCCGGCATGACGAAATACCAGAGGAACATTTGCACCAGCAGCGGCACGTTGCGGAACAATTCAACGTAGGCATTGGCTATGCCCACCAGCCATTTATTCGGCAAGGTGCGGATGGTGCCGACCACCAGGCCCAATATCAATGCCATGATCCATGCCGCACCGGCCGTGGCCAGGGTCCAGACCAGGCCGGACCACAAGGTGTCCATATACGTGCCCACGCCATCGGGAGAAATCTCCCAGAAGATGCGCCAATTCCAGTTGTAATTCATGATCATCCTTCGCATGCAGCCCAAGGACAGCGGCCAGCCGGCCACCCGTCCCGCAAATAAATCGGGAGGCTTGCGCCTCCCGGTTTGTTACGCAATCTTTACTTTTTCCGTTTGTCCGAAGTCTTCTGCGCTTCGGGTACGGCCGCATATGCGGCCGGGTCACCGGAGTCGGTCGGATTGGCAAACACGGCCTTCAGTTGCGGCGGCATCGGGAATTTCAGGTTGATGTTTTTCGGCGGAATTGGCGAGGTAAACCATTTCGCATAAATGCGGTTGATGTCGTCGCTCTTGTACAGGCGGATCAGCGCATCGTCGACCACTTTCTTGAAGGCCGGATCGCCCTTGCGCAGCATGATGCCGTACGGTTCGACAGACAGCGCTTCCTTGGTGATTTCGTAGTCGTTCGGGTTCTTCGAGTTGGCCACCTGCGACGCCAGCAAGATGTCGTCGTTGGCTTCGGCCACCGCGCGACCCGTTTCCAGCATCAGGAACGACTCGGGATGATCCTTGCCGACGGCAATCGTCATGCCCAGGTTCTTTTCCTTGTTCAAAATCGTCATCTGCTTGATGGTCGACGTGCCGGCCGTGGCGACCAGGGTCTTGCCGCGCAAGTCTTCCAGGGTCTTGATGTTCGAGGATTTTTTCGACAGCACGCGGTTGCCGATGACGAACATGGTCGGGGCGAACGCCACCTGCTGCTGGCGCTCCAGATTGTTCGTCGTCGAGCCGCATTCAAGGTCGATGGTGCCGTTGGCCATCAGCGGGATGCGGTTGGCCGACGTGACGGGGCTCATCACCACTTTCAGTTCGCTCATGCCCAGGTGTTTCTGCAGGGCCGTGACGACTTTCATGCACAGGTCGATCGAATAACCCTGGTATTGCTGCTTGTCATCGAGATAGGAGAAGGGCACGGAGCCGTCGCGCACGCCGAGGGTGACGGAACCGGCTTTCTTGATCTTGGCCAAGGTGCCGGTCAATTCCTGAGCCTGGACTGGCGACATGCTGCTGATGACACCGACGCTGAGCAGCGTGGCGATGATTTTGGTCAATTTCATAAATTCTCCTGGGCGGACAAACGGAATCGATTCCGAACGAAACAACTGTGGTGCAGACGCCACCAATGGAATTAATTTTATTTCATTTTCAGCGCCGGACCAGCCGTTTTCTGCGATTGCCCTCAAATAGGCGCTATACGCGCGCCTGAATCGGCGCGGCTGTAGCATTTTTCCTACTGATTTCCCATTCCTGATTTATTTTGCCGGCGCCAACCCCGCCAACTCGTCCTCTTCCGCCTCATCGTCCCTATTCGCCTGCTGGCGTTGCCACATCTGCGCATACAGGCCATCCGCCGCCAGCAATTGCGGATGCGTGCCCCGCTCGACGATGCGGCCATGGTCGAGCACGAGGATTTGCTGGGCGTCGGCCACCGTCGACAGACGGTGCGCAATGACCAAAGTGGTGCGGTTTTTGGCAATCTCCTTCAGCTGCGACTGGATCGCCTGTTCGGCCTTGGAGTCGAGTGCCGAAGTGGCTTCATCGAAGATCAGGATGGCCGGGTCTTTCAGCAAGGTGCGGGCAATCGCCACGCGCTGCTTTTCGCCGCCCGACAGTTTTAAACCCCGTTCGCCCACCATGGAGCTGTAACCATCTGGCAAGCTTTCAATAAAATCATGGATCGATGCGGCTTTGGCTGCCGCCACGATGGCTTCCTTGCTGGCGCCCGGCCTGCCGTAGGCAATGTTGTATTCGATGGTGTCGTTGAACAGCACCGTATCCTGCGGCACGATGCCGATGGCCGCGCGCAGGGAATCCTGCGTGATATTGCGCAAGTCCTGGCCATCGATGGTGATGCCGCCGCCATCGACTTCATAGAAGCGGAACAGCAAACGCGACAAGGTCGACTTGCCCGAGCCGCTGTGGCCCACCACGGCTGTCGTCGTGCCGGCGGGGATCTGGAAATCCACGTCGAACAGGATTTGCCGCTTGGCTTCATAGCTGAAATCCACGTGCTCGAAACGCACGGCCGCACCCCGCGTGACGAGCGGCTTGGCGTCCGGCGTATCGGCGATTTCGCGGTTCTCGTTCAGCAGGGAAAACAATCGCTCCATGTCGGCCAGGCTTTGCTTGATTTCGCGGTAAATGACGCCGAGGAAATTGAGGGGGATATACAGCTGGATCATGAAGGCGTTCACCAGCACCAGGTCGCCCAGAGTCATCGTGCCGGCGATCACGCCCACGGTGGCGCGCCACAAAATCAAGGTGACGGCCGTGGCGATGATCAAGGACTGGCCCGTATTGAGCAGGGATAGCGAGGTCTGCGATTTCACGGCGGCCGATTCGTAGCGCTGCAAGCCTTCGTCGTAGCGCTTCGCTTCGTAATCCTCGTTGCCGAAATATTTTACGGTTTCATAGTTGATCAGCGAATCGATGGCCTTGGTATTCGCCTTCGAGTCGAGGTCGTTCATGGTGCGGCGGAAATGCGTGCGCCAGTTCGTCACCAGCACGGTAAACGCGATGTACGACACGAGCGCCACCGCCGTGATCACGGTGAACCAGATGTCGTAATGCAAGACCAGATAGCCGAGCACGAGGGTGATTTCCACCAGGGTCGGCAGGATGTTGAACAGGGTGTAGGAAATGAGCGAGCCGACGCTGCGCGTACCCCGTTCGATATCGCGCGTCATGCCGCCCGTCTGGCGGTTCAAATGGAAACGCAGGGACAGCGCATGCAGGTGGCGGAACACTTGCAGGGCGATGGTGCGCACGGCCCGCTGCGTGACCCGGGCGAACAGGAATTCGCGCAGTTCCGTAAACAAGGTGGTCGACAGGCGCAGCAAGCCGTAGGCCACCAGCAAGCCCACGGGCAGCACCAGCAGCGCTTGCGGATGCGCGGCCGTGATCGTCATGGCGTCGACGAGTTTTTTCAGGATCAGGGGCACGCCCACGTTGGCGAGCTTGGCGCCGACCAGGCATAGCAGCGCCAGCAATACTCGCCATTTGTAGACCCACAGGTAGGGCAGCAAGGTCTTGATGGTGGCGAAATCGCTGTGGCTGGCGGAAGCTGGCGAGCGGGGCGGAGGGGGAGTCTGGGAACGGCGCATGGCGAAGGTCGGCTTTTTATGGTTCAATCGCAGCAATTGTAGCCTTTCATGAGAATAAAAGATGAGCACCTCCCCAGACCGTCCCGACAACTGCCTCGCCTCCGGCCTGCCCGCCGGAAAAATGCCGGAATTGCGCATGATGCCCGCGCCGTCCGACGCCAATGTGTACGGCGACGTCTTCGGCGGCTGGATCATGGCGCAAGTCGATATCGCCGGCTCCCTGCCGGCCACGCGGCGCGCCAACGGCCGTGTCGCCACCATCGCCGTCAATTCCTTCGTCTTCAAAAATCCCGTCTTCGTCGGCGATCTTCTGTCCTTCTACGCCGACATCGTCAAGGTGGGCAATACGTCGATCACCGTCAATGTCGAGGTGTATGCCGAGCGTAACCGCCTGCAGGCCTGCATCGTAAAAGTCACGGAGGCGACCCTGATCTACGTGGCGACGGACTCCGACCGCAAGCCGCGCAAGGTGCCGCCGATCGAGACCTTATTGGCGTCTTGATTGTCGTAATCATTCCACACCATGGATAGCCAGCGCCGCATCTTCTTGCTGAGCGCTGCGCGCATCACGGCGCTGGCCGCGGCCGGCACTGTGCTGTCCGGTTCCAGCGCCGGCGCCGCCACGCGCCTGAACGGCACGGCTTATCCGTTTGCGCTCGGCGTCGCTTCCGGCTCGCCCTTGCCCGACGCCGTCGTGCTGTGGACGCGCATCTGCTACGACCCGCTGCACGCAGCCGCCACGCCCGCCATCGCCCTGAACGTGCGCTGGGAAGTGGCCGAAGACGAGGCTTTCCGGCGCATCGCCGCCAAGGGGCAAGCGACGGCCATGCCCGCCCTCGCGCACAGCGTGCACGTCGACGCGGGCGGCCTGGCGCCCGGACGCTGGTACTGGTACCGCTTCATGCTGGGCGACGCCGTCAGCCCCGTGGGCCGCACGCGCACGGCGCCCGAACCCGCCTCCATGCCTGCCTCGCTGAAACTGGCCGTCGCCTCGTGCCAGCACTGGGAATTCGGCGCGTATGGGGCGCACCGGCACATCGCGGCGGCGGCGCCCGACCTCGTGGCCTTCCTCGGCGATTACATTTATGAGTGGGGGCCGTACCAGCTGCAGCACCCGGACCGGGCCGTGCGCACGCATGAAAGTTTTACCTTGGACGAGTACCGCGCCCGCTACGCGCAATACAAGAGCGACCGCGACTTGCAGGGCGCGCACCTGGCCGCGCCGTGGATCGTCACCTGGGACGACCATGAAGTGGCCAACGACTACGGCAACGACCGCGACGAGTTGCTCACGCCCACCTTCCTGCAGCGCCGCGCGGCCGCCTACCAGGCGTTTTATGAGCACATGCCGCTGCGCCTGCTGCCGCTGGGGCGGCGCGGCTTTGTCGACATGCGCATCGACCAGCGCTACGACTGGGGCCGGTTGGCACGCTTCCACGTGCTGGACGACCGGCAATACCGCGCCTACCACGCCTGCGCCAAACCGGGCCGTGGCGGCTCCAATTCCGTCACCACGCGCAACTGTCCCGACTTGCTCAAGCCCGACCGCACGATGCTGGGCGAGGAACAGCAGCGCTGGCTGCAAACCGGTCTCGATGATTCCCCGGCGCGCTGGAATATCCTCGCCCAGCAAACCCTGATGGCGCAATCGAGTCAGGTACCCATCGTGCGGCCCGGCGACGAGCGCGTCTGGACTGATGGCTGGGACGGCTATCCCATGGCGCGCCAGCATCTGCTCGACGCCTTGCGCAGCAGCAAGGCCAGCAACCCGCTGGTGTTGTCGGGCGACGTGCACACTTTTTATGCGACGGAACTGAGCCGCAACGCCATGCGGCCCGCCGGCAAGGATAATCCCGTGCTGGCGACCGAGTTTTGCGGCACTTCGATCACGTCGAGTTCCCGCCCGCAGGCGCGCACCGACCAGTACGTGGCGATGAACCCGCACATCCGCTACGGACGCAGCGACAAGCGCGGCTATATGTTGCTGGAGATCACGCCAGAAAAAAGCACGGCTCTGTTCCAGGGCCTGGAAAATGTACGCGACAACACATCCGGCATCGCGACATTGGCCAGCTTCACCGTGCAGGACGGCAAGGTGGGCCTGCAACGCAGCTAAGCTACGCTTTTCAAGGCGTCGCGGTAGCGCCGGCTGACGGGCACTTCGCCGCCCGTGGACAGCACGGCGCGCGCGTCGCCCGATTCCAGCGGTATGATGGCCTGCACGAAATCCAGATTGACGATATAGCTGCGGTGCACGCGCACAAAGCGCTTGCCATCGAGGCGGCGCTCGATGGCGGCCATGGTCGAACGCAGCGGATAATCGTGCCCGCGCACATGCAGGTTCACACAGTTGCCCCAAGCTTGTATCCATTCGATCTCAAGAGCAGGCAACAGAAAATCCTTGCCCAGCTTGCGCACCAGGAAACGTTCCGGCTGCTGCACCGGTTCCACGGCGGGTCCTTCATCGGGCTCGCCCAGCAAGGTCGCCTCGCCTTGCCAGCGCATCAGCAGCAACTGGTAAAAGCCCACCGCCAGCAGGACGAGGAAGTAAGCACGCACATCTTTCAGGTATTCATACGGCAACTCGCGCCACCAATGACCGAAATCGTAAGCGCTGCCGGCGCTCCAGTACGCCAGCTTGCGCAAGGCCACCATGGCCGCCACGTGCGCCAGGCTGTAGGCGACCGACGCGGCCAGGTGCCAGCGCAGGTTCTGGCGCTGGAACACCAGCTGCAGCGGCCGGTACTGTCCCGCCAGCACGACCACGGGCACCAGCGCCAGCAGTACCAGATTGCTGCTCCACTCCCACACGGCCACTTCCCAGAACGGCGTATTGACGCCGGCGCGCCGCAGGTCCAGCCAGACCAGCCAGCTGTTGACGCTGGCCTGCAGCAGATACAGCACGATCCAGAATCCCGGCTCGGCCACACGGCGCCAGCGTTGATAACGTTGCAACAGGTCAGTGGAAGCGATGTGCATGGTTTCGGGGCTTGAATGAGTTACATGATTGTAAGGTCACACACCCGTCCCAGGCGATCCATTCGTCCCAGCCAGCCGTCCGCTGGTCCCATTTCGCTGGCACGCTGCCCCGTCGCTGCCTATGCTGAGGCTTCCTTCACCACTCGCCCACGATCATGACCATAGCCTCCCGCCGTCACGATATCGATGCCTTGCGCTTTCTCGTCTTCAGCCTGCTGATTGTCTATCACACTGCCCTGCTGTACATGGATGGATGGCACTTTCACATGCACAGCAGCTACGCCACCGATGCCTTGAACATGCCGCTGATCTTCCTCAACCGCTGGCGCATGGAAATCGTCTTCCTCATCTCCGGCGTCTCGTGCGCCATGATGACGCAGGCCTCGCGCGGCGCCTTCCTGTGGCGCAGGACCAAGCGGCTGCTGCTGCCGCTGCTGTTCGGCATGGCCGTCATCATTCCCATCCAGCCGTATTGCGAAGGGGTCAGCAAGGGCCTGGTCGAGCCTGGATATGGGCGGTTCCTGCTGCATTACTTTGGCGGCCATGCCTGGCCGGCAGGCGCCTTCGATGGCTGGCAATATGGCTTTACCTGGAACCACCTGTGGTATCTCGTGTACTTGCTGCTGTACATCATCGTACTGGTGGCGCTGCAGCCGCTGCTGGCGGCGCTGCGCCCCCGGTTCCAGCGCTTGCGCGGATGGCATCTGCTCGTCCTGCCTGCCCTGCCACCCTTGGCGGCCATGGTCTTCCTCAAAATGCGCTATCCGGAAACCCATGCGCTGGTGCGCGACTGGTATGCGCACGCCATGTATTTCACGCTGTTCCTGTATGGCTGGTGGCTGGGCAATGACAAGGGATTGTGGGCGGAACTGGCGCGCTTGCGCTGGCATACGCTGTGGCTGGGCCTGGGCGCGTTTGCCGTGTATATGTTTTTCGACCAGATATATTCGGAGAACCTGCTGACCTGGGCCGCGTTCGGCTCCTGGCCCATGCGCAATCTATACATGTGGCTGGCCATCTGCGCCATCCTGGGCTGGTCGCACACCTTGCTGAATCAACCTTTTGCCTGGCTGCCATGGGCGCGCCAGGCCGTGTTTCCCTGGTACCTACTGCACCAGAGCGCGATTATCCTGCTGGCCTACTGGCTGGTGCCGTTAAAACTGGGTCCCGTGCTGGAACCGTTGCTGATACTGGCTGGCACGGTGGCGACTTGCTGGTTGGCAACGTCGCTGCTGATCAGCAAAGTGCACTGGCTGCGCCCCTGCTTCGGCCTGCCCGCCAGGCCACGGCAAGCCGTAGGTGCGGACACGGCCTTGGCGGCGAATTAAGCTACTTTCTTTTCGTCTCGCAATTGACGGCGCAATATCTTGCCGACATTCGTCTTCGGCAATTCATCGCGGAACTCGATGTATTTCGGTTTCTTGTAGGCCGTCAATTCATGTTTGCAATGCTCGCGGATCTGTTCCACCGTCAGGTTCGGGTCCTTGCGCACAACAAACACTTTCACGGCTTCGCCCGCGTTGGCGTCCGGCACGCCGATGCAGGCGCATTCGAGCACACCAGGGCAGGACGCGACCACGTCTTCCACCTCGTTCGGATACACATTGAAGCCGGAGACGATGATCATGTCTTTCTTGCGGTCGACAATCTTCACATAGCCACGCTCGTCCATGACGCCCACGTCGCCCGTCTTGAAGTAGCCGTCGGCCGTCATCGACTTGGCCGTCTCGTCCGGACGCTGCCAATATCCCGCCATCACTTGCGGGCCGCGCACGGCGATTTCGCCGGGCTCGCCCAGCGGCACTTCCACGCCATCGTCATTCAGAATAGCCACTTCCGTCGACGGGAAAGGCAAGCCGATGGTGCCCGTAAATTCCGTGATATCGACGCGGTTGCCCGTCACCACGGGCGACGTTTCCGACATGCCATAGCCTTCGATCAGCGGGCAGCCCGTCAGTTTCAGCCAGCGTTCGGCCACGTTGCGTTGCAGGGCCATGCCGCCGCCGTTGCACACTTTGTAGCTGGAGAAATCGAGCTTGGCAAAGTCAGCATTGTTCAGCAGCGCGTTGTACAAGGTATTGACGGCCGGGAAGACGACGATCTTGTGCTTGCTCAATTCCTTGACGAAACCAGGGATGTCGCGCGGGTTGGGAATCAGCACGTTCAAGCCGCCCACGCGCATGCCCATCAGGGCGCTGACCGTCAGCGAGTAGATGTGATACAGGGGCAAGGCGCACATGAATCCCATCGAGGTGGCGCGCATTTCAGGCGTCATCACAGGCGCCATCCACGCCTCGTTTTGCAATACGTTGGCAATCACGTTACGGTGCAACAGCATCGCGCCTTTTGAAACGCCCGTCGTGCCGCCCGTGTATTGCAGGAAGACGATATCGTCATGCCCCTGCTGCACCGGCGTCAGGCTCAAGCGTGCACCTTCGGCCAGCATCTTGTTGAAACTGATGGCGTTCGGCAAGGAGAACGCAGGCACCATTTTCTTGATCTTGCGCACGACGAAGTTGACGATGGTGCCCTTCAAGCCGCCCAGCAAGTCGCCCATGGTGGCGACGATCACATGCTTGACTTGGGTATGCCGCAACACCTGTTCGACCGTCGTGGCAAAGTTTTCCAGCACGATGATCGCTTCGCTGCCCGAATCGACCAGCTGGTGCTGGAGTTCGCGCGGCGTGTACAGCGGATTGACGTTCACCACCGTGTAGCCGGCGCGCAGGATCGCCGCCATGGCCACCGGATATTGCAGCACGTTCGGCAACATGATCGCCACGCGTGCGCCCCGTTGCAGCCCCTTGCTTTGCAGCCAGGCGCCCATCTGCAGCGACAACTGGTCGAGCTCGCGGTAGGTCAGGAATTTATCCATGCACACGAAAGCATTGCGGTCCGCATATTTCTGGAACGACTCTTCCAGCAAATGCGTGACGGAACGGTATTGCGTGCAATCAATCTCTGCGGGCACGCTGTCCGGGTACGACTTCAACCAAATCTTGTCCATCTCGCCTCATCTTTATCTGTAAAAGGGATGCGCCTCCTGGCGCATCCACACTGTTTATGCTGCTATCTTCGTTTCATCGCGCAAGGCGCGACGCAAAATCTTGCCGACGTTGGTCTTCGGCAGTTCATCGCGGAATTCGATGTATTTCGGCCGCTTGTAGCCCGTGAACTGCTCCTTGCAATACGCGGCCAGCACGGCCTGGGTCAGGTTCGGGTCCTTGCGCACGACAAATACTTTCACGGCTTCGCCCGAGTGTTCATCGGGCACGCCCACGCACGCGCACTCGAGCACGCCCGGATGGGCCGCGATGACGGCTTCGACTTCGTTCGGATACACATTGAAGCCGGAGACGAGAATCATGTCTTTCTTACGGTCCACGATCTTCACGTAGCCGCGCTCGTCCATGATGCCCACGTCGCCCGATTTAAAATAGCCGTCCGGTGTCATGACCTTGGCCGTTTCATCGGGACGGTTCCAGTAGCTGCTCATCACTTGCGGGCCACGGATGGCGATCTCGCCCGTCTGGCCCAGCGGTACTTCCTTGCCGTCATCGTCGAGGATGGCGATATCGGTCGATGGCACGGGCAAGCCGATGGTGCCGGAAAACGCCGTGCTGTCGGCGCGGTTGCAGGTGGCGACGGGCGACGTTTCCGACAAGCCATAGCCTTCGATGATGGACACGCCCGTCACCTGCAGCCACTTGTCGTTGACGGCTTGCTGCACCGCCATGCCGCCGCCATTAGCGATCTTCAAGCCCGAGAAATCGAGCTTGGCAAAATCGGGATGATTGACCAGCGCGTTATACAGCGTATTGACCGCCGGAAGCAGGTTGAACTTGTACTTGCCCAGTTCCTTGATCAGGCCCGGAATATCGCGCGGATTCGGGATCAGGATATTCAGGGCGCCCACGCGCGTGCCCCACATGGCGCAGGCCGTCAGGGCAAAGATATGGTACAGCGGCAAGGCGCAGACGACGATCATCTGTTCCTTGCTGTTCTGGTCGAGCGCCGCGCCCGACCACGCTTCGCTTTGCAGCACATTGGCGATCACATTGCGGTGGCTCAAGGTCGCGCCTTTCGACACGCCCGTCGTGCCGCCCGTATATTGCAGGAAAGCGGGATCGTTGATGCTCAGCTCGACGGGCGTGAGCTTCATGCGGCTGCCCAGCGCCAGCGCCTGCTTGAAACGCATGGCGTTCGGCAAGGAATACGCGGGCACCATCTTCTTGACGTTGCGCACGACAAAATTGACGATCATGCCCTTCAAGCCACCGAGCATTTCGCCCATGCTGGCGACGACGATGTGCTTGACGGCCGTCTTGCTCAATACTTGCTCGACCGTATGGGCAAAATTTTCCAGCACGATGATCGCTTCGCTGCCCGAATCGTTGAGCTGATGCTCAAGTTCGCGCGGCGTATATAAAGGGTTGACGTTGACCACCGTGTAGCCGGCGCGCAGCACGGCCGCGATCGCGACCGGATACTGGAGCACGTTCGGCATCATCAGGGCCACCCTGGCCCCCTTCTTCAGCCCACGGCTTTGCAGAAAGGCCCCCAGCTGGCGCGAATAGGTATCTAGTTCGGCATAGGTGAGAAATTTGTCCATGCAGACATAGGCATTGCGATCCGCATATTTTTGAAACGCTTCTTCCAGCAAATGCACCAGCGAACGATATTGATCAGGATCGATGTCGGCGGGGACGCCGGAAGGATACGACTTCAGCCAAATTTTTTCCATCCTGTGCCTCTTGTCTCGAATAATCGTGGGGGAGCCGGCGCATCTTGCCGACGCGGATCATCGCTGCGGATTCTGTCGTCCTGCAGTCAGTTTGAGCATTCTGACGAGCAATTGCTCTATGCTACTAATGCGATGCTATCGGGCGCCGCGCTTCCATGCAAGCGCTTTCAACAGTATTCGAGCAGCAACTCTAAGGCCTTTTTATGCTGCATTGCAGCATGATAAATACGCTGTTACCGAATCGCTTGCCTCGGCGTACTGGACAATCTTTACGGGTCAGGGGCTGGACAATTGTTCCAGCGCATACCTGCGCTCGGGCTTCTTGAGCTGGGCCATTGTGTGCACTGCAGCATAAAAAGCACGAAAGTTCTTTTTTTCTTCCAGCAATTTTTTGAAGGCAGGCAAAAATTCATTGTAGGTAGACACCGAAGCCAGGTGCGCATTGCTCAATGGCTGCTCGAACCAGCGGTCGTAACCGGCAAAACCGCCCCAGTTTTGCTTGAGCACCTGATACGCGTCTTTCAATGCTGCAAACACCTGCGCCTTGCGCGCGCGCTTGTCCGCATCGCTGGCGTCGCTCGCATACACGGCGTCCAGTTCCCCCCGATACTTCAGCAGCAAGGCCAGAAAATCCTGGCGCCGCGCCGCATACTGGGCGTACGACGCGCGCATCGCGTCATTGCCCTCGCGCGCCAGCCAGCGCTGCACGCCCGCCTCTTCCACGGCGCTGGCAAACGATTCGTTGAAGGCCGAATCGCCGGGCACATACACCACCTGGTGCGCCAGCTCATGGAAAATCAGGCGCGCCAGTTCCGCATCGTTGTAGTTGATAAAGGTCGACAGCAGCGGGTCGTCGAACCAGCCCAGGGTGGAATACGCGGGCACGCCGCCCACCTGCACGTCGTAATGCTGGGCGCGCAGCTCGTCGGCATACGCGAGCGCCTCATCCTTGCTGTAATAGCCGCGGTAACTGACGCAGCCGGCGATGGGAAAACACCATTGCAGCGGCTGCAGCGACAATTCCGGCGTGGCCACCACGTTCCACAGCACGAACGGGCGCCGCAGGGCCGCGTAATTCTTGTAGCTGCCATTGTCCGGCAAATCCAGTTCGCTGACGGCAAAGCGGCGGATCTGCTGCGCCTTGGCCAGGCGCACTTTCAGGCTCGGTTCGGTAGCCGGGTCATCGAGCCAGTCACCGATGGGGCGCGCGCCGGACCACAGCGCATATTGCCCCTGCGCCGCCTGCGTGTAGTAGCGCAGCTGCGTGCAGCCGCCCAGCGGCAGGCACAGCATGCCGACAAGCAGACGGGCCGGCCAGCGCGCCATGTCAGGCAACCTTTTCCACTTCGACCAGCGTGTCATAAAAGGTGGGCGCGCGGCCCATGTCCGTCAGGCGCTGGCTCGTCACTTCATTGGCGTTCTTGCCATCGCTGGCGAGCTTTTTCCACCACACGGACAGGCCCACCACCAGGCCACGTCTCGCCTTGTCCGTGACCCTGGCCCTGGCGACAAAGCTGCCGCGGTCATTGAAGATGCGCACCATGTCGCCGGCCGCGATGCCGCGCGCGGCACAATCGTCCGGGTGGATATCGAGGTGCGGCTCGCCCTCGGCCGCGCGCAGGCTTTTCACGTTCACAAAAGTGGAATTGAGGAAGTTGCGCGCCGGCGGCGAAATCATGGCCAGCGGGAAACGCGCCGCCAGCGCGGGATTGCTCGCTGGCGATTCGTGCGGCGCAATGTAGGTCGGCAAGGGATCGAGTCCCGCCTGCGCCATGGCGCTGGAATACAACTCGCACTTGCCCGATGGCGTGGGGAAACCACCTTCGGCAAAGGGCGCCTCGGGCATGGCCAGCTTTTGCCAGCCCGTGCGTTTCAGCGATTCCCAGTCGAAATGCACGGCACGGGCATCCGTCGCATCGAAGGCCTTGGCCGCCAGCGCATCGTCGCTTTCCTGGAAGCACGGGTCATCAAAGCCCATGTATTGGGCCAGCAGGCGGAAGATTTCCGTATTCGCCTTCGCTTCGCCCAGCGGCGCCACGGCCGCATTGTTCGCCATCATGTACAAATGGCCGTAGGTGGAATGCGCATCGACGTGTTCCAGCTGCGTGGTGGCGGGCAGCACGATGTCGGCGTAATCGACGGTATCGGTCTGGAAGTGCTCGAGCACGACCGTAAACAAATCTTCGCGGGCAAAACCCTGCGCCACTTTCGACGAATCGGGCGCCACGGCCAGCGGATTCGAGTTGTAGACGATCACGGCTTCCACTTGCGGACCGAACTCGGCGGAACTTTCTTTCAATAAATCGTCGCCGATAGTGCTCATGTTGATGGTGCGCGGCGTGCCTTTCAATAAGTCGGGGCGCTGCAAGGCCTTGCGGTTGACGGGGAAGGAACCCGAGCTCGACAGCTGCATGCCGCCGGCCGGATGGCGCCAGGCACCCGTCAGGGCCGGCAGGCAGGCGATATTGCGCACGGCCATGCCGCCGCCATGCACGCGCTGCACGCCATAGTTGGCACGGATGGCGGCGCCCTCGCCGGAACGGCAAGCGTGGCCGTACAGGCGCGCCAGTTCCACCACTTCCGTGGCCGTGATGCCGCACACCTCGGCCGCGCGTTCAGGCGGCCACGCCAAAGCGCGCTGTTTCAAGGCAGCGTAGCCGACCGTGTAGCGTTCGATGTAATCATGGTCGACCAGGTCTTCGGTGATCAAGACATGCATCAAACCCAGCGCCAGGGCCGCATCGGTGCCCGGCAGCAAAGCGATATGCTGATGGCATTTTTCTGCCGTCAGCGAACGGTAAGGGTCGATGGCGATCAGGGTGGCGCCGTTGCGCTTGGCCTCTTGCGCGCGCATCCAGAAGTGCAGGTTCGAGGCGATGGGATTGCCGCCCCAGATGATGATCAATTTCGCGTTCTGGAACTGCTCCAGGTCCGTGCCGATGCTGGCGCCCACCGTGTAGCGGTAGCCCGTGGCGCCGGCCGACGCGCAGATGGTGCGGTCCAGCAGGGAAGCGCCGAGCTGGTTGAAGAAACGCGAAGACATCGATTCGCCCTGCACCAGGCCCATGGTGCCGCAGTAGCTGTACGGCAAGATCGCCTGCGGATTGCGTGCGGCGATCGGTTTCAATCGGGCGGCGATGGTCTGCAATGCCTCTTCCCAGCTGATGCGCTCGAACTTGCCTTCCCCCTTCTTGCCCACGCGGCGCAGCGGATGCAGCAGCCGGTCCGCATGGTAGGTGCGTTCCGTGAAGCGCGATACCTTGGTGCACAGCACGCCAGCCGTGGTCGGGTGGTCGGGATCGCCCTTGACGGCGGTGGCCACCCCATCGGTCACGGTGACCAGCAAGGCGCAGGTATCGGGGCAATCGAGCGGGCAGGCGGCGCGCACTTGGGTGGTGGTCATCGGGTAATCCAAAAACGTTGGGGGAAGGCGATACTGTAAACCATTCCGCGCGCTTGCTGTTGGCGTCAGGGCAAGCTGGTCCGTGCGCTGGATTTACCCCGCAAACAAGGGCTACAATGCATTATTAGCCGCGTCTGTTTTTGATCAAACAAGCGCGGTCCGGCGCGCCATACATTGCCGCGTGCCAGCATCCATAGGAGAGTCCCATGAAACTAGTTGATCCGATCTTGGCGTTTCAATCCGAACTGCAAGGTATCCGCCGCGACCTGCATGCGCACCCCGAGCTGTGCTACGAAGAACAGCGCACCTCGGACGTGGTCGCCGCCAAACTGACGGAATGGGGCATTCCCGTGGTACGCGGCCTGGGCCGCACTGGCGTGGTCGGCATCATCAAAAATGGTACGTCGACACGCGCCATCGGCCTGCGCGCCGACATGGATGCCTTGCCCATGCAGGAAATGAATACCTTCGAGCATGCCTCGCGCCACCCGGGCAAGATGCACGCCTGCGGCCACGACGGCCACACGGCCATGCTGCTGGGTGCCGCCCATTACCTGGCGCAGCACCGCAACTTCGACGGCACCGTCTACCTCGTCTTCCAGCCGGCGGAAGAAGGCGGCGCCGGCGCGCGCGAACTGATAGCAGACGGCTTGTTTACCCGCTTTCCCATGGATGCCATCTACGGCATGCACAACTGGCCGGGCGCGGAAACAGGCACCCTGAGCGTGGTGGAAGGCCCGATGATGGCGTCGAGCAATGAATTCCACGTCACCGTCAAAGGCAAGGGCGCGCATGCGGCCCAGCCCCACAAGGGCATCGATCCCGTCATGGTGGCCGTGCAGATCGCGCAAAGCTGGCAAACCGTCATCACGCGCAACAAGAGTCCGCTCGACACGGCCGTGCTGTCGATCACGCAAATCCATGCGGGCAGCGCCACCAACGTGATTCCCGATGACGCGAGCCTGGTCGGCACCGTGCGCACCTTCACCACGCCCGTGCTGGACCTGATCGAAGAGCGCATGCGCGACATCGCCGTGCACACGGCCGCCGCATTTGGCGCGGAAGTCGATTTCCACTTCAAGCGCAACTATCCGCCGCTGGTCAACCATGCGAAGGAAACGGCGTTTGCCGTCGACGTGATGAAAAGCGTGGTGGGCGCGGACAAGGTCAACGCGTATGTCGAACCAACGATGGGCGCGGAAGATTTCGCGTTTTTCCTGCAGGAAAAGGCCGGCTGTTACATCTTCATCGGCAATGGCGATGGCGAGCACCGCGATGGCGGCCACGGCCTGGGTCCGTGCGTTTTGCACAATGGCAGCTACGACTTCAACGACAATCTGCTGCCGATCGGCGCCAGTTTCTGGGTCAAGCTGGCCGAAGCGAGCCTGCCCGTCGCTTGATTCAGCTCAGCTTATCCGGACCAGTGCCCAAACGCTGACCCGGATTCAACGCTTCCAGGGCCAGCAAGGCCGCCGCATGGTCTGCCGTCGGGTGGCTGGTGGCGAGGGTTTCATAGCGCTGCGTCACCAGTTGCGTCACCGGCAAGGTGACGTGGGCCGCCTCGGCTGCGGCGAGGATGTTGTGCATATCCTTGATCTGGCTTTTCACCTGGCCACCGGCAACAAAGTTGCGCTCCAGCATGCGCTGGCCATGCACCTCCAAAATCTTGCTCTCCGCAAAACCGCCACGAATAGCGGCGCGTACGGCGCTCGCATCGGCGCCGGCCGCCTGGGCCAGCAGCAAGGCTTCCGCCACGATAGTCAATGTCGCGCCGACGATCAGCTGATTGCACAGCTTGGCAACCTGGCCACTGCCGGCCGGCCCCACCAGAGTCGGGCGCCCCATGGCCGCCAGAATCGATTCAACCCGCGCGTAATCGCTGGCGCTGGCACCGGCCATGATGGCCAGGGTACCCGCCTGCGCTCCGCCGACGCCGCCCGACACGGGCGCATCGATGAAGCCATGGCCAGCGGCGTGCAGAGTGGCATGGAATTGCTGGGCTTCTGATTGTCTGGTGGAGCTCATGTCGATCCAGATCGCGCCAGTTGCCAGGGCCGGCAGCGCTTCTTGCAGCACCTGCGCCACGATGGGACCGGCTTCCAGCATCGAGATGACCACGTCCGCGCCATTGACCGCCTCAGCCACGGAAACGGCCGGCTGCGCCCCTGCCGCACGCAGGACTTCGGCCTTGCTGTGCGTGCGATTCCAAATTGTGACAGAATATCCAGCGCGTAGCAGGCACCGGACCATCGGATCCCCCATCAGACCGATACCAAGAAATGCGATTTTTGTAGAGAATGTCAATTGAACCCCTGAGATCAACAAGTGGCGAGAGCGGCATGCAAAGCAAGGTGCCTGTACAAACAAGACAAGCCTAACGGCCAATTTTACGATGAAAGCCTCTATGTTCTTCAAGAAGAATCTCCTCAAATCCATCGCCGCCGTCACCGCGCTGATGGCGGCCAACGCCGGCTTTGCCGCCGACGACAAACTGATCGACTCCGTCTACGGCGAATATGCCAAGGGCGTCAAAGTGCAGATGTTGCGTGCTGGTGTGACCTCGAACTGGGATAAAGCCTGGTTTGTATCGAATGGCACGCAGCTGAGCGGTTACTGGGATGCCAGCATCGGCGGCTGGGATGGCAAGAGCTATCGCAACGTCCCTGGCCAGCATCAAAAACTGTGGGACCTGGGCTTTACTCCTGTCTTCCGCTTTGAAAACACGAATAAACTGGGCTTCTACGCGGAAGGCGGCATTGGCGTGCACATGCTGTCCAAGCTGTACGATAACGACGATAACCGCCTGTCGACCCACTTCCAGTTCGGCGACCATATCGGCATCGGGTATGTCTTCAATAACAAATGGGAAGTCGCTGCGAAAATCCAGCATTTCTCGAACGGCGGCTACAAGAAACCGAACAGCGGCGTCAATTACATGAACGTCAAAGTCGCTTATCACTTTTAATTGGTTTGATAAATGACAAAGGCAGCGCGCGGCGCTGCCTTTTTTTCGTCTGTTGCATTGGCAGCTGATGAACAGCCGGGGTCAGACCCTCCATGCCGCAAACTCATGAGCTTGTGCTGTCGCCATGGGGGTCGGCGTAGGTCGGCTTAGCGCCGCGCGCGTAAGCCGACAGCCACCGACACAAAAGCACAGACGAAAAAAAACCCGCCAATTGCTTGACGGGTTTTTCTCTTACTGCGTATAACAAGCCTGACGATAACCTACTTTCACACTGG
>NZ_LRIC01000047.1:0-62010 GCF_001758725.1 Janthinobacterium sp. HH106 | reverse complement strand
GGTTCAGGTCCATGTGCCTTCGGGTGTAGGGGTTCGAGTCCCTTCGTGGGCACCATTACCAAAATTCGCAAAAGAGCCGCAAACTTTCACGAGTTTGCGGCTTTTTTCATTTCCAGCCCCAGCAAACCCTGTCGGCATTCTTGACAGGTGACGGCTGCGCACGCGCCAAGTCCTTGATTTTACGAGTGAGCACGCTTCTTGCCTGCACGATGGCATCGCCATTGCCGGAGCGCCGCCATGAAAAGCCTCGTCGCCGCCCTCGCCTTGATGTTACCTATCAGCACTATCGCCTCGCCCCTGTTCAATCTGCAATACGTACCCGGCACTTCGCTGCAGGCGCAGCAGGGATTCCAGGCGGCGGCCGCGCGCTGGTCGCGCGTCCTGAAAGACAATGTCACCATCGAGCTGACGGTGGGCTTCAATTCGCTGGGCGGCAACATCCTGGGACAAACGGGCTCGTCGGAAGCGTTTTACCGCTACAGCGACTTTCGCGGCGCCCTGGCCGCCGACGCCACGTCCACCATCGACCAGCGGGCGCTGGCGCACCTGCCAACGGGCGACAGCTTCGGCATGCTGATCAACCGCACGGCCAACAGCCCCAACGGACCCGGCAGCGCCCTGCCCTATCTCGACAACAATGGCGACGCCAACAATCAGTATTTATCCCTGAGCAATGCCGAAGCCAAGGCCGTCGGCCTGGCGCCGCCGCCGCAATCGCTGGACGGCTGCATCGGCAATTGCGACGGCTTCATCCAGTTCAACAGCGATTTCAACTTCGATTTCGATCCCGGCAATGGCATCGGCGCCCACAGCATCGACTTCATCGGCGTGGCCATGCATGAAATCGGCCACGCACTGGGCTTTCTCAGCGGCGTGGATATCCTCGACTACAACTCGCCGCCGCTGGGCGGCCCCTATGACGACACGGAATTTACCTACGTCTCGGGACTGGACTTGTTCCGCTACTCGGCAGAAAGCGCCGCGGCCGGCGTGATCGACTGGACGGCCGACAACCGCGACAAGTATTTCTCGCTCGATGGCGGCGCGACGCGCGGTCCGCTGTTTGCCAACGGCAGCTTTCACGGCGACGGCGACCAGGCCAGCCACTGGCGCGACAATTTACACCTGGGCATCATGGACCCGGCGGTGGCATACGGCGAATTATTGCGCCTGCGCTGGAACGACTTGATCGCCCTCGATGCCATCGGCTGGGATATCGCCCCGAACGCCATCCCGGCGCCGGGCACCTTCCCGCTGTTATGTCTGGCATTGATGCTACTGGCATGGCAGCAACGACGCTGACTACGCTGAAAAAACAGGCAGCTTTACGCCATTTCTCATAGGGAAAACCCTTTTTTCAGCGGAAAAGGGGGTTTCTTGAAGAAAAGAGCAAAATGTTCATTGACCGAATCGCCGCCAACCCTTATTATTTTGTCCGTCGCTGCAGAACACGCAGCAGACAGCAAGCAGCAGCAAAACGCAGCACAATGCCCACGTGGCGGAATTGGTAGACGCGCATGGTTCAGGTCCATGTGCCTTCGGGTGTAGGGGTTCGAGTCCCTTCGTGGGCACCATTACCAAAATTCGCAAAAGAGCCGCAAACTTTCACGAGTTTGCGGCTTTTTTCATTGCAGAACGCCATGTGTTGCCATGGCGCCCTCCCTCCCCTTATTTGCCCAGCGCCACCCTCACGGCGTCAAGCAGCGTCGTCGTCGGACGGCCTGTCAGCGCGCTCAATTGCTTGCCATGGTCTTCCAGGCCGCCCTTGGCCGCGCCCGCGTCGGAATCGGCCAGCAACTCGGCAAACCCTTCCGGCACGCCCACGCCCACCAGCGCCGCCTTGAAGTCCGCCTGCGGCAAATCCTTGTAGACGATCGCCTTGCCCGACTGGCGCGCCACTTCGGCCGCATACTCGGCCAGGGTAAAGCCGTGGTCGCCGGCCAGTTCATAGATCGCTTGCGGCCTGTCCGCGACCAGCACGGCAGCGGCGGCCGCCGCGTAGTCAGCGCGCGCGGCGGACGAGAAGCGGCCGTTTTGCGCCGCGCCCAGCACGACGCCATGCTCGAGCACGGGCGCCAGGTGCTCCGTATGGTTTTCCAGATACCAGCCGTTGCGCAGGAACGTGTACGGCAGGCCCGACGCGCGGATGGCCGCTTCCGTGATCACGTGCTCGGCGGCCAGGCCCAGCGGCGACGTATCGGCGCGCAAGACACTGGTATAGGCCAGCAGGGAAACGCCGGCGCGCCTGGCCGCATCGATGACGTTCTGGTGCTGCTGCGCGCGCTGGCCCACTTCGCTCGACGAGATCAGCAGGATTTTCGTTGCGCCCTTGAAGGCCGCATCGAGGCTGGCGCCGTCGTTGTAATCGGCCTGGCGCACTTGCACGCCCTGGGCGGCCAGACCGGCGGCCTTGGCCGGGTTGCGCACGGCGGCAATGATGTTGGCTGCGGGGACGGATGCGAGCAGGCTGGCGATGACGTGCTGGCCCAGATTGCCTGTGGCGCCGGTAATGACGATCATGATTTCTCCTTGGAGGGTGGCTGGTAAAACCCTATAATAGGACTATTACTTACTTATTGTAAGTACGTACCTTTTGGTAAGTATGCATTACCCTCACATTGAAGACCAACTATCATGCCCACAGACACTCCCGGCGCCAGCCTGCGCGCCGCCCTCGCCCGCCAGAACCAGGGGGCGCACCTGCTGGCGGCCACCTGCCCGTCGCGCGCCGTGCTCAGCCACCTGACCAGCCGCTGGGCCGTGCTGGTGCTGGTACTGCTGCTGAGCGGCACGCGGCGCTTTAGCGAACTGCGCCGCGAAGTGGGCGGCGTCAGCGAAAAAATGCTGGCGCAAACCCTGGAAGCGCTGGCGGGCGACGGCTTCGTACTGCGACAGGCGTATCTGGTGATCCCGCCCAAGGTGGAATACAGCCTCACGCCGCTGGGGCGCGAGGCGGCCGAACGCCTGGCCGTGCTGGTCGACTGGATCGAAGACAATTACCCGCGCATCGAACAGGCGCGCGCGGCCCTGGATGCGGCACCGCCAGCGCAAAATGCGGCTTGAGCAGATTGCTTTTGATCATCAAGAATTATCGTTTACTCCTACTTGCCTTGATGTAATACTAGGCCCATGAACCGCGTAAGGGCGCGACACCATGAATCAGTTGATTTCTTCCATCACCGACCGGGCCAATGTACTGCTGGTCAGCAATTCGCCGAACGAAGTGCGCGAACTGCTGTATGTGCTGGACCGGCATAACCTGGGCACGGGGCTGGCGGGCGATATCGACGAAGGCGTGGAACTGGCGGCCGGCGGCACGGACCTGATCCTGCTCGACGCGGCTCTGGCGGGCTCGAATATCGGCGCCACCTGCATGCGTCTGCGCAATGCGGGCGGACGCCACAGCGTGCCCCTGCTGCTGATGTCGGCCACGCCCAGCGCCGAAGAGCAGGGCCGCAGCGTAGGCGCCGGCGCTTCCGACTACATCAAGATGCCCTTCAATGCGCGCGACGTGGCGGAAAAAATCCTCATGGAACTGGCCTTGCACAAGGCCGAAGCTTCCGCGCCGCATGCCGCCACGCCGCCGCGCCCCGTGCATCCGCAAACGCTGGAAGTCAATTACCACTCGATATTGGCCGGTTCACCCGACGCCGTGCTGCTGTTCGATATCGACAACGAGCTGCTGATCGACGCCAACCACTTGGCCGAAGAACTGTTCGGCATGCCGCTGGCCGAGTTGCTGCAAGGCGGCATGGAGCCGCTGTTCCCCAAACATCAGAGCGATGGCCGCGCCTCGCCGCAGCTGCTGGAAGAAAAGATCCGCGATACCCTGCAAGGCAAGATCGTCGTCTTCCGCGCCAGCTGCTGCCACCGGGACAGCCACCCGATCGCCTGCGAAATCCGCCTTATGCGCCTGTCCGTGCCGGGCCGCCAGCTCGTGCATGCGCGCATCATCGACTTGACCGAACGCAACCTCGCCGAAGCGATGCGCTCGGGCCAGAGCGCCCTGCTGGAAATGGTCGCCAAGGGCGCGCCCCTGGTCCCCACGCTGAACCAGCTGCTGCTGCTGATCGAGGGCCAGTCGCGCGGCGTGCTGTGTTCCATCATGCTGCTTGACGACGACGGCGTCCACATGCACAGCGCGGCCGGCCCCAGCCTGCCGCCCGACTACATGGCCCTGCTCGAAGGCGTGGCCATCGGCCCCGGCGTGGGCTCGTGCGGCACCGCCATGTTCCTGCGCGAACCGGTGGTGGTCAGCGACATCATGCTGGACCCGCTGTGGGCGCCCTACCGCGAGCTGGCCGCGCCGTTCGGCTTGCGCGCCTGCTGGTCGCGCCCCATCTTCGGCCAGGATGGCGCCGTGCTCGGTTCCTTCGCCATGTACTACCGCGACGTGCGCCAGCCCGATGCGCGCGACCTGGAACTGATCGACACGGCGACCGACCTGGCCGGCATCGCGATTGGCCGCATGCGCCACGAACGCGAGCTGCAGCGCCACCGCGCCCACCTGGAAGAGCTGGTGGCCGAACGCACGGCGGCCCTGACGCAGGCCAAGGAACACTCGGAGCAGACGAACCTCGAACTGGCCGCCGCGCTGGAAAACCTGTCCATCACGCAAGAAGAACTGGTGCGCCGCGACAAGCTGGCCGCGCTCGGTGCGCTGGTGGCCGGCATCGCGCATGAACTCAATACACCGATCGGCAACGGCCTGGTGGTGGCCACCACGATGGCCGAACGCACGCGCGAAATCCAGGCCAGCTTCCTCGACGGCCTGCGCCGCTCCGAACTGGGCGCCTACCTGACCCAGGCCAGCGAGGCCGACGCCATCATGCTGCGCAACCTGCAGCGCGCCGCCGACCTCGTGTCGAGCTTCAAGCAGATCGCCGTCGACCGCGCCAGTTCGCAGCGCCGCCAGTTCCTGCTGCGCCAGTTCGTGGCCGAGCTGATGCTGCCCCTGTCCACGCCGCTCAAGGCCGCCGGCCTGAGCCTGACGCAGGACGTGCCGGACGATCTGGCCATGGACAGCTATCCCGGCCCGCTGGGCCAGGTGCTGAGCAACCTGCTGGAGAACTGCCTGCGCCATGCCTTCGAGGGCCGCAGCGGCGGCACCATCGCCATCACGGCGCGCGGCAGCGACGACGGACAGACGATCACCCTGTCCATCGCCGACACGGGCGTGGGCATCGCCGCCGACGATCTCGTGCACGTCTACGACCCCTTCTTCACGACCAAGCTCGGTTCGGGCGGCTCGGGCCTGGGCCTGCATGTGGCGCACAACATCGTCACGGGCGTGCTGGGCGGCCATATCGACGCCACCAGCAGCACCGGCGAGGCCAGCGGCACCACCTTTACCCTGCAGCTGCCCGCCGCGGCGCCGCAATCGCCCGCGCCCTGACCGGCAGGCGCGCTACAATACCCGCAAGCTTTTCTTTCGGAGTACCTATGAAATACCTGATCGCCACGGCCCTGCTGGCCGCCTGCGCGTACGCCTCGGCCGGGCCGGCTCCCTGGTACAAATGGCGCAGCAAGATCGACGGCACCCTGTCGTGCGCCCAGTCCACCCTGGGATTTGGCTGGGAACTGGCCTCGGGACCGTACAAAGATAGCCGTTGCGAAAAACCGGCGCTTGCTAAATAATGGGGCCATGACCACACGGGGCACCGGCTTGAGATCAAGCGATGGCAATGCGGCGTCGAAAGAGTATGGAACGATAAGAACGTATCTATTCAAACCGAGGAGACCACATGTTTACGAATCCCGAACAATTCGCATCGGCCACCAAGGCCCTGTTTGAATTCCAGCTGATGACCTTCAACACCCTTACTTCCAAGGCCGTGCAAGGCGTGGAACAGGTGCTGGCGCTGAACATGGCCACGGCCAAGTCCGGCATCGAGGATGGCCTTGCCGCCGGCAAGGAAATCAGCCAGGCCAAGGATCCGAAGGCCGCCATGGCCGCCGCCGCCGCCCAGCTGCAGCCGGGCGTGGCCGGCGCAAAAGCGTATAAACAGCAACTCGACGACATCATCAAGGAAATCCACACGGAATTCACCACGGCCGCCGAAGCCCATGTGGCCGAAGCGAAAAGCAATCTGAGCGCCCTGATCTACGACGTCACGAAAAACGTGCCGCCAGGCTCGGAAAACGCCGTCGCCATCGTCAAGGCCGCCATCGACAACGCCTTCCTCGGCTACGAGCAAGTGACTAAGGCCACGAAACAGGCCGTGAAGACCGTGGAAGAGCAGATCGCCAAGGCCAGCGCGCAAGTGGCGCAGGCCACGGAAAAAGCCACGGCCGGCGCCCAGGCTGCGGCTGAAAAAGCAGCGCCGGCGGCCAAACCGAAGGCTGCTAAAAAGTAAGCCGTAGGTCGGATTAGCGCGGCAAGGCCGCGCGTAATCCGACGCACTGCTGGCGCTCATGGTGATGTCGGATTACGCGCTTGCGCGCTAATCCGACCTACCCGACCTACAAGAATTCACCGGCAGGGTCCGGTATTCGCCCCCTCCCACACCCCAGAAATAGCCTGAGCCTAGCTGCAGAAATCCTGGCGAGCCTTCGCCTCAACGGTTCCGGCCAGCTGGCGGCGCCAGGCCGCCATGCGCCATGCGGCCCAGGCGGCGGACAAGGCGCCCGCGACGAGGATCAGGCGCGTGTCGATCAGGGTCAGCACGGAGCCGCTCAAGGCCACGACGATGTTGGCGATGCAAAAGGTGGTGGCCAGCAAGCCCATCACGGCGCCCTGTCCGTGCGCACTGAAGCGCTCGGCGCACCAGCCCTGTATCACCGTGTTGTACAGCGCATTCGGAATGCCGAACAGCACGATGGCGGCGATGCCCACCCAGATATTGCCCAGCGCCAAAATCCCCACGGCCACCGCCACGCCGCACGCATACCAGCAGGCGCGCAGCAGCGGCGCATGGCGGCTGGGACCGCCCGCCAGCAAGGACGTAATCGTCATCGTGCCGCACAGGCCCACATTCACCCAGGCAATCTCCTGCGCATGAAAATGGGCCGTCTCGACCAGCCACAGCGGGTAGAACTCATAAAAACTGGCCACGCCGCAGGTGAACGCCAGTTGCACGATGAACAGGGTGCGCAGCTCCTCATGGCGCAGCAAATTGAGCGAATGGCGGTCGCGCGCCACTTGCCACCACGACGTCGTCAATAGCGAGGGCGTTTCGCGCGGCAAGCCGACAGCCACCAGCACGGCGACGAGCATCAGCGCGGCGGCGGCGATCCAGAACGGCACCGTCACGCCCCAATGCAAGGTGGCGCCCGCCAAAATCGGCCCCACCAGCCAGCCCAGGTAAAACGCGCCGTTCAGCCACGACATGGCGCGCAGGCGCAGCGGTCCCGTCAGCTGGTCCGCCAGCATGGCGCGCGCCACGGCGCCATTACCCTCCAGCAAACCCGTGATGAAACGGGCGACGATGAACAGCGGATAGGACTGGATCACCAGTGCCCAGGCCGTGATCGCGTGGCCGATGGCGGCGCCCACGGCCGTGCGCATCAGCAAGGGGCGGCGGCCGTAGCGGTCGGACAGCGGCCCCAGCAGGGCCGAACCGATCAGCAAGCCCAGCGGGTTGATGGTCAGCGCCAGACCGAACAGCAATTTGGATGGCAAGCCGAGGAAATTGTTGAAGGCATTGGGCGCCTCGGCCGCGAACAGGGGCGGCAGGATCGGGTATGGCAAGGAGGCGCCGATGGTCGACAGCAGCGCCAGCAAACAGGCGGCGGAAATCAGGATGATGTTTTTCATGCGGGCTCAGCGAATTTTAGTCTGGCAAGCATACGTTGACCATGCCACACAAGCAAACTTAAATATCTATTAATCATGCTCATCCTTGCCGCCATGAAGCGTGCCAGGCATCGCCTCGGCTATCATGCCGCCATGACCCACGTTGAACAGGACAAACATGACGCTGTCAGAAATTGAAAGCAAACACGGCTTTATCTATCCTGCGCTGTACCGGCAGCTCGAGAGCGACGGCATGCTCGCCGTGGGCGAATACGGGCCCGACTGGTACAAGCTGGTCTATCCCACCTTGACGGAGCGCCCTACCCTGCTGTTGCATGCCGATGATTTCGAATTGCTCAACATCAAGGCCGTGGCCGAAGAGGCGGACACCTTGCGCGACGCGGACGATTACCGGCAGATCGATCCCGCCTTCCGCTTCATCCCGTTCGCGCAAACGGGCGCGGGCGACCACTACTGCTTTTTCGCCTCCGGTCAGCACGACGGCGACATGCCCGTCGTGCTGCTGTGGCATGACCAGAATGAAGCGCAGTACCTGGCGAAAAACCTGCAGGATTTCGTGTTCCACATGTTGTTGAACAGCATGGCGGATCAGGATACCTATAACGAGGTCAGCGACGAGGCATTCAGGGAACAGCTGGCCAACACCCTGGGCACGCATGCGCGCTACCTGACGGCGCGGCAAGCCGACGTGCTGCAAACCTTGCTGGCCAGGGACATCCTCGATTACGAGGTGGCGTTGCCGAAAGGACGCAAGCAGGCGCACCGGGGCTTGCTGACCGATATCGAGCTGGCCAGCCTGCGCGCCGAACTGATTCCCTACGAAAAGTTTGATACCTGTTTTGCCTACAGCGCGGCTGGCTGAGCATAAAATCGCTGGGCAAGCGGCGGATGAAGGTTTAAACTGTATATAAACACAGTAAAACCGATCATCTTGCATCTTGCCCTATTGCCATCCCCATGTTGAGAGTCCTGGAAAATCCCCTGTACTATCTGGATAATTTCCAGGACGTGCTGAGCTGGATCAGCGCCCGTTACGCCGATCTGCTGAGCCCTGAAGAAACGCGCTTCATCGCCGCCTTCGGCGCACTGCCGCAGCCATCGCGCGCCCTGTTCGTGCGCCTCGTCATGCGCAAAGGCTGCCTGTTTCGCGCCAGTAAGCTCAAGTATCCGGAAATCGGCGACACGCGCGCGGCCGCCCTGCCCTTGCTGGCCCTGACATGGGTGGAAGCCGATCCCGTCATTGCACTCGACGAGCTGTTCGACTTGCTGCTGAAAGCGGAAATCGCCCAGGCTTTCGATCTCGCCCCATCCCTGAAGGCGGCGCGCAAGGCCGAGCAGCTGGAGGTCTTGCGCGAACAGCATGGAGAACACAGGCCGTTTTCCGCCTGGCATCCGGCCTGCAGCGACGTGCTGTACCGCATCGGTTTGCAGCCCCTGTGCGACCGCCTGCGCCTGATTTACTTTGGCAACTATCATCAGGACTGGTCGGAATTCGTGCTGTCCGACCTGGGCGTGTATCAATATGAAAGAGTGGAATTTTCGCCCGAGTCGCGCGGTTTTCGCACGCGCCAGGATATCGAGCACTATGAAGTGCTGCACCAGTGCCGGGAACGCTACAACGACAGCGCGCCGGCGGACGAAGTGCTGCAGGAACTGGCGGCGCTGCCATTGCCAGAAGACAATACCTGGCTGGCCAGCCGGCGCGACAAGCTGCGCTTCCAGATCGCCCAGCACCTGGAAAAATGCCAGGACTGGCCGGCCGCCTACCGCGCCTATGCCGATTGCCGCTATCCGGGCGCACGGGGCCGCGCCATCCGCGTGCTGGAAAAAGATGAACAGCCGCAAGCGGCCTACGACCGGCTGACGATCGCCCTGGCCGCGCCGGAAAGCGAAGCGGAACAGCAATTGCTGCAGCGCATGGCCCCCCGTTTGCGGCGCAAGCTGGGGTATGCGAAGCAGGCGGCCAGCGCCCCCGCCAGCGTCGAGCGCATCGACTTGCAGCTGCCCTTCCCGGAACAGGCGTGCTACGTGGAAGCGGTGGTGCAGCAACACCTGATGCGCGATGACGCGCCCGTGTATTACGTGGAAAACACTCTGATCAACTCGCTGTTCGGCCTGCTGTGCTGGCCCGCCATCTTCAAGGCCATGCCGGGCGCTTTCTTCCACCCGTTTCACCGTGGCCCGGCCGACTTGCACAGCGCCGATTTTTACCTGCGCCGCAGCACGGACTTCGCCGCCTGCCTGGCACTGCTGGACGACGGCGGCTACCACGCCGCCATCCGCGCCACCTTTGCCGCCAAGCACGGCATCGTCTCGCCCTTCGTCAGCTGGGAGGCGCTGGACGACGGCTTGCTGGACCTGGCGCTGGCCTGCATGCCCGCCGCTCACCTGAAGAAGGCGTTCGAGCGCATCTTGCTCGATATCAAAAGCAACCGCAGCGGCTTGCCTGATCTGATCCAGTTCTGGCCGGCGGAACGGCGCTACCGCATGATCGAAGTCAAGGGTCCGGGCGACCGCCTGCAAGACAACCAGCTGCGCTGGATCGCGTATTGCGCCCAGCACGCCATGCCCGTCAGCGTGTGCTATCTGCAATGGCAGGCGGCGGCATGAGCGCCAGGAGGTACACGATCGCCGTGCGCGCCCTGTGCGAATTCACGGCCAAGGTGGGCGACCTGGACCTGCGTTTCACGCCCTCGCCCACGGCGCAGGAAGGCATGGCCGGCCACGCCACCGTCACGGGCCGGCGCGACGACGATTACCAGCGCGAAATCAGCCTGTGCGGCGACTTCGGCCCCCTGCACGTGCGGGGCCGCGCCGATGGCTACGACCCGGCGCGGCGGCAGCTGGAAGAAATCAAGACCTACCGGGGCGAACTGGACACGATGCCCGCCAACCACCGCCAGCTGCACTGGGCGCAAGCGCGCATCTACGGCCACTTGCTGTGCCAGCAGCTGAACCTGCCCATGCTGCGCGTGGCACTCGTGTATTTCGACATCGCCAGCCAGAAGGAAACCGTCATGCACGAGGAATGCACGGCCGAGGCGCTGCGCATTTTCTTCGAGCAGCATTGCGCGCTGTTCCTCGACTGGGCCGAGCAGGAAATGGCACACCGCGCCAGCCGCGACGCGCAGCTCACGGCCATGGCCTTTCCCCACGCGGACTTCCGCCCGGGACAGCGCCAGCTGGCCGAAGCCATGTACAAGGCCAGCAGCCGCGGCTGCGGTTTGCTGGCGCAGGCGCCAACAGGCATCGGCAAGACGGTGGGCAGCCTGTTCCCCATGTTGAAAGCGACGGCCGCGCATGGCCTCGATAAACTGTTTTTCCTCGCTGCCAAGGTGCCGGGCCGCCAGATGGCGCTCGACGCCTGCGCCATCCTCAAGGAGAGTGCGCCGCTGCTGCCCTTGCGCGTGCTGGAACTGAGCGCCAAGACCAGCGCCTGCGAACATCCCGACAAAGCGTGCCATGGCGAATCGTGTCCGCTGGCCAAGGGTTTTTACGACCGCCTGCCGCTGGCGCGCGAGGTGGCGCTGGCCAGCGGTTTGATCCTCGACAAGGAAGCCGTGCGCGCCGTCGCCTTGCAGCAGGGTATTTGCCCGTATTACCTGGGCATGGAACTGGCGCGCTGGAGCGACGTCGTCATCGGCGACTACAATTATTATTTCGACCTCAGCGCCATGCTGTACGGCATGACATTGGCCCACGACTGGAAAGTCAATGTGCTGGTCGACGAAGCGCACAATATGGTATCGCGCGCGCGCAGCATGTATTCGGCCGAACTGGCGCAGATCGACCTGAAAATGCTGCGCAAGTTCGCCCCCGAGGGACTGAAAAAGCCGCTGGACCGCCTCTCGCGCCAGTGGACGGCATTGTTGAAAGAGCAGGATGGCGATTACCTCGTGCATGCGGCCTTGCCCGACAAATTCTTTGGCGCCCTGCAAGGCGTGGCCACGGCCATCGGCGATTACATGGCCGAGCACGCTGCCGCGCTGGACGAGGATTTGCAGCGCTTCTATTTCGACGTGCTGCTGATCAACCGCCTGGCGGAAAGTTTCGGCGAGCACTCGCTGTTCGACGTCAGCAAGACGGAGACGGGTTCCACCGTCTGCATTCGCAACATCGTGCCGGCCCCCTTTTTGAAAGAGCGCTTCGCGGCCAGCCACAGCACGGCCCTGTTTTCCGCCACCCTGAGCCCGTGGAATTACTACAGCGATACCTTGGGCATGCCGGCCGACACGGCCTGGGTCGACGTGGAATCGCCATTCCAGGCGGAACAACTGTCCGTGCGCGTGGCCGATACCATTTCCACGCGCTACCAGCACCGCGCCGCTTCGCTGCTGCCCATCGCGCAATTGATGGCAAAGCAATACGCGGAAACGCCGGGCAACTACCTGGCCTTCTTCAGCAGCTTCGATTACATGGAAAAGACGGCCACCCTGTTCGCCCAGCACTACCCGGACGTGCCCATCTGGCAGCAGCCGCGCCGCATGGATGACGGTGCCCGCGCGCAATTTCTGGGCCGCTTCGGCCTGGAAACACGCGGCATCGGCTTTGCCGTGCTCGGCGGCGCGTTCGGCGAAGGCATCGACTTGCCCGGTGCCCGGCTGATCGGCGCCTTCATCGCCACCTTGGGTTTGCCGCAGATCAATCCCGTCAACGAGCAGATCCGCCAGCGCATGGGCGACATCTTCGGCGCCGGCTACGACTACACGTATCTGTATCCGGGCATGCAGAAGGTGGTGCAGGCGGCCGGCAGGGTCATCCGCACCCAGTCGGACAAGGGCGTCGTCTACCTGATCGACGACCGTTTTTCACGCCCGGAAATCCGCCAGCTCTTGCCCACGTGGTGGGATGTGCAGCTGGCTGGCGGATAGCACGCGGTTAATCTCTTCAGGTGTTGCCAGCCCGCTTGCGCGGCACACTGGCCTTCCGCTTTCGGGGGGGCGTCGCAGACTCAGCAAGTGCGCTGTCATGGACATCGGCATCAACTTCCTGGCTACGCAGAAAATTCTGCAGTTCGATACGAACGCCGTTTTGCGCGACGACCGACAATTCCAATGTCATGCCCAGCGATTGCAGGAAGCGGCGCAAGGTCGAGACATAGGTGTCGGTACGCTTTTCCAGCTGGGAAACGGCATGCTGTTGAATCCCCAGTTCCCTGGCAACCTCCGCCTGGGTCTTGCCCACGGCCTTGCGGAAATCCGTCAGCGTGGCGGCATGCGCTATCATTTCCTGCATTTTTTCCTGGGACAGAGCCGCAATTTTTGCCTGACGCTCGGCCGGCAAACTGTGGATCACGTCGTTCAGATTTCTTCCCATGGCAAGCTCCTGTTCCTGAAATCATCTCCTGCCTTTGCCCTGCCTTGCTTTCGCCGTGGTCAGGTTTTTGAGGTGTTGCTCGTAGCGCGCATTTGCCTTGAACAACAAATCCCTGTAAAACCTGTCCTCGTCGACACCCTGCTTGGCTGCCGCAACCAGAATGACCGCCTCTCGCCGTGTATCGAAAGCAAAGACCGCGCGCCACACCTCTGCCCCGTTATTGGCCTTGAAACGCAGCTCTTTCATATTCGGGTGTTTAGGATGCTTCAACGTCACGACATGAGGACGCCCGGCAGCCGGACCCAGCTTCGACAGTGCATCGGCACTCGCCAGCAATTCATCCTGGACATCTATCGGCAGAGCATCGAATTCCGCATCGAAGTCATCGTGAAACGTGACCGGCCAAGTCTTCGGCGCATTCATTTATCATCTCCTGATGATATCACGCTTAGATGATTAAGCATCTATGCCATAGAACATGCTAGCCCACCAGTAACCTGAGTTTCTGATACCCCGCCTTGCTCACGGGTATCCTCGTCTCGTCGCGCAAGATGGCCACGTGGCTGTCCTTGGTGGCCGCCTCGATGCGGCGGATGCCGTCGATATTGAGCAGGTACGAGCGGTGCACGCGCAGGAACTTGGCGGGGTCGAGCTGGGTTTCCAGTTCCGCCAAGGTTTGGCTTTTCAGGTAGGACTTGCCCTCGGAACGGATGCTGATGTAGTCGTCTTGCGCCTCGATGTAGTCGATCCGGGCACTGGCGATGACGTGGACCTTGGCGCCATCGCGTATCAGCACGCGATCCAGGGGCGCGGCGCGCGTGGCCGCCTCGCGCGCCACCATTTGCACAGTGTCCGGCGTGCTGCGGTTGGCGCGCGCATGGGCCAGCGCCTGGTCGAAGCGCTGTTCGCTGAACGGTTTCAGCAGGTAATCGAGCGCATGGCATTCGAACGCCTTCAAGGCGTACTGGTCGTAGGCCGTGACAAAGATCAGCTTAGTCTTCGCGCCGATCAGCTCGGCCACTTCGAAACCGTCCAGGCGCGGCATCTGGATGTCGAGGAACACCAGTTCCGGTTCCAGTTCCGCGATGGCCTTGACGGCGTCGAAGCCGTTGGCGCACTCGGCCACGATGTCGATATCGTCATGGCGCGCCAGGTATTCGCGCAGCACGCTGCGCGCCAGTAATTCATCATCGACGATGGCCACCCGCATTCTTGCCTGCATCATGCTTCCTCCGTGCCACCGGTCTGCGCCGGCATCGATAAGGTTACTTCAAACGTCGCGCCGTGCCGCGTCCAGTGCACGCCGGCCTTGTGGCCATACGCGCCGGCCAGGCGCTGGCGTACATTTTCCAGGCCCACGCCATTACCGCGCGCTGGCCCCTGATACGCATCAACAGGATTGCGCACGGCAATCTGCAACAGGCTGCCCACGCGCCGGACTTCGATGGCGATCAGGCCGCCCTCCGTCAAGCCGCAGATGCCGTGCTTGACGGCATTTTCCACCAGCGGCTGTATCAGCATGGGCGGCAGCAAACAGGCCAGCGCGGCAGTGTCGATGCTTTCCGCCACTTGCAGGCGTTCGCCGAAGCGCACTTGCTCGATGGCGAGAAAGTGGCGGATCAGCACCAGCTCCTCTTGCACGGTAATGTGCTTGTGCGCTTCCAGGCTCAGGCTCTGGCGAAAGAAACTGGCCAGCTGCACCGTCATCTGGCGCGCGCCCGCCGCATCGATAGACGTCAGGGCGCTGATGGAGTTCAGGCTGTTGAACAGGAAATGCGGATCGATTTGCGTGCGCAGCATGCGCAGTTGTGCTTCCTGCGCCATCAGCTGCGCTTCCAGGCCCCGTTGCTCGGCCATGCTGGCGCGCACGAATTCGAGCAGCAGATAATGCACGGCGGCGGCCAGGCAATACAGCAGCGCGCCCAGGCCGAAGAACAGGGCCAGCAGCGACTGCGTCAGGTCCACGCCCAGCCAGCGCACGTCCGGCAACAGGCTGACGCTGTTCAGAAATTGCAGCAGGGTTGCCCACAGCAAGCCCGCGAACAGCGCCGCCACGCCCATCACGCCGGCAATGGCGAGCGGATGGCGCGCGTGCAAGGGGTAGGCGCGGCACAGGTAAAACGCGGAAAAGCCGGAACCGATCGCATACACGAGCGTGGCGGGCACCACCAGCAGGACGGCATTGAGCCAAGGCGCGTGCGCCACCCTGGCCAGGAGGGAGGCCAGGGCCAGGCCCAGCGCGATGCACACCAGGAACACCACCACGGCGCCGCGCCGCTTCGACAAGGGTCCGGACATGCGCGCCTAGTTGCGGATTTCCAGGCCGCCCATGATGGCGTAACCCGTCACGTACAGGCGCTTGTTCTGGTTCGGCGGCACGATGGTCTTTTCTTCGAAGCCGCCAAGGATGGGCGTGCCTTGCAGCACGACGCTCCAGTCGGGCGGAATTTTGATGGTGACGCCGCCGCACAGGGCAAACACGTTGAGCACGGCTTCGCCGTCGATCGATGCCTGGCGCAAGTCGATTTCGCAGCCGGCCATGATGACGTTGATATCGCCGCCCCTGAAGCGCTGCGACGACACGCGCCGCACGTAGCCGCCGAGGATGGCCGTCACTTCGATGATGCTGTCGTCGTCGGCCTGGCCGCCCGTGCCGGGTGCTGCAGTGGCATCGGCATCGGCGGGTTCCTTGTCGAGCGATACGGCGCCATTCCTGGCCTGGCCGAAGGCGTCGGGCGCTGCGCCAGCCTCGGGCGGCGCGGCAAAATGCCGGCGGCGCTGGCGCTGCTGTGCGCCAGGCAAGGATTTCGACACCACGGCCACGCCGGCGGCGATGATGAGCAGCGGCCACAGCATGCTCCAGTTGATATAAAACAAGCCCATGGCTTTCAGGGTCCAGCTCAAGCCCAGCAAGACCATCACGCCGCCGAGTATGTAGCCGGAGCGGTTATGGCTTTGCGATATTTTCAGCAAGCCGAAAATGATCAGGATGGTGGGCCAGAAGCGGAAGGTGTAGCGCACATTGATGAAGCCCAGGTTATCGAGCAGGAACAGCAGCCCCAGGACGATGACGATGACGCCCAGCACGATCTGCGATGGCGAGTGCAGCGGCGGTCTATTTTTCATGCTCGGACTCCCGATAGGCAATAAAATGTTTGTTCAACAGCGGCTCCAGCACGAGGCCCACGCCCCAGGCGATCAGCAAGGCTGGCCAGCTATTGTAGAAATTCAAGTTCCACAGTTCTTCATACGACACATACCACCAGGCGGCGAAGAAGATCAGCCACAAGCCGCTCAATACCTGCTTGGCGGACACGGGCGTGAGCAGCTTGTTAAGGCCGAAGACGACCAGTATCAGCGGCCAATAATGCCATAGTGCATAGTAATCATGGAGATGGATCACATCGAGCCGGTCCAGCAGGATCACGGCGCCGATGGCGATCAGCAGCACGCCCCACAACAGCTGGGTACGGCGGTAGTACGCTGGTTCAGGTTTCACGGTCGCCCCTTGAAGTGAATTGATCGTAAAGATACGCGGATTTCAGCCGCGCGAAAACAGCGCTTCGGCGAATGGCGGACAGGTGGCGGTGAATGGCGCGGCGGCGGGAATAACGGGCAAAAAACAGGCAAAAAAAAGACCGGCTAGGGCCGGCCTTGAAGGGGTTCGCAGTTCACACCGCGACCTGGAGTTGCAGTGCATGGCTGCCTGGCGCAAGCGCGCCGGCAGCGGAAATCTGGTGCCGATCCTTGAGGCGACCGGCTGACCTGCTGGAAGATCGAACATGCCGCCAACTTCACGGCAGTGCGTCTCAACCAAGCAAAGGCATCATACTCCCGATCGGGCAAAAGCACCGTTCGCTAGCGCACACAGATGCGGATTTGCTGAGCTGCATCAAGCAGCCGTGGCGTGCGGCGAACGCAGCATGTCGTTCCCGATCCATTCCAGCACGGACGGCCCCTGCGGCTGCCAGCCCAGCAGCTTGCGCGACCGTTCCCCGCGCACGCGGCTGTTGGAACCAAGGCCGTACGACGCCATCTCATAGCCCCATTCGGCAATGGCTTCCGGCAGCGGCCAGTCCTGCGCGGGACCCAGGTCCAGTGCCTGGGCGATGGCGGCCGTCATGTCGCGGAAGGCCGCTTCGCCCGACTCGACAAAGTAAAAGGTGCCGGCGGGCGACTTTTCCAGCGCCAGCAGATACAGGCTGACGACGTCGTCGATGTGCACGTTGGACCAGATATTGCGGCCCGGCCCCACGTGGCGCACGATGCCGCTCTTGCGCGCCTGTTTCAATAAGCGCGGCAATTGCACGCTGTCGCGCGGCAAGGCGCCGTGGCCGTAGATCAAGGTGTTGCACAACACGCTGGCGCGCACGCCCTTGTTTGCGCTGGCCAGCACCAGCTCATCGATGGCGACGCGGGCCGCCTTGTCGGCCGTGGGCGCCGGCAGCTTGTCTTCGTAATAAATCTGTTCCGTGCCCTCGCCGCCCGACGCGTCGCCCACGATGGACGAGCCGCTGGTATGGAGGAAAGGCTTGTTGCTGACGGCCAGCGCTTCAATGATCGCTTCCACGGCGCCCCGGTGGTCGCTGCTGGCCGCATTGATGACGGCGTCCGCCGCCTTCGCTTGCTCGATGATCAGCTCGCGGTCGTTCAAGGTACCGACGATACCCTGCACGCCGATAGTGGCCAGCTCGGCCACCTGCTCCGGCTTGCGCACGAGGCCCGTGACCTGATGGCCGGCGCGCACGAGGCCTGCCGCGATGGAACTGCCGATGAAACCTGCCGCACCTGTCAAGAATACTTTCATACCGTGGACGCCAAACAAAACCTACTGCGCGTCGCACTTTGCGGCCTGCGATGCTCACCGTGCTCCAGCACGGTTGCGCTTCTTAGCCACAAATCATCGCCGCTCGCTACGGTTTTGTTAGGCGTCGTTCCTCCTTGGTTAGCTTTGTTAATTCAGATCAAAAGCGATCACATGAACAAAGTATGCGCGCTTTCGTCTTTCGCAAAAAGCGGCCGCGCGGCAAAAGATTTATGCCTTGGACGCAACAGTCTTGTTTTTCAGCTGCAGGGCGGCGATGTAGCGGCTCCGGTAGGCGGGGTCTTCCGGCGTCAGCAAGCTGAGCCTGTCGCGCGCGCGCGTGGCGGCCACATAGAAACGGTTCTCTTCTTCCAGCGGGTCAGTCTTGCTGCGCGGGAATTCGTCGACGGCCAGGTAAGGCAGGATCACGTGGTTGTATTCGAGGCCCTTGATCTGGTCGATGCAGGCGATGACCAGCTTGGCCTTGCCAGTCGAGACCGTCACGGCGTCTTCCATCTCGCCCAGCCAGCCGGCGAAGCCGCCCAGCGCCACGCCCGCTTCGCGGCACACGGCAATGAAGCCATGCAGGGAACGGGCCACGACCCGCGCCTGGGCAGGGTCGACATAGATGCGGCGCGCCGTCTGTTCCAGCTGCATCAGGCCAAAGATGTGCTGCAGCGCGTCGCCGGCCAGGGCGTCGGGGGGCAGCGCGCGCAGGTAGTCGACGGCGGCCAGGGTCAGCGCCGCCTTGTCCTGGTTCTGCGACTTGGCCAGCTGGTTCGTCAAGAAGCCTTCCAGCAAGTCCGGGTAGTTGGCCACATCGGCCTTGGCTTGCTGCAATTCCGTGCGCGTAAACGGGATTTCCGCGAAGGCCACCAGGGCTTCGAGGATTTCGCCGCGGCGCGGGCCGCTCTTGATCGCGTGCAAATCCTTGCGGGCGATGGCGACCATGCCACGCAGCATCAGCACTTCCAGGCTCAGCAGATAACTGTTCATGTCCACCAGGCCATACGCGATGCCGCTCTGGAACAGGGCCGTTTCCACGCGGATCGCCTGGTCGCGGTCGCGCAGCAAGATGGCCGTCGTGCCCGCATGTGCGTGTTCGAGCGCGGCGATCAGCTGGGCGCTGCACGCTTGCGGCTGCGCATGGTCATACTCGAGCAGTTCAATGTGGGTGGCGCGCGACAGGGCCGACACGCTGGGCTTGTTTTTCAGCACGCCCACGGCCTGCGCCAGTTGCGGGCCGTAGCGGTAGGACGCCGTCAGCGGCAGGCGCTGCAAGGCGGGAAATTCCTGCTCGAAGCGCTGGCGCAGGAAGCGGTGGTCAGCGCCCGACCACGTGTAGATCACTTGATCCTTGTCGCCGGCGCCGCAGAAAAAGGCGTTGCCGCGGCGTATCAGCATGGTCAGCAGGCGGAACGACGCCTCGTTCAAGTCGTGCAATTCATCGGCCACGATGATCTGGAACGCGGGCAATTGCTGGCGCAGCGGCTCGTCGCCGTCGAGCATGCGCACGAGGTCGTAGGTGGCGTCGAAGGGCGCGCGGAACTGGATATCGCCCGTGTCGGCGCCGCGCAAGCCTTCATATTCGCGCAGCCACAGATAATGCGTGCGCGACATGCCCAGCATTTCCAGGTTGTCGTCCAGGGAATTGCTCTCGAAGTCGGGATTCTGGAAATCCAGGCGCGCCTTGGTGCGCAATTGCAGTTTCAGGAATTCGGCGATGGCGCCATTCGTCGTGTTGATTTCCAGCGGATAGCGGTGAGCGTATTTCTCGGAGACCACTTCCAGCGCTTCCCAGGCCACGGGGCGCAGCTCTTCATCGCTGCGCATGGAGGCCACCTGCATGTTTTCCAGCTGCAACAGCACCTTGGCGGCAAAGGCGTCGAAGGTGTCGATCGTCAGGCGCTTGACGACGCCCAGCGGCACGCCCACTTCCAGCAGGCGCTGGCGCAGGGCCACGCGCGCCGCTTCCGTGAAGACGAGGGCCAGCATGCGTTCGGGCGCGCGGCCCCGGTGCAGGGCTTCGGCCAGGCGCAGGGCCAGGGTCGTCGTCTTGGCCGCGCCGGCATTGGCGTCGATCAAGACCACTTTCTTTTGCGCCGTCTGGATGGCGACCTGCTCCGGCGTGGGCGTGATGCGTTTGGGAATGAACTGCGGGGCGTTATCTGTACTCAAGGGTATCCTGAAATGATGTCTGTTCTCGGCGCGCTACCAGGCGCAGGTGCGCAAGCCGGCAAAGATGTCGCCCCGTTCGGGCGCATGGAAGGCGCGCATGCGGGCCGAATGCAGGCGCGGCGGCGTGGCGAAGGAGGCGCCGCGCAGTACCTGGTGCTGCATGAAATACGGCGCCGAATATTCGCGCCAGGCATCCACCGCAAAGCCCGGATACGGCTCGAACGGCGTCGCCGTCCACTCCCACACCTGGCCCCAGTGAAAGCGCGGGTGGCCGGACAGCGCAGCATACTCCCATTCCGCCTCGGTCGCCAGGCGGCGCCCCGCCCAGGCGCAATAGGCCTGCGCTTCATACAGGTTGATGTGGCGCACGGCTTCGTTCGGCGGCAAGGTCGTGCGCTGCCCGAAACGCATGGTGCGCCACTGCGTCGCTTCGCGCAGCCAGTACAGCGGCGACGAGCGCTCCTGCCGCATCAGCCAGGCGCTGCCGGCCGCGCTCCAGAACTGGCGGTTCTGGTAGCCGCCATCGGCGACGAAGTCGGCAAACTGGGCATTGGATACGGCGCAGGCATCGATGGAAAACGGCGCCACGTAGCAGCTGTGGGGCGGCGATTCATTGTCGAAGGCAAACCCGGCATCGCGCGGCGAGCCCAGTGCAATGGTACCGCCAGGAAAAGCGATCTGGCCCGCTCCGGGCGGCAAGGCCGGGCTGGCCGCAAGGGATTCCGGTGCTTCCAGGCCCAGCCATTGCAGACCGGCCAGCATTTCCTCGCCACACAAGTCTTCATGGGCCAGGGCCAGCCGGTACGGCGCCAGGGCGCTGTCGACATTGGCTTCGCGCGACAGTTTATCGAGGACCCTGTCGAGTACTTCGTGGCAATACGTTTTGACGGCGCCAGGACTGGGCAGTTCCAGCGTCCAGCGCGCGCGCTGCTGCACCATGTTGGCGTCGAACAAGTCGTCGCCGCGTGTCAGCAGGGAGTTATAAATGGCATCGGCCGGATGGCTGGACGCCGCTTCGCGCAGGATGAACCACTCGGCAAACCAGGCGATCTGCGCCAGTTGCCATAAAGGCGGATTGAGGCGCGGATGACGGGGCAGGCCCGCCACCACGTCCAGGCCGGCAGTGACGTAACAGTCAAACAGGGAAAGGGTGTCCTGGCGCGCGGCCAGCAGCGACTGGGCCAGTTGCTGCGCGCCGGCTTGGCGAAAAGAGGCGTTGATTAAAGTCATAGCCAGATTGTAACGACTTATGCCAACTTTGCACTAGTCGCACGGGAAACAGGCAGGGGATGCTCCCCTCCCCGGCCTACTTGACCAGCAACTCGCTCTGCAGCGGCGTGACGACGGATTTGGGCATGCTGACGATAAAACTGCTGCCCTTGTCGGCCACGGACTGGATGGCCAGGGTACCGCCGTGGCGCAGCAGCACGTGCTTGACGATGGCCAGGCCCAGGCCCGTGCCCTGCGTTTCGCGCGAGCGGCTCTTGTCGACGCGGTAGAAACGTTCCGTCAGGCGCGAAATATGTTCCTGGCTGATGCCGATGCCCGTGTCTTGCGCGATGAATTGCGGTCCGGCCGGGCCATCCTGCCAGCGCAGGGTGATGGTGCCGCCGGCCGGCGTGTAGCGCACGGCGTTCGAGGCCAGGTTGCCGAAGGCGCTGTACAGTTCATCGTAGCTGCCCAGCACGTCGGGGCCGTCGCATTCCATGGTCACTTCATGCTTGCCGGCCGACAAGCCCTTGGCGTCGCGCAAGACTTGCTGCATGAGCTTTTTGATGTCCACGGGCTCGGGGCGCAGCGGATAGTCGACCGATTCCAGGCGCGACAGGGTCAGCATGTCCTCGATCAGATGCTGCATGCGGTGGCCCTGCTCCGTCATCAGCTTGAGGTGGGCGGCGCGCGTGGCGGCATCCAGGTCCAGCTCGGCGGAAGCGATTTCCAGGAAGCCCACGATGACCGTCAGCGGCGTGCGCAATTCGTGCGAAGCGTTGGCGATGAAGTCGCGGCGCATCATTTCGATGCGTTCCGTCTCCGTCACGTCGTGCGTGACGAGGATCTGGCGGCGGTTCTCGAACGGGATGATTTGCACGATCAGCTTGCGGTTGCGGAAGGTAATCGTCAGCGGCTGGTCGTAGCGGCCCAGGATGATGTAATCCATGAACTCGGGGCTGCGGATCAAATTCGTCACGCGCATGCCCTTGTCGCGCTCGTGCGTGAGGCCCAGGTGTTTCTCGGCGGCAGGATTGCACCATTCAAGGAACAGCACGTCGTCCATGATGACTACGCCGTCCGGCAACAGATGCATGGCCTGGCGGAAACGCGCCAGCCATTCCGTCAGCTCGGCCTGGTTTTTCTCGTCATCGCGGCGCATGCGGTACAGGCGCGCGAAGATGCTGGTCCAGGCGCCCCAGCCGTCGGGCAGCTTGGCGCTTTGCGGATTGTCCAGCCAGTTACTCAGCTGGAAAAGATACGACAGCTGCACGAACACCATCATGGCCATCAGCACGAAGGCGATGCCCAGCGCATACGTGGCGCCGAACAGATACCAGACGACGGCCACGCCCAGCAGCGCCAGCACCATGCGCAGGGCGGCCGGTACCCAGAACAGCAATTTCGGATTCATAGAGTGAGGCTTTACTTTTCAGACAACATGTAGCCGACGCTGCGCACCGTCTTGATCAGGCTTTCCGCCTCTTTCAAGGCTTTGCGCAAGCGCAATACGTGGACATCGACCGTGCGTTCCTCGATCACCACATGGTCGCCCCACACCTTGTCGAGCAGCTGGCTGCGCGAAAACACGCGCTCCGGATGGGCCAGCAGGAATTTCAGCAGCTTGTATTCGGCATGGCCGATATCGATCTTCTGTTCATCCATCATGACGGTGCAGCTGACGGGGTCCAGGGCCACGTTGCCGGCGCGCATGGGCGCCTGCGCGTGTTCCGGACTCTTGCGTCGCAACAGCGCTTTGGCGCGGGCCAGCAGCTCGCGCGGCGAGAACGGCTTGGTGACGTAATCGTCGGCCCCGCTGTTCAGTCCGGCCAGCTTGTCTTCTTCCATGCTCTTGGCGGTGAGCATGATGACGGGGATGGCGGCGAAATTGCGGTCGGCGCGGATGCGCGACAGCAGGCGCAAACCCGTCTGGTCCGGCAGCATCCAGTCCAGCAGGATCAGATGCGGCGTGCGATGCTGGATGAATTCCCAGGCATCGGCGACGTTTTGTACGGAACAGCAATTCCAGCCGGATTCGCGCAGCGAATAGGTCACCAGTTCAACGATGGCCGGCTCATCTTCAACAATCAATACCGTGGTTTTATCAGATGCCATAAAGCTTACTCAGGGAGCTCCTCGGAAATGGCGGGAGCAGCCACCTTGGTGTGGCGGATGTCCTTGCCTTCAACCACGTAAATCACGTATTCGGCGATGTTTTTCGCATGGTCGCCGATCCGTTCGATGGCCTTGGCCACCCACAGGGTATCGAGCGCCGCCGAAATCGTGCGCGGGTCTTCCATCATAAAGGTAATCAGGTTGCGCATGATAGACCGAAACTCATGGTCGATGATGGCGTCTTGTGCAATTAATTGTAATGCCTGCTTGCCATCGTTGCGCGCGAAGGCGTCCAGCGCGTCGTGCAGCATGTCGGTGGCCGTGTTGGCGATGCCGCGCACCATCTCGTAATGGTTGACGACGGCGTTGCCCCGCTTATGCAAGTTCTTCGCCACGCGGGCGATCTTGGTCGCCTCGTCGCCTACGCGCTCGAGGTCGGTAATCACCTTGATAGTGGCCATGATGGTGCGCAAGTCGTTGGCGGCCGGCTGGCGGCGCACGATCAAATGGCTGCAGGCATCGTCCAGCGACACTTCCAGCTGGTTGACGACGTCGTCTTCGCGCATCACGCGGTCGGCGCGTTCCGGGTTGCCGATGCGAAAGCATGTCATCGCGTCGAGGAACTGGGTTTCAACGATGCCGCCCATCAGGAGCACTTTCGAGCGGATCGCTTCGAGTTCGTTGTCGTATTGCTTGGATGAATGTTCGCCTATCATGCTGTCTCTCCGTATTCAGTAGTCTTGTATATCGTTATTCTGGGCGGATCAGCCGAAGCGGCCCGTGATGTAATCCTGCGTTTCCTTGCGGGCCGGATTCATGAAAATCTGGTCCGTTTCGCCGAATTCCACCAGCTCGCCCAGATACATATACGCCGTGTAGTCGGAGCAGCGCGCCGCCTGCTGCATATTGTGCGTCACGATGGCGATCGTGTAATCCTGTTTCAGTTCGCTGATCAGCTCTTCCACCTTCGAGGTCGAGATCGGGTCCAGCGCCGAGGTCGGCTCGTCGAGCAGCAAGACGTCCGGTTTCACGGCCACGCCGCGCGCGATGCACAGGCGCTGCTGCTGGCCGCCCGACAGCGACAGGCCGCTTTTCGTCAGCTTGTCCTTGACTTCGCCCCACAGCGCGGCCTTCTTCAGGGCCCACTCGACGCGCTCATCCATTTCGCCCTTCGACAGGTCTTCATACAGGCGCACGCCGAAGGCGATGTTGTCGTAGACGGACATGGGGAACGGCGTGGGCTTCTGGAACACCATGCCGACCTTGGCGCGCAGCATGTTGACGTCCTGGTCGGCGTCGAGCACGTTGCGGCCGCGGTACAGGATGGAGCCTTCCGCGCGCTGGCCCGGATACAGGTCGTACATGCGGTTCAGGGTGCGCAGCAGGGTCGACTTGCCACAACCGGACGGGCCGATGAAGGCCGTGACCTTCTTCTCGTGAATGTCCAGGTTGACGTTATGCAAGCTTTGCGTTTTGCCGTAAAAAAAGTTCAGGCCCGAAATCTCGATGGTTTTTTTCTTTGGCGCCAAGTCTTGGGCTGGATTCATTTGCGTATTCATATGGGTTCGCTTCGCTCGGTATCTGTTTAATGTGGGACTTTTTGGCTGAACACGGTGCGCGACAGGATATTCAGGGCCAGCACGCTGAAGGTGATCAGCAGTGCGCCGCCCCAGGCCAGCGAGCGCCAGTTGTCGTACGGGCTCATTGCAAACGATGCGATGACGGACGGCAAGTTGGCCATCGGCGCATTCATGTTAAAGCTTTGGAACTGGTTATTCAGGGCCGTGAACAGCAGCGGCGCCGTTTCGCCGGCGATGCGGGCCAGGGCCAGCAGTACGCCGGTGATGACGCCAGCTTTTACAGCGCGCAAGCGCACCAGGGTGGCGACCTTCCAGCGCGGCGCACCGAGGGCAAACGCGGCTTCCAGCAGGCTGTTCGGCACCAAGCGCAGCATATTGTCCGTCGTGCGCACCACCACGGGCACGGCGATCAGCGACAGGGCGATGGCGCCCGCATAGCCGGAGAAGTGTTTGACGTGGGCCACGTACAGCGCATACACGAACAGGCCGATGACGATCGATGGGGCCGACAGCATGATGTCGGTGACGAAACGCGTCACTTGCGCCAGCCTGTTTTCTTCGCCGTATTCGGCCAGGTAGATGCCGGCCAGGATGCCGATCGGGGTGCTGACGACGGTGGCCAGGCCCACCATCAGGGCGCTGCCGACGATGGCATTGATCAAGCCGCCGCCTTCGCTGCCGGGAGCCGGCGTCGTTTGCGTGAACAGATCGATGGACAAGGCGCCGAAACCCTTGATCACCAGGGTGAACAAAATCCACACGAGCACGGCCAGGCCCAGGGCCATGGCGGCCACCGACAGGGCGATGCCGACGCGGTGCATCAGCAGGCGCTTGCGGTAGACGGGGTTCATGGCCGGCTTGGCCGGAACGTCGAGGGTGCTAACTTGGCTGAGCTGGCTCATTTCGTGCCTTCCTTGCGGGACATGCCAGCCAGCATCAGCTTGGCGGCGGATAAGACGATAAAGGTGATGACAAACAGGATCAGGGCCAGCGAGAACAGCGACGATACGTGCAACGCCGATTGCGCTTCGCCGAATTCGTTCGCCAGCAGCGAGGTGATGCTGTTACCGGCGGCAAACAGCGACCACGACAGTTTATTCGCGTTGCCGATGACGAAGGTCACGGCCATGGTCTCGCCCAGCGCGCGGCCAAGGCCCAGCATGACGCCGCCGACGACGCCGGTCTTGGTGTATGGCAAGACGATCTTGCGCACCACTTCCCAGCGCGTGCAGCCCAGACCGTAGGCGGATTCCTTCAGCACGGCAGGGACGATTTCGAACACATCGCGCATCACGGAAGCGATGAAGGGGATGATCATGATGGCCAGCACCAGGCCGGCCGTCAGCAGGCCGATGCCCATCATGGGGCCGCTGAACAGCTGGCCGATGACGGGCACGTTGCCCAGCGTGGCTTTCAGCAGGGGCTGGACGTGGTCGGCGAACAGGGGCGCGAAGACGAACAGGCCCCAGATGCCGTAGATGATCGATGGCACGCCGGCCAGCAGCTCGACAGCCGTGCCCAGCGGGCGGCGCAGCCAGGCCGGGCAGATTTCCGTGAGGAACAGGGCGATGCCGAAGCTGACGGGAAAGGCGATCAGCAAGGCGATGACGGACGTCACCAGGGTGCCGATGATGGGGATCAGGGCGCCGTACTGATCATTGACGGGGTCCCATTCCGCGGACACGATGAAATGCAGGCCGAAGGTCTTGAAGGCCGGTATCGATTCCATGATCAGCGAAATGATGATGCCGACCAGGACGATCAGCACCGACAGGGCGAACAGCATCGTCACCTTGTGGAACATGAAATCCTGGAAGCGCTGCTTGCGCATGGTGGAAAGCATTTGCGCGTGACTGATGGAATCGGTCATGGTGCCGCCTGGCAGGGGGATCGTGGAGGAGGTAGATTGTGCGCTCATATTGTGCCAGATGTGGGTGGTACTGCCGGTGCTGCTGTTTTAATACGCCTGTCAAAACCTACTGCGCGTCGGGATTTACGGCCTGCGATGCTCACTGTACCTTTGTACAGTTGCGCTTCTCGACCGCAACTCCCTTCCGCTCGCTACGGTTTTGTCAGGCGTCGTTGCTTTTATTCTTTCAGCTACTTTTATTCTTTTAGCCAGGACCGTCTGCAAGGGCTTGCGGGCGGTCCTGGCTAACTCCCTGCCCCGCCATACTGCCGGCGGGGCAAGGATGAATGACTCAGGCTATGCGATTAGTAGATCGACTTGCCCGATGCATCTTTCAAATTGGCTTTCCACGATTCCTGCACCAGTTTCACGACCGATGCCGGCATCGGCACGTAGTCCAGTTCGACGGCAGCAGGGCCGCCGTTCTTGTAGGCCCAGTCGAAGAATTTCAGGACTTCTTTTGCCTTGGCTGGGTCAGCCTGGACTTTGTGCATCAGGATGAACGACACGCCCGTGATAGGCCAGCTGTTCTTGCCAGCCTGGTCGGTCAGGACCACGCCGAAGCCTGGGGTTTGCGTCCAGGGTGCCGAAGCGGCGGCGGCCTTGAAGTTTTCGTCGTCAGGCTGCAGGAAGTTGCCGTCCTTGTTTTGCAGCTGGGTGTGCGACATCTTGTTTTTCTTGGCGTAAGCCCACTCGACGTAGCCGATCGAACCCTTGATACGCTGTACGTTTGCTGCAACGCCTTCGTTACCCTTGCCGCCCACGCCCACGGCCCATTTCACGGCCGAGCCAGCGCCGATTTTCGATTTGAATTCCGGGTTGGTTTTCGACAGGAAGTCGGTGAACAGGAACGAGGTGCCCGAACCGTCGGCGCGGTGCACCACGGTGATTTCCGTGTCCGGCAGCTTGACGCCACTGTTCAGTGCGGCGATTTCAGGCGCGCTCCACTTGGTGATCTTGCCCAGGTAGATGTCGCCAACGACTTTACCCGTCATTTTCAGCTGGCCTGGGGTCACGCCGTCGAGGTTGACGATGGTGACCACGCCGCCCATGATGGCCGGGAACTGCATCAGGCCCGCTTCTTCCAGCTCTTCCGCCTTCAAAGGCATGTCCGAAGCGCCGAATTCAACAGTCTTGGCCTTGATTTGCTTGATGCCGGCGCCGGAACCGACGGACTGGTAGTTCAGGCCGTTGCCCGTGTTGGCTTTGTACGTTTCAGCCCATTTGGCGTAAATCGGGTACGGGAAGGTTGCACCAGCACCTGTCATATCTGCCGCCATGACGGAAGCGGAAGAAAATGCCATCGCTGCCGAAGCACCCACGACGATAAATTTGAACATTTGCTTCATTTGCATATCAAGTCCTCAGGGTTGTTAGGGCTCAAAGTCCCGGTTGAATGCTGCGCAGTCTAGCAAGCGAATATGACAGGTTTATGACATGGGCAAAAAATCCTGAAATAATTGGCTACGCCCCGGGAACCGCCCTTTTCGGCGCGAAAAATGACAGGGCGGGCGACGCTTTATGACAGCTTATGTCACGCTTACGTCATATTTCATGATTACACTCACAACGCGTCATACGCGATGAAATACGGATGAAATACGGCTAGAATTAACTATCTGCAAAGACAAAAGAATATGAAACCTGAACTGCACACGGAAGTGACCAAATCGGGCATCCTGCTTGACCGCGAACTGTCGCAACTGACTTTCAACCGGCGCGTGATGGCCCAGGCGGAAGACCCGAACATTCCGCTGCTCGAGCGCCTGCGCTACCTGTGCATCGTCAGCAGCAACATGGATGAGTTCTTCGAAGTGCGCGTGGCCAGTCTGCTGGCGGCCGGCAGCATCGGCGGTTCGCTGGCCGGCCACCCTGCCCTGGCGGCCAATCTGGAGCGCATCGGCAAGGAATGCCATGCGCTGGTGGAACGCCAGTACGAGATATTAAATAGCGAAGTCTTGCCGGCCCTGCGCGAAGCGGGCGTGCATTTGCTGCGCGACAACGACCGCAACGATGCGCAGCGCGCCTGGGTCAAGCAGTATTTCGACCGCGAAGTGCGCCCCCTGCTGACCCCTATCGGCCTGGACCCGGCCCACCCGTTCCCGCAAGTGGTGAATAAAAGCCTCAATTTCATCGTCTCGCTGAGCGGCAAGGATGCGTTCGGCCGCGGCACGGCCATCGCCATCGTCAAGGCGCCCCGTGTCTTGCCGCGCGTCATCAAGCTGCCGGACGACATTTCCGGCGACGGCGTGTCCTTCTGCCTGTTGTCTTCCGTGATTCATGCGCATATCTCGGATTTGTTCGCCGGGCGCGAAGTAATTGCCTATTCGCAATTTCGCGTCACGCGCGACAGCGACCTGTGGGTGGACGAGGACGAAGTCAAGAATCTGCGCCAGGCCCTGAAGGGCGAGCTCGTGGGGCGCCAGTTCGGCACCTCGGTGCGCCTGGAAGTGGCGCGCAATTGCCCGCCAGAATTGTCACAGTTCCTGCTCGACCAGTTTAATCTGGATCAAAGCCGCCTCTACCGCGTCAACGGCCCCGTGAACCTCGTGCGCCTGTCGGAAATGATCGACCACGTCAAGCAGCCCGAGCTGCGCTTCCCGCCGTTCTTCCCGGGCCTCGCGCACAAGGCCATCGGCAACGACATCTTTGCCGCGCTGACCAAGCATGACATCCTGCTGCACCACCCGTATCAATCGTTCCAGACGGTGATCGACTTCATCCGCAGCGCCGCCTACGACCCGTCCGTCGTCGCCATCAAGCAGACGATCTACCGCACGGGCATGAACTCGGACCTGATGGAGTCCTTGATCACGGCGGCGAAGATGGGCAAAGAGGTAACGGTCATCGTGGAATTGATGGCGCGTTTCGACGAAGAAGCCAATATCAACTGGGCCGACAAGCTGGAACAGGCGGGCGCGCAAGTCGTGTACGGCGTGGTGGGCCTGAAAACCCACGCCAAGGTGGCGCTCGTCATCCGCCGCGAAGAAGGCGCGCTGCGCTTCTACGCCCACTTGGGCACCGGCAACTACCACCCCACGACCACCAAGCTGTACACGGATTTCGGCTTGCTGACGGCGAACCAGGACCTGGCTGTGGAAGTGAACGAAGTCTTCATCCACCTGACCAGCCTGACCAAGCCGCACAATCTGAACCATTTGTGGCTGGCGCCGTTCGGCCTGCAAAGCGAAATCATCAAGGCCATCCGCAACGAGGCGAAGATCGCCCGTTCAGGCCGGCGCGGTCGCATCATCGTGAAGGTCAACGCGCTAGTCGATGAATCCGTGATCCGCGCCCTGTATGCGGCCTCGACCGATGGCGTGAAGATCGACCTGATCGTGCGCGGCGCCTGCACCCTGAAACCGGGCGTGCCAGGCTTGTCGGAAAACATCAAGGTGCGCTCCGTGATCGGCCGCTTCCTCGAGCACAGCCGCATTTACTACTTCCGCAACGACCTGGCGCACGATGTCTACCTGGCCAGCGCCGACTGGATGAGCCGCAACCTGTTCCGCAGGGTGGAAGTGGCCTTCCCCGTGCTGGACCGGGCGCTGAAACGGCGCGTGATCGCCGAGGGCTTGAACCCATATTTGAAGGATAATACCAATGCATGGGAGCTGGAGCCGACGGGCCATTATGCGCGCCGCAAGCCGCGCGGCAAGCAGATGCCGTTCAGCGCCCAGCAATACCTGATGCACACACTGGGCACGCCGGGCGCGGAGGTCGGCGAATAGGCAACTCTACACACAGGAGTACAGCATGGATCTCATCTTGTGGCGACACGCAGAAGCCGAGCCGGGCCTCCCCGACCTCGAACGCGCCCTGACCGTCAAAGGCCAGAAACAGGCGCGCCGCATGGGGGAGTGGCTGGCCTCGCAACTACCGGAAAATTGCCGCATCCTCGTCAGCCCCGCCCTGCGCACCCTGCAAACGGCGGAGGCGCTGGGGCGCAAGTTCAAGCTGATGCCGGAACTTGCGCCCGGCGCCGAGGCGGAAGACATCCTGAAGGCGGCCAACTGGCCCGGCGGCAAGGAAACCGTGCTCATCGTCGGCCACCAACCCACCCTGGGCCAGGCAGCCGCCCTGCTGCTGACGGGCGAAGAGCAGGAATGGGAAATGCGCAAGGCCAGCGCGTGGTGGTTCTCCCAGCGCGAGCCAGGCGACCCCGTCAGTGTCTATTTGAAAGCCGTGATGGCGCATGATCTGGTGGTGAAATAAAATACTAAAACAGAGAAATGCGCAAGGCCAGCGCAGGATGGACAGGTTCTCCCAGCGCGAACCAGGTGACCCCGTCAGCGTCTATTTGAAAGCCGTGATGGCGCATGATCTGGTGGTGAAATAGTAAAACAGGGAAATGCGCAAGGCCAGCGCAGGATGGACAGGTTCTCCCAGCGCGAGCCAGGTGACCCTGTCAGCGTCTATTTGAAGGCCGTGATGGCGCATGATCTGGTGGTGAAATAGGCCACGGGGTCAGACCCGCCGGGTCTGACCCCAGATTGAAATGCGCAAAAAGTGCGCTGGGACAAATACTGGTGGAGTTCACAACTCAGCAGCCTTGTAAAGCGCTGCCGATCTGCTAGAGTTTAATTGCATCAACTACGTGCTGGAGCGCTGCTCCGGCACATTGAGCAACCCAGCGGACGGCCGTCCAACGGCGGCTGAAAGACCATGTTAATCACCTTCCTCGTTTTTCTCTTCATCGCCATCTTCGCCGCCATCATCGGCTTTGTCGCCTTTGAACTGGTCGAAGAAATGCGCGGCAGCCACCATAAGCTGATGGACCGCTATCACGAGTAGCGTTCACCTCGGCACTATCGCATGGCGCCAGCGACGGCCAACAGGACCGTCTCTCGCGCCATCCTTGTTTTTACACTCCCGTATTACACTCCCGTATTACACTCCCGTCTTGAACTTCGTATAAATGCGCGTCATCAAGCGGCGGATATCGGCCGTGGTCGCTTCCGGCGCCGCCATGCGCTGCTTGTCGGCGTCCGACAGGAAGATGGCCTTGCTCTCGCCGATGTCCTTGCGTACATATTTGATGCTGGCCGGATTCGGATTCGCGTAAAAGACCTTGTTGCTCAGGCTGGCATGCACTTGCGGACGCAGGATGTAGTTGATGAACAGGTGCGCATTGTTCGGATGCGGCGCGTCGGCGGGAATGGCCATGGTGTCGAACATCAGGGCGGCCGTCTTCGGCACCAGCACCTGGATCACATTGCCATTCTTCGCGTCGATGGCGCGCTGGCGCGCGATATTGATGTCCCCCGACCAGCCCAGCGCGACGCAGACGGAACCGTTGGCCATGTCATTGATGTAGCCTGAGGAGCTGAACAAGGTTACGTAGGGGCGGATCGCCTGCAGCACCTTGCCCGCTTCCTGGTAGTCGGCGGCCGTTTTCGAGTACGCGGGCTTGCCCAGGTATTGCAGGGCGGCCGGCAGCACTTCCGACGGCGAGTCGAGGAAGGACACGCCGCACGATTTCAGCTTCGATGCATATTTCGGGTCGAAGATCAGGTCCCACGCGTTGTCGGGCATGGGCATGCCGCCCAGCGCGGCCTTGACCTTGTTGACGTTGATGCCCACCGTCGTGTAGCCCCACAGCCAGTCGACCAGGTAATCGTTGTTCGGGTCGATCTTCGACAATTTCGCCTGCAGGTTCGGATCGAGGTTGCCCAGGTTGGTCAGCTTGCTCTTGTCGAGCTTGCGCAGCAGGCCCGCATCGATCTGCAGCCGCGCCCACTGGGCCGTCGGCACGACGATGTCGTAGCCGGACTTGCCCGCCACCAGTTTCGCATTGAGGATTTCGTTATTGTCGAAAACGTCGTAGCGTACCTTGATGCCCGTTTCCTTCTCAAAATTCTTGATCGTATCGTCGCCGATATAGTCCGACCAGTTGTAGATGTTCAGGACTTTTTCTTCCTGGGCGTGCGCAGGCAAGGCCAGCACGGCCGCCGCCAAGGTCAGTCCCAGTCCAATGCGCCGCCCTGCTTGCCATGTGTTTGCCATCGTACCGCCTCCGAAAATTAGTCAGAAAATAGTGACGATGATAGCAAGAAGGGCGGCATCAGGTCTAGCCTGATACCGCCCTGCCTGAGGACGTCTAACAAAACCTACTGCGCGTCGCGCTTTGCGGCCTGCGATGCTCACCGTACTAGAGTACGGTTGCGCTTCTCTGCCACAAATCACTGCCGCTCGCTACGGTTTTGTTAGACGTCGCAAATCGTCGCACATCTTCCTCACTGCAAATGCCGTAAAACTGGGGTCAGACCCGACGGGGGAAGCTGCCCCAATGGGGTAGCTTCCAATCCCGCAGGGACTGACCAGCCAACATTACACCTTGTCCAGCCCCACCTGCGCCCCTGTAAACACCAGGTTGCCGTTCTGGGCGTCGATGCGGATCTCGTCTTTCGGGCCGAAGCGGCCTTCGAGAATCAGCTTCGACAGCGGATTTTCGATCTGCTGCTGGATCGCCCGTTTCAAAGGACGGGCGCCATACACCGGGTCGTAGCCCGCTTCGGCGATCTGCTGCAGCGCGGCGTCCGTCAAGCTCAGCTGCATGTCCATGCGTTCCAGGCGTTCTTCGAGAATTTTGAGCTGGATCTTCGCGATCGCGCCGATGTTTTTCTCGTCGAGGCCGTGGAACACGACGATTTCGTCGATACGGTTGACGAACTCGGGACGGAAGTGCGAGCGTACCTCGGCCATCACGGCCAGCTTCACGACACCGGGATCATCGCTTTCCATCGCCTGGATCTTATGCGAACCCAGGTTCGAGGTCATGATGATGACGGTATTCTTGAAATCCACCGTACGGCCCTGGCCGTCCGTCATGCGTCCGTCGTCGAGCACTTGCAGCAGCACGTTGAAGACGTCGGCATGCGCTTTTTCCACTTCGTCGAGCAGGATCACGCTGTACGGCTTGCGGCGCACGGCTTCCGTCAGGTAGCCGCCCTCGTCGTAGCCCACGTAGCCCGGTGGCGCGCCGATCAGACGGGCCACGGAATGCTTCTCCATGAACTCGCTCATGTCGATGCGGATCATCGATTCCTCCGTATCGAACAGGAAGGTCGCCAGCGCCTTGCTCAGCTCGGTCTTGCCCACGCCCGTCGGTCCCAGGAACATGAAGGAACCATAGGGACGGTTCGGATCGGAGAGGCCGGCGCGCGAGCGGCGGATGGCGTCGGCCACAGCCGTGATCGCTTCATCCTGGCCCACGACGCGCTCATGCAGCTTCTCTTCGATGTGCAGCAGCTTGTCGCGTTCGCCCTGCATCATGCGCGACACGGGAATCCCCGTCGCGCGCGACACCACTTCGGCGATTTCCTCGGCGCCCACTTCCGTGCGCAGCAATTTCGGCTGGTCAGGGTCAAGTTTCGGGATGCCGCTGTCGGCCTGCTTGAGCTGGGCTTCCAGCTGCGGCAACTTGCCATACTGCAGCTCCGACACTTTCTGCCAGTTGCTCTCGCGCGTGGCCTGCTCCATCTGCAGCTTGACTTGCTCGATCTCTTCCTTGATGTGCGTGCTGCCCTGCACCACGGCCTTTTCCGCCTTCAGGATTTCCTCGAAGTCATTGTATTCGCGCTGCAGCTTGACGATCTCTTCCTCGATCAGGCCCAGGCGGCGCAGCGATGCTTCGTCTTTTTCCTTCTTGACGGCTTCGCGCTCGATTTTCAGCTGGATCAAGCGGCGTTCCAGCTTGTCCATCACTTCCGGCTTCGAATCGATCTCGATCTTGATCTTCGCCGCCGCCTCGTCGATCAGGTCGATGGCCTTATCGGGCAGGAAGCGGTCCGTGATGTAGCGGTGCGACAATTCCGCCGCGGCAATGATGGCCGCGTCCGTGATTTCCACCTTGTGATGCAGCGCGTACTTATCCTGCAAGCCGCGCAGGATGGCGATCGTCGCCTCCACGGTCGGCTCGTCGACGAGCACTTTCTGGAAGCGGCGTTCCAGCGCGGCATCCTTTTCGATGTATTTGCGGTATTCGTCGAGCGTGGTGGCGCCCACGCAGTGCAGCTCGCCGCGCGCCAGTGCCGGTTTGAGCATATTACCGGCATCCATCGCGCCGTCGGCCTTGCCCGCGCCCACCATGGTGTGCATCTCGTCGATGAAGACGATGGTTTGCCCTTCATCCATGGCCAGTTCCTTGAGCACGGACTTCAGGCGCTCTTCGAACTCGCCGCGGAACTTGGCACCGGCAACCAGGGCGGCCATGTCCAGCGCCAGCACGCGCTTGCCTTTCAGCGATTCAGGCACTTCGCCATTGACGATGCGCTGCGCCAGGCCTTCGACGATGGCCGTCTTGCCCACGCCCGGCTCGCCGATCAGCACGGGATTGTTCTTGCTGCGGCGCTGCAGGATCTGGATGGTGCGGCGGATTTCATCGTCGCGGCCGATCACGGGATCGAGCTTGCCCTTGCGCGCCCGCTCCGTCAGGTCCAAGGTGTATTTTTTCAAGGCTTCGCGCTGGCCTTCGGCTTCCTGCGAATCGACCTTGTTGCCGCCGCGTACGGCGTCGATGGCCGCCTCCAGCGCCTTGCGGGTCAGGCCGTTTTCGCGCGCCAGCTTGCCGCAGTCGGACTTGTCGTCCGTCATGGCAAGCAAGACCATTTCGCTGGACACGAACTGGTCGCCCGCCTTCTGCGATTCCTTGTCGGCCAGGTTCAGCAAGGCCACGAATTCGCGGCTCACCTGCACGTCGCCGCCCGTGCCCGAGACCTTCGGCAAGCGTTCGATGGACGCGCCCAGGGCCTTGGACAGGCCGCCCACGTTGACGCCGGCCCGCTGCAACAGCGAGCGGGCGCCGCCGTCGTCCTGGTTCAACAGGGCCGTCAGCAGGTGGACTGGTTCGATATAGGGATTGTCGTTGCCCACGGCCAAGCTTTGCGCGTCGGCCAGGGCTTCCTGTAACTTGGTAGTCAGTTTATCTTGTCGCATGAAAAGCGCTCCCGGTTAATTAGTTGTTAACCAAATTGGGGTGAGGCAGTACTTTTCAAGCATACACAAAGCAGAAAACTGATGCATTTTGGCAAATGCTAGCGTGCGCGGCGCGTTCGCTTCAAATGGCGCTTGCTTTTGCGGCCCACTTGTCCAGGGCCGTCTCGTCGCTGTCGCGCGCATCGACCCAACGCGCCCCTTCGGGCGTGTCTTCCTTCTTCCAGAACGGCGCTTCCGTCTTCAGGTAATCGATGATGAATTCGCAGGCGGCAAACGCCTCGCCCCGGTGGGCGGACGACACGGCCACCAGCACGATCTGCTCCTGCGGCAGCAAGGGCCCCACGCGGTGGATCACCAGCGCGCCGGACAGGGGCCAGCGGCCCCGCGCCTGCTCCACGATGGCTGCAATGGACTTTTCCGTCATGCCCGGATAGTGCTCGAGCTCCATCGCGGCCACGTCCAGCCCTTCGTTCATGTCGCGCACCGTGCCGACGAAGCCGACGACGGCGCCCACCTTGGGGTTGCCTGCACGCAATTGTGCGATTTCTTGACTCAAGTCAAAATCGGCTTGCTGGATGCGGACGGATGTACTCATTTCGCGTTGCCTCCGATGCGGCGCAGCAGGGTTTCGATGCGGCTGGCCGTGCGCGCATCGGTGACGGCGGCGATCGCGCACAGCTGCATCAGCTGCGACACTTGCGTGAGCGGCTTCTGGCCCGATTTGAGCGACGATTGCAGCACTTCCACCTGCATTTTCAGGCGGTCGCGGGCAAATTCGGCGCCGCTGTCGACACCGGCGACGATTTCCAGGCGCAACACTTCACCGAGCAGACGCTCCTGATTGGCCTGCAATTGCTGCACGTAGGCCGCGCTGCCCTCGCCCAGCGCGGCCTGAGCGGCGGCAAAGCGCTGCTGCAGGCTGCGTTCGTACTGGGCGTCGAGCGGCGGCAAGGCGCTCCAGCGCTCGCTCCACGCTTGCGCGTCGGCGCCGGCACCGCCATCGGCCAGTGCGGCTTCCAGCGATTGCACCAGGCGCAACTTGTCGCGCAGGGCGTTGGCCTGCGCCGCGCCAGCGCGTTCGGCGATCGCATCCGCCTGCGCTTGCACGCCGGCGACCGCCGCCTGGTAGCGCTGTTCGATCTTCGCTTCGCTGGCGCGCGGCACGGGGCCTGTGGCGTTCCAGGCGGCGCGCGTGTCGCGCAGCAAGTGATTGATAAAGGCGCTGCGGGCCTTGTCGTCGCCCTCGGGCACGACGGCCGTTTCCAGCGCGGCGCACAGCGCTTCGCGCGCATGCAGGTGTTCGCGGCGCTCGTGGTCGGCCGCGTGGGCCGTTTCCTTGCGCCTGGCGAAGATATCGTCGCAGGCGGCACGGAAACGCTGCCACAGCGCCTGTTCCGCGCGGCGTTCCAGCGGCAGGGCTTTCGCCAGCTCCTGCCATTTGTCCTGCAAGGCTTTCAGCATGTCGACCGTGTTGCGCTCCGATGGCTTGAGCAGGCCCACTTCCACGATCAATTGCTCGCGGCGCGCCGTCTCGATCTGGCGCTGCGTGTCCAGCGGCTTCGACAGGGCGTCCAGCGCGGCGCCGAACTCCGTATCCAGGCGTTTCTTTTCCTTGCGATCGATCGTGCCCAGGCGCGTCCACGCCTGGCGCAAGCGCTGCGAGGCGGAAGCGACATGTTTCCAGTCGGTACTCTCTTCGGCCGCCAGGGCCGCCGTTTCCGCGATCAGTTCCTGGGCCTTGGCTGCATTGCCGTGGCGCTCTTCCGCCAGTTGCTTGAAATGCTGGGCCGCCGGCGCATACGCCACGCTGCAGGCGGCGTCGAAACGCTCCCACAGCGATTTCGGTGCGGGGCCGGACAAGGTGTCGAGCGACTTCCAGCGCTCGCGCAGGCTGCCCACTTTCTTGGCCAGTTCGGTCATCGGCAATTGCTGCGCCGGCAATTCCTCGCCCGCCTTGACCAGTTCCTCGCGCGAGACATTACCGCCCCAGCGCGCCCAGTCGGCCAGGCGCTTGAACTCGCCGCGCACATGGGCCAGGCGATCCGCTTGCGCAGGCGTCAAACGGCCGTGCTTGCTATCGCGCAAGGTCTTGTCATGTTCGGAAGCCACGTGCAGCAAGCCATCCTGCAGCGCCGCTTCCATGGCGTCGAGCACCTTGAAGAACTGCTCCGTCGCTTCCTTCGACACGGGCGCGTGTTCCTGGCGCGGCTTGCGCGGCGCCGGTTCCGCATGCGCTGGCGCGTCCACGGCTGCGGCAGGGACGAGCGGCGCCGGGGCGCTGGCCAGCAGGGCCGCAAATTGCTGCTGCAGGCTGTCGGACAATGGCGACTCGGGCAGGCGCGGCAAGGCTTGCCACGCGCGTTTCAAGGTGTCTGCATCGAGCGTAGCGGCGTCCTGCGCCTGCCATGCGACCAGCGCAAGCTGGCGCGCGTCGAACGCGGCCTGGTGCTGCTGCAGCGCCTGCAAGGCGGACTGCGCCTGCTCGCGCGCCTGGATGAAATCGCTCTCCAGGTGTTTCGGCAAGGAAGCGCGCTCGGGCGATTGCGCATGCTGCGCATGTGCCGCGTCGAGGCGGGCCAACGCCTGGGCCAGCTCATCGGGGGACTGGCCACTGGCAGCCAAGGCGCGCGCGGCGGCGACGGTGTCGATCACGGCGCGCTGCAGCACCACTTGCGCTTCCAGGCGGGCGGCCAGCGCGGCGCGCGCGGCGGCAAAGGCGCTCTCCAGCTCGGGCGTGGCCTTGATGACTTGCCATTGACGGTCCAGCTCGGCTACCTGGTTCGGGCTCAGCTTGTCATCGTTCAACAGGCGCTGGGCCGTGGCGATGCTGGCCTGGGCGCGTTGCGTCTCGGCAGCCTGATGACGGATCAGGTCGATGCGGCCCTGCATCAGCTTGGCAACGCGGCGGTCCGTATTGCGCATGGCGTGGTGGACTTTTTCCAGCAGGGGCAAGCTATGGACGTGTTCGGCCGCGATCAGGCGGGCATCGGCAAATTCGCTGGACACGATGAATTCACAGGCGGCGGCTTCGTCGCCCGCCACGGCATGGGCACGCGCAACCTGTTCGGCGCGGCGCGATGCGCTCTGCGCCGAAGCGGCGGCCTGTTCTGCCACGACAGGATCGGGGACGGCAGTCTTGCTGGCAGAACGCTTGAAGAGAAATTCGAACATGACGGGTTTCGCGTGGATCAAAACCACCATCATAACAAAGCCCGGGGTATTGCATCGGACAGGGCTGAACAAGTTATCAAATGACTAAAATGAATCTTTTCCCTATGACGGCGCCATGTGCCCGGCGATAAAACCACCCTGGCACAGGCGGGCCTGCCGGGGTGTGCGCTCGCTACCCGTTCAAGCCTGCGCGCGCAGCGGCGGTGACGGTGCAAGCTGCGCCGACGCGCCGCCGGCCTCGGCGTTTTCCCCGCCGGTGGCAGGCGCGCCCGGCGCCGGCAAGGATGTCGGCAAAGGCGCCGGCAAAACAAAGGGCAGCACCTGCGCCTTGCCACGGCGCGCCTCCTGCGCGCGCGCGTCGTGGGCGAGGAACTGGTAGGCGATGGCAAACCACGCTTCGCCCACGATGACCTTGCGCGCCAGCGCGAACAGTTCGCGCTCTTCTTTTTCCAGGCGCTGCAGCAAGGCCGCGCAAAAGGCGTCGATGGCCGCGCACAGCTGCTCGGCCTGCAATTCGGAATGGTCGATGGCGGCGCCCGCGCGCTGCTGCACCGCATTGATGCTTTCCAGCGCCACGCGGTTCAAGCCATTGATTTCATTGAGCAAGCCGTCGGCATGCGGTGCGGCCTGGCGAATGGCGGGCACCAGATACATTTCCACCTTGCGCCAGTAGCCGCCCTGGTACAGCCGGCTCAGCCAGTCGCCCGCATACTGCAGCTGCGCCAGGCTGAGTCTGCTCTGGTGACGCAGCTGCACATGCATGTACTTCTGAAAGGCCAGCAGGCTCATGCGGATGCTGGCCTGTTCCACCGACAGGGAAACCAATATATATGTTGCCGTAAGCATGCACTCACTCCCGAAAATGCGCTGGATGTCTGATCCTGGAAGTGAAAGTGTAAAGACTACCGACAGCGATGGGTTTGATCCTGCACAAACCCGCAGCGGGCCAGCCGCGCTTTCTTTTACGGCGCGCGCAAGCCGATATGCAGGTTGACGACGCCGGGCTCTTCCGATGGCGTGACTTCGCCGCCAAAGCTCTTTACCAGCCGCTGCATGCCCTTGTTGCGCGCCATCGCCTCGCCCACCAGCGCTTCCGTGCCCCGGCTGCGGAAGTAGTCGACGAGCTTCTCGAACAGGATATGGCCCAGGCCCTTGCCCTTCAGGGCCGAACGCACGGCGATGGCGAAATCGGCGTGGATATTGTCCGGGTCGGCCACGGCGCGCACCACGCCCAGGGTTTCCGGCTTGCCGTCCGGCCCCGTGTGCGTGGCGATGAAGGCCATGGCGCGGTCGTAATCGATCTGCGTCAGGCGCGCCAGCTGCGACACGGGCAGCTCGCGCATGGAGGTAAAAAAGCGCAGGCGCACGTCGTCCGGGTCCAGCGCGTGGAACAAATCCATGTGCTGCGGCGCATCCTCGGGGCGGATGGGGCGCAGCAGGATCGATTGATCCATCCATGTCACCTGCTCTTCCAGCTCCTGCGGATACGGGCGGATGGCCAGGCGGTCGCGCTGCTGGCCCGGCTGCAGGCGGATGCGCGCGTCGAGGGCGATCACGCCGTCCGCGTCGGCCACCAGCGGGTTGATGTCGAGTTCGGCCAGCTCGCCGATGTCGGCCACCAGCTCGGCCACCTGAATCAGGGTGTAGCAGATGGCGTCGATGTCGGCCGGCGGCTGGTTGCGGTAGCCGGCCAGCAGCTTCGACACGCGCGTGCGCGCCAGCATGTCGCGCGCCAGCACCATGTTCAGCGGCGGCAGGCCGATCGCGTGGTCGGCCGTCACTTCCACGGCGATGCCGCCCTGCCCCACGAGGATCACGGGGCCGAAGGCGGCGTCCGTCGTGACGCCGACGATCAATTCATGCGATTGCGGCCGGCGCGCCATCTGCTGCACCGTAAAACCGTCGATCAGCGCGTCGGGCCGCATGCGGCGCACGCGCTTGAGCATGGCGGCGGCGGCCGTGCGCAGGATGTCGGGCGTGTCGAGGTCGAGCGCCACGCCGCCCACGTCGGATTTATGGGCGATGTCGGGCGAATGGATCTTCAGCGCGACGGGATAGCCGATATCGGCCGCCACGGCCAGCGCCTCTTCCACGTCGGCCGCCATGCGCGTGGTCGCGACGGGAATGCCGTAGGCGGCCAAAATCTCCTTCGAGCGGCATTCGCCGAGCACCGTCTGGCCGGCCGCCAGCGCGGCGGCGACGATTTCGCGCACCCTCGCGCGGCGCGGCGTGGCCGACATGGGCAGCTGCGCCGGCACCTGCATCAGGGTTTCCTGGTTGCGCCGGTATTGCACGATCTGCATGAAGCCATGCACGGCCTTTTCCGGCGTGTCATAGGTGGGAATGCCGGCGCGATTGAAGACCTGGCGCGCGGGCGCCACGGTGGTGCCGCCCAGCAGGCACGACAGCACCGTGCGCGAGGTGGCCTTGATCAGCGGCGTGACGGCTTCGGCGATATCGATCGACGAGACCATGGCCGTGGGTGCGTGCAGCAGCAGCAAGGCGTCCGCCTGCGGCTCGTCGAGCAGCGGCTTGATGGCGTCGGCATAGCGCTGGACGGCCGCGTCGCCGGGCAAGCCGACGGGGTTGTCGTGCGACCACCCGCGTGGCAGCGCCTTTTCCAGCGCGATCACGGTGTCCGGCGACAGCTCGGCCAGCTTGCCGCCGCTGCTCACCAGCGCATCGGTGGCCATCACGCCCAGGCCGCCGCCGTTGCACAAAATCGCCAGGCGCTCGCCGCGCTGCGAGCGGATGTGCGTGAGCGTTTCCACGGCGTCGAACAGTTCTTCGGCCGAATACACGCGCAGCATGCCGGCGCGGCGGATGGCCGCGTCGTAGACGGCGTCGGAACCGGCCAGCGCGCCCGTATGCCAGGCCGCCATGGCCGCGCCTTCCGCCTCGCGCCCCGCCTTCAGCACGATGACGGGCTTGCTGCGCGCGGCCGCCCGCGCCGCCGACATGAATTTGCGCGCCGCCTGGATGTCTTCCATGTACAGCAGGATGGCGGCCGTGTCGATGTCGCCGGCCAGGTAGTCGAGCAGGTCGCCGAAATCGATGTCGTAGCTGGCGCCGAGCGAAATGAACTTGGAAAAGCCCACGCCGTGCGCGTTGGCCCAGTCGAGCACGCCCGACACCAGCGCGCCCGACTGCGAGACGAAGGCGATCTTGCCGCTCGTCGCACCGACGTGGGCGAAGCTGGCGTTCAAGCCCAGTTTCGGCACCAGCAGCCCCATGCTGTTGGGGCCGAGGATGCGCAGCAAATGCGGCTTGGCCGCCTTCAGCATGGCCAGGCGCAGCGACTGCTCGCGCACGGGATCGAGGCCCGACGTCATGACGATGGCCGCGCGCGTGCCCAGCGCGCCCAGTTCGCGGATCAGCGCCGTGATGGTGGCGGGCGGCGTGCAGATGATGGCCAGGTCCGGCGCCTTGGGCAGGTGCCCCAGCTTGCGGTAGCATTTCAGGCCCATCAGCTCGTCGTACTTGGGGTTGACGGGCCAAATCTCTCCCTGGTAGCCGCCGCCCAGCAGGTTGTACAGGGCGATGGCGCCCAGCTTGCGTTCGCGCGCCGTGGCGCCGATCAGGGCCACCGAGGCTGGCTTGAACAGCTTGTCGAGATTACGGATACTCATGTTCTGGCCTCATGGTTTGCCGGAGCGGGATGCCGGAGCGGCTGCGCCAGTGTATAGGATGCGTTGCCAAAAAAACTTGACCTTGTCACGCGTTTCGCAAAAAAATAGTGCCTCTACCAGCGCGAGCGGTGGCTTTCCGTCACGCCCGCCAGCTGCGCCACGATGCGCTTGGGCGAGTCCGCGCTGGTGCGCACCCAGCCGCTGAACGTGCCGATGGGCTGGATGTAGCGGCTGGCGGCGATCCACAGGTTTTTATCCTCGCGCCGTGCCCCTTCCGGCTTGAAGTGCAGGTCCAGCAGATCGTCGTCCGTCCATACGTGCCACGGCGCCAGCGGGTTGTCGGGATTGAAGTCGAAATGCGCGCGGCCCAGCGGATACAGCTGGCCATCGAGCCACAGCGCGTTTTCATGCGCGCCGAAATAGCCGGCCTGCAGGTTGAACCCGAGGTCCAGGCTGTGCGCCGAAGCCCAGCGCCATTCCGTCTCGCGCGCCAGCAAGCCGTTCGAATAATCGAAGCTGGCCACGCCGTCGTCCAGGCTGTAGCCGACGGCGCCGCAGCGCACGCTGCCCCACAAGGGCAAGCCGCCCGATTTTTGCGTCGCATGCACGCTGCCGCCCTCGCCCACGGGGCCGATGGCCAGCAAGGTGGGCGCCACGGGCGGGCCGCATTCCGCGTCGATGCCGAAATGGCCGCAATCGAGCCGCAAGCGGTAGCGCTGCTGCGGCTGCGCCTCGATGCTGATTTTCTGCGACAAAAAACGGAAACGGCTGGAAGCACCCGCATGCGGCGCCAGCGTGGCGCACAGGCCGGGAATGCCATCCTGCGAAAAACTGGCCACGATCTTGCCCTTGTGGCGGTCGAAGGCATAGGCGAAGGCCGTGCTGGTCCAGCCCAGGTCGACGATGGCCACGCCGCAGAACACGGCCGGCGTCGACAGGGCCACGTAATGCCAGCGCTTGTGGTGGAACAGGCGCCAGAGGGCGCCCCGTGCATGCGGCGGCGCCAGCGCGGCCCAGTCGAAAGCGTCCAGCTGGCCCGTGTAGCGGCCGAAACATGGCTGGCCACCGGCGGCGAGCAGGGATGACGGCGCGGGCGGCAGCATCATGCGGCCTGCCTTGCGGCAGCGCCGCCGTCGTGCAGGGCGGCGGCCAGCAGCGCACCGAAGGCGGCCGGCTGCGCCTGGGCTATCTCGACCTGCGGGCAGGCATGCCAGAGCGCCAGGCGCCGCACGGCGCCGGCCACGTCCTGCACCAGGCGGGGGCTGACGCGCACGCCCTCTTCCAGCGCCAGCGACTTGATCTCGAAGCGCCCCTGAGCGCGGTGCGCCTTGGCATCCAGGCGTCCCACGAGCGCGCCGCGCCGCAAGATCGGCAACGTGAAGTAGCCATAGCGGCGTTTTTCAGCGGGCGTGTAGCATTCGAGCCGGTAGTCGAAGTCGAACAGTTCCAGCGCGCGGCGCCGGTCCCAGACGACGGGGTCGAACGGCGACAGGATCGTCGTCAAGGTGGGCGCCAGCTTGCCGGCGGCGGCCGCGCGCAGCAACTCCCCATGCTCGGCATGCACGTAGACGGCGTCGCTCCAGCCGGCCACCGCGCAGCGCAGCAGCGCGCCCTCGTCGACCAGCGCCTGCAGATCGTGCGCCAGGCTGGCGCGCGGCTGTTTGGTGCGGAAATAGTCGCTGATCCAGCCGGCCCGCGCCAGGCCCAGCGCCTTCACGCTGGCCAGCAGCAAACGGCGACGCACCTGGTCCTCGGGCGGCAGCAAGCCGTCGTGCCAGCCAGGCAGCACCCGTTCGGCCAGGTCGTAATAGCGCTGGAACTGATGCCGCTTGGCGATCATCAGCACGCCCGACGTAAACAGCACTTCAAGCGAGCGCTTTTCCGGCTTCCAGCTCCACCAGCCGCCCGCCTGGCCATCCGTGCGCTCAAAATCGGCCGAGCGCGCGGCGCCGTTGACGCGGATATGGTCGAGCACCGAAGCGACGGCGTCGCCCTGCTCGGCCATCCATTTGACGGAATACTTCCAGCCCATGGCGGCCGGATCCAGCATGCGGTGGCGGTACAAGCCATAGTCTTCGATGGGCACAAAGCACGCCTCATGCGCCCAGTATTCGAACAGCGCGCCCTCGGCCAGCAATTGCTCGAGCCACGGCTGCGGATAGTCGCCCAGCCGGCTCCACAGCACCAGGTAGGGGCTGCGCGCCACCACGTTGATGGTGTCGATCTGCAGCACGCCCATCTGGCGGATGGCGGCCAGCACGTCGGCCTTCACGGCTTTTTTACGCCGCGCCTGCAGCAAGCCCTGCGCGGCCAGGTGCAGGGCGCGCGCGGCGGCCAGCGAGAGCGGGGGGACGTCGGAAGGCGGGTGCTTGTCTGGTCTGTGCATAACAGAAAGATACCGCATTCTGCCCACGCATTGTGCGTTTTATCGCTATCGGATCGCGCAGCCTTCAGCCTCGCTATGCGGCGGGAAACACCAGCGTCACCGCCAGCCCCCTGCCCTGCAAGCCGGCGCCCAGCACGATGGCCGCGCCATGCCGCTCGGCGATGCGCCGCACGATGGACAGGCCCAGCCCGCTGCCGGGCAGCTGCGTCGCACTTTCCACCTGCCCCAGGCGCACAAAACGTTCGAACGCGCGCTCATGCATGTCTTCCGCGATGCCCGGTCCCGTATCGGCCACGCGCACATAGCTGCGTCCCGCTTCCACGCCGCAGCTGATCTCGACGGCGCCCGGCGCCGGCGTGTAGCGCAGCGCATTGTCGACCAGGTTACGCAGCAGCATCTGCAGGCTGTCCGCATCGAGCGCGCACGGCGCCGGCGCCACGTTCACGGCCAGCGACAGCCGGTACGGCGCGGCCAGCGCCTGCCACTGCGCGGCCTGCTGCGCCAGCAGCTGCGCCAGGTCGCCCGGCGCCAGCGCCACCTGGGCTTGCGCCTGCGGATCGAGCCGGGCCAGCGCCAGCATCTGGTTGACGAGGCGCGTGGCGCGCTCCACGCTGCTACCCAGGGCGGCGATGAATTCCTCGCGCTCGTCCGCGCTGCGCGCCCGCTGCAGCACTTGCAGATTCGTCTTGATGGCGGCCAGCGGCGTGCGCAGTTCGTGCGCCGCATCGGCCGTGAAGCGCTGCTCGTTGTCGCGGCTGTGCCGCACCCTGCCGAACAGGCGGTTAATTTCCAGCAGCAGCGGATGCAGTTCGTCCGGCGCGCCAGCGAGCCCAACGTCGGCCAGTTCATCGGGCGTGCGCGCCGACACTTCATCGGCGCACGCTTGCAGCACGCGAAACACGCGGTGGACGGCCCACCAGATGGCGACGGTGGCCAGCGCCGCCAGCAGCAGGCCGAACAGCGCAACGCGGTAAAAGAAGCCGCGGCTGATGTCGTCGCGGTGGCTGGTCGGTTCGGCCACCAGCAGTTGCAAAGTGCGCTGCGGGTCCCACAGCGAGAACAGACGCCAGCGCTGGCCGCCTATCGTGGTCCACGACAGGCCATCGGGCGCGCTGCGCGACAGGGCGATGTCGGACGCCGCATCGTTGCGGTACAGCACGCGCTGCTGCGCGTCGCGCACCTTGAACAGCAAATACTGGTGGGGATTGTGCTGGCCGCGCAGGGGCAGGTCGATGGGTCCCGTCAAGCCGTGTTCGCGCGCCTCCTTTGCCACCAGCGACAGCAGCAGATGCCCCGTCTCGGTCAGCGACTGGTCGAACAATTCCTGGCTTTCGCGGCGCGCTTCCACATACACGATGGCGGCGCTGCCCACCCACAGGGCCAAGGTCAGGCCCAGCAAGACCGTCAGCAGGGTGCGCCGCAGCGACCAGGTTTGCACGCCGCGGCCGGCAGTTAAGAATCTCTTAAGAACTTCTGCGCAAGATCCGGAGCGAAATATTTTCTGGGTAGCCATGGCTGCAATTGTAAATGATTCTTATTGCTTTCATGATTCCCATTCCTTCACCAATACAGCGCAATTATTCATTCACCCTTCAGGAGTTTGCATGTCCAACCGCACCCGCCGCGCGCCCCTGCCGCGTCCCACCACCCTGGCCCTGGCCCTGGCCGCCCTGTCCTGCCTGCCGGCTCACGCCCAGACCGGCACGCCGGCCAGCATGCCGGAAGTGGTGGTCTCCGCCTCCGGTTTCGAGCAGGACATCAAACAGGCGCCCGCCTCGATCACGGTGCTGACGCGTGAGGAGCTGTCGAAGGAACGCTTCGGCAACCTGACGCAGGCGCTGGAAAGCGTGGAAGGCATCGACGTGGGCGCGGCGGGCGACAAGACGGGCGGCATGAACATCAGCATCCGCGGCATGCCCAGCGACTACACCCTGGTGCTGATCGACGGACGCCGCCAGAATGCGGCCGGCAACGTCACGCCGAACGGCTTCGGCGGCACGCAGACGAGCTTCATGCCGCCACTGGCCGCCATCGAGCGCATCGAGATCATCCGCGGCCCCATGTCGACCCTGTACGGCTCGGACGCCATGGGCGGCGTGATCAACATCATCACGCGCAAGGTGGGCAAGCAGTGGATGGGCTCCGTCTCGGCCGACTATACCGCGCAGCAGGCATCGGACTTCGGCGACGTGAAAAGCGGCCGCTTCTACCTGAGCGGCCCCATCGCCACCGACCTGCTGGGCCTGTCCCTGCGCGGCAGCAAGCAGCGCCGCGATGCGGCCGACATCCGCGTCCCCAACGCGGCCGGCGCGGAGGTGCCCGCCAGCATGGGCGCCAATCCCGTGCGCGCGGACATCGCCAACTTCGGCGCGCGCCTGGCGTTGACGCCGAACCGTTACCACACCGTCATCCTCGACGCGGACGCGGGCCGCCAGACCTACGACAATTCGAACGGCCAGCTCGGCACCAAGACCGTGCAAGGCGGCTACGGCCCGGAACAAAAATATAACCGCGACCAGTGGACCCTGTCGCACACGGGCCGCTTCGACTTCGGCACGCTCGACAGCAGCTACATGGTGAACAAGACGGAAACCCTGGGCCGCACGATTCCGCCAGGCACGCCCGGCGCCGTGGCCGGCAGCGCGCGCACGCTGGAAGTGGAAAGCCAGGTGTTCGACACCAAATTGGTCATGCCTTTGGGCAAGCACATGGCGACCGTCGGCGCGCAATGGTGGAAAGCGGAAATGACGGACGGCGTGGCACCGAAAAAATTCGAATTCACGCAAAAAGCCCTGTTCGTGGAAGACGAATGGCAAGTGCTGGAAAACGTCGCGTTGACCTTTGGCGCCCGTTATGACGACCACAGCATCTTCGGCGGCCAGACCAGCCCCCGCGCGTATGCCGTGTGGAACGCGACACCGAGCTGGACCGTCAAGGGCGGCGTCAGCAAGGGCTACAAGACGCCGCGCGTGGAACAATTGTCCCCAGGCATCAACGGTTTCGGCGGCCAGGGCACGATCCCCCTCGTCGGCAGCCCGGACCTGAAGCCGGAAACGAGCACGACAACGGAAATCGGCGCCTACTTCGACAACCTGGCCGGCTGGACCGCCAGCGGCTCGCTGTTCAACAATGCATTCAAGGACAAGATCACGACGGGCACGGGCCTCGTCAACTGCAGCTACCGTCCATCGCCGAACCGTCCCGGCTGCGTCAGCTTCGGCAACTGGCCCAACGTCGATGCGTTTGGCCAGTCGGTCAACGTGGATGAGGCCGTCACACGCGGCGTCGAGCTGAACACGCGCTTCCCGCTGGGAAAAAGCTTGTCGGCCAGCGCCAACTACACGTACACGGAAAGCGAACAGAAGAGCGGCAGCAATGCGGGCAAGCCGCTGAGCGACACGCCCAAGCACGCAGTCAATGCGCGCCTCTCGTGGGATATATCGCGCGAATGGAACGGCTGGCTGCGCGCCGAATACCGCAGCGAGCGCTTCCGCGATCCGGGCACCTCGGCTTCCACGCGCGCCGCCAAGGCTGCGCTGGGCGACTACCAGGGCTACGCCATGCTGCACCTGGGCACCAGTTACCAGCTGAACAAGCGCGTGACCCTGAACGCGGCCGTGTACAACCTGCTCAACAAGGACTTCATCGACTACCAGCCTTACCGCGCACCGGCCTTGAACTACGCGAACCGCTACGTCAACAGCCTGGACGGACGCCGTCTGTGGCTGTCGGCCACCGTCGATTTCTGATCAAGGGGGGCGGCCTCCCGGCCGCCTTTTTTCCGTCAGACCGCTTTGGGCTTGTCGATGCAATAGCCGATCCCATGCACCGTGCGTATCAAGTCCCGCCCCAGCTTCTTGCGCAGGTGGTGAATGTGCACTTGCACGGCGTTGCTTTCCACTTCATCGCCCCAGCTGTACAGGTTTTTCTCCAGCTGTTCCCGGCTCAGCACGCGGCCGCCGTGTTCCAGCAGCAGTTGCAGGATGCGGAATTCCTTCACGGTTAACATCACGGGCACGCCCCCTTGCGTCAGCTGCCGGTCCGCGATATCGAGCGCCAGGTCGCCGTGCACGAGCTGCTCGCGCAGGCGGCCAGCGGCGCGGCGGCAGGCGCTGCGGATGCGCGCGGCCAGCTCGTCGAGGTCGAACGGTTTGACGATGAAGTCGTCGGCGCCCGCGTCCAGGCCGGCGATGCGCTCGCCCACCTGGTCGCGCGCCGTGACGACCAGCACGGCGCCGCTGTAGCCATTGTCGCGCAGCATGCCCAGCGCCTGCATGCCGTCCTGCCCCGGCAAGCCCAGGTCGAGCAGGATGCAGCCGTAGTCGTGCAGGCGCACGGCCGTGTGCGCGTGTTCGGCGCTCGTGACCCAGTCGACGGCGTAGCCGCCCTGTTCCAGGCCGATTTGCGTGGCGCGGCCCAGCTGCGGGTCGTCTTCGGTCAGCAGGATGCGCATGGAGAAGCGGCGATCCGCTCAGTCCTTTTTCTTGATCAGGCCGGCCAGCGCGGCAAACGGATTGTGCGTGGCGGGCGCCACCTCGGCCGACAGCAGGCCTGCGCCACGGTCCGCTTCCAGGTAGCGCGAGTGCTCATTGTCGTGACAATACAGGCACAGCAGTTCCCAGTTGCTGCCGTCGGGCGGATTGTTGTCGTGGTTGTGGTCGCGGTGGTGCACCGTCAGTTGCTGCACGTTGGCGCGCGTAAATTCGCGCATGCAGCGGCCGCAGACCCACGGATACATCTTCAGCGAGCGCTCGCGGTAGCCGCTCTCGCGCTGGTCGGCGGCGCGGCGCGCTTCGGCCACGATCTTGTCCAGTCTTGCCGCGTCGGGCTTTTTACTCTGCATGACAACTTTCGATATGGGAGGAAGAAGCATCCATTTTAATGAGGATGGGGGCGCAATTGTACTTTTTCTGCCACGGCGCCAGCCCGTGCCGCCCCCGGCGTGCTTTTTTTAGCGTGCGCGGCACCACAGGTTCTTGATTTAACGCAAAATAAGCCCAGCGACAGACCACGAACAGACGCTAGGGCAGCAGGCAGCGCGCAGGTCAGCATATTTCGGCTATGATGCGCGCCACGCCGCCCTTCACCTTTCCATGACCCTAGCCTGCAAGCGCCCGTGATAGCGATAACAAGACCCCTGCAACGCCTTGCCCGCCGCCTGTACCGTCTCAGCCTGGTACCCCTGTTCGCGCTTATCTTGCTGCTGGCGCTGTGGGCGGCCGTCTTGTACCAGGTGGGCCAGGAACGGGCCAGCGCCGTGCGCGACGCCGTGGCCGTCAGCCAGTCGCTGGCCCGTACCCTGGCCGACCACACCAGTTTCACCTTGCGCCAGACCGATCACGCCACGCAATTGTTCAAGCTCAAATACGAGGAAACGGACGGCACCCTGCGCCTCAATGAATTTACGCGCCGCCAGGGCTTGCTCGACAGCGTGCTGCCATCGAAGCTGGAACTGCCGATCGCGCTCGTCGACGCGCGCGGCGACGTGATCGACAGCGCCAACGCGTATCTGCCGGAAAACCTGGCCGGCCAGGCATTTTTCAAGGCGCTGGCCGCCAATGCGTCCGACACGGCCCTGGTCGACACGCCCATGCTCGACGCGGGCAGCAAGCACTGGACCATCCGCCTGGCGCGCCGCCTGAACGATGGCCAGGGCCGCTTTGCGGGCGCCATCGTCATCCACGTCGACCCTACGTATTTTGTCGACGACTACGACCGCCTGAACCTCGACGAGCATGGCGCGCTGATGCTGGTGGCGCGCGACAGCGGCCTGACGGTGGGGCGCATCGGCGAGCAATTGATCCTCAGCGACCGCATCGACTTCCGCATGCCGGGCCCGCCGCGGCACGCGCCCGAGGAACTGCTGATCGAACCGCCCGTCGATGCGACGGCGCGCATCTACAGCTACCGCGAGCTGCCGCGCTACCCGCTGCTGGCGGTGGTGGGCGTCAGCCAGGCCGTCGCCCTGACGCGCTTCGAACACCGCCGCCTGGCGTATATCGGCGCCCTGCTCGCCGCCAGCGTGCTCATCGCCGGCTTTACGGCGCTGCTGATGCGCCAGAGCGCGCGCCTGCGCCGCAGCATCCGCCAGGCCAAGGAAACACAGGCGCTGCTGCGCGCGGCGCACCAGGCCAGCCTCGATGCCGTGCTGCTGCTCAAAGCCTGGCGCCCCGCGCCGGGCAAGCCGGTGGAAGATTTCACCTTTGCCGACATCAACGAGCGGGCCGCCGATATGCTGGGCAAGCCGCGCTCCGAACTGCTGGGTCAGCGCGTGCTGCCGCGCGTGCCGCTGCTGCGCGGCGAGCGCTTTTTCAAGCGCTTCGTGCTGGTGATGGAAACGGGCCAGCCGCTGGAGGATGAATTCGAGCTGAAACTGGCATCCGGCGGCACGCGCTGGCTGCGCCACCAGGTGGTGCCGATCGCCGACGGCGTGGCCGTCACCTCGCGCGACATCAGCGCGCGCAAGCACGACGAGCTGGCGCTGCAGGACAACCGCAGCTTCCTGCAGTCGCTGATCGACCACCTGCCCGTGCTGGTGTACGTGAAAAGCGCGCGCCCGGAAAACTTCGGCCGGATGGAAGTGTGGAACAAGGCGGCCGAGGACATCACGGGCCACCTGGCCGCCGACGTCATCGGCAAGACCGATTGCCAGGCCTTTCCGCCCGACTTCGGCCTGCACGATGCCGAGGACGACCGCGCCATCCTGGCCGAGCACGGTGTCATCGACCATACGGAAAAGCCGCTGCGCCTGCGTGACGGCAGCCTGCGCTACCTGCGCTCCGTCTCCGTGCCCGTATTTGACGAGCGCCATCAGGTCGAGCATATCCTGTGCATCGCCGAGGATATCTCGCAGCGCCGCCAGCAGGAACTGGAACTGCGCCAGAAACAGGCCGAACTGGCCGCCGTCAACGACGCCTCTCCGCTCGGGCTGGTGCGCCTGGACCGCCAGCGCCGCTGCACCTACGTCAACCGCACCTTCGAAGCCATCACGGGCCTGCCGCGCGCCGCCGCGCTGGGCGCCGGCTGGACCAGCGCCCTGCACCCGGACGACTATCCGCTGATGCACGTGGCGCTGGAACAGCTCACGCGCAGCCACGCGCCATTCCAGTCCACCCTGCGCTGCCTGCAGCGCGACGGCAGGCTGGTCTGGGTCTCCGTCAAAATTGCCCCCATCCTCATCGACGGCCAGATCGACGGCTACGTGGGCAGCCTGGACGACATCACTACCTTGCGCGAATCGGAAGTGGCGCTGCTGGAAAGCGAAGCGCGGCTGCGCACCATCGCCGACACCTTGCCGGCCATGATCGCCTACATCGACGCCGACCAGGTCTACCGCTTCCTGAACATCGCCTATGAACGCGAATTCGGCCTGACGGGGCGGCAGGCGCTGGGCAAGAGCGTGCGCGACACGGTGGGCGAGGCGCGCTACGGCACGGTGGCGCCATATATCGAAAGAGTACTGGCCGGCGAAACCCTGAGCTTCGAGGAAGAAGACGAGAAGGAAGGCATAGAGCGCTGCATGGAAGTGATCTACATCCCGCAGATCGGCGAAGACAGGCTGCAGGTCGTGGGTTTTCACGTGATGCGCCAGGATATCACCGTGCAAAAGCGCGAAAAACAGCGGCTGCTGAAGCTTTCCCAGGTCGATGCATTGACAGGGTTGTCGAACCGCGCCGGCTTCCAGCAAAAGCTCAGCGACGCCATGCACGCGAGCCGCCGGCAGCAGCACCTGATGGCCGTCATGTACATGGATATCGACCGCTTCAAGCCCGTCAACGACACGCACGGCCATGGCACGGGCGACGCCCTGCTGCGCGCCTTCGCCCAGCGCCTGACGCAGACCATGCGCGCCACCGACATCATCGCCCGCCTGGGCGGCGACGAATTCACCATCATCATGGAACAGATCGCCCGGCCCGACGACGCGGCCGTGCTGGCGGAAAAAATCGTCGCCGCCATGCGGCAGCCGTTCGAACTCGACGGCATCACCGTGCGCATTTCCGCCAGCATCGGCCTGGCCTTCTACCGCGACGAAGACATTTCCCCCGCCGTGCTGCTGCAGCGGGCCGACGTGCTGCTGTACCAGGCCAAGCAGGATGGGCGTAATACCTACAGGGCCGGCGTGCTGACGACTTGAGCACCTGAGAAAACGTCCATGGCTGCGTTGCAGTGCCTTGCCGTACTATTCGTACTGCCTACGGCACTACGCCTTGCCCTGAACGTTTTTCAGGCACTCTGGATGTATCGATAAAAATCGAAAACGCTCTTCGAAATTCGTTCAATTCTCCAGTACCTGCCTCATTTCAGCTATATTGGCGCCTGTCTTCCCTACCCTTGCCACACCATGCGCCTGCTGCACACTTCCGACTGGCATCTGGGCCAGACCCTGCACAATTTTGAAAGGGGTTACGAACACCAGCGCTTCCTCGACTGGCTGCTCGACACGCTCGTGATGGAGCAGGTCGACGTGCTGCTGGTGGCGGGCGACGTGTTCGACAATGCCAACCCGTCCGCCGCCTCGCAAAAGCAACTGTATGTCTTCCTGCAGCAGGCGCGCGCGCGCCTACCGGCGCTGCAACTCGTCGTCGTCGCCGGCAACCACGATTCGGCGGGACGGCTGGAAGCACCCGGCCCCCTGCTGGCCGCGCATGGCACCCACGTGATCGGCCATGTGCTGCGCGGCGACGATGGCCAGATCGACCTGGAACGCCTGCTGCTGCCTTTGACGGGCGCCGATGGCCAGGTACAGGCCTGGTGCCTGGCCGTGCCTTTTCTGCGCCCGGGCGACGTGCCGAAACTGCCGGCCGGCGACACGCAGGATGCCTACCTGGGCGGCATCGCCCTGCTGTACCGCCAATTGACGGACCTGGCGCTGGCGCGCCGCCGGCCCGGGCAAGCCATCGTTGCCATGGGCCACTGCCACATGGTGGGCGGCGAAATGTCGAACGATTCCGAACGCCGCATCGTCATCGGCGGCACGGAAATGCTGCCATCGGGGATTTTCGATACGTCCATCGCGTATGCGGCACTGGGCCATCTGCACAAGGCGCAGGCCGTGGGCGGCCAGGAGCACATCCGCTACTGCGGCAGCCCGATACCGCTGTCGTTCGCGGAAGTGAATTACCGCCACCAGGTGCTGTGCCTCGACATCGATGGCGACACCTTGAAATCCGTGCGCGCCATCGAGGTGCCGCGCGCCGTGCCCCTGCTGCGCGTACCCGCCACACCGGCGCCCATAGCCGAAGTGCTGGAACAGCTGGCCGCCCTCGACGTGCCGGACGCTCCAGCCGAAGCGCAGCCGTTCCTGGAAGTGCGCGTGCGCCTCGAGGCGCCCGAACCGGGCCTGCGCACGCGCATCGAAACGGCGCTCGACGGCAAGAGCGTGCGCCTGGCGAAGATCGAAACGTCGAGCGCTGCGCGCAGCAGCGCGCCAGAGAACATGACGCTCGACCAATTGGGCCAGCTGCAGCCCGACGACATCTTCCGCCGCCTGTACCTGCAAAAATACGCGAAGGAAGCGCCGCCCGAACTCCTCTCGGCCCTGGCCGAACTGCTGCTGCCCGGCGCCTGACGTCCAGGGGCATTACGCCCACCATCCATTCTCCCACGGTACCATTTGAAAGGTTTTATGAAGAAAATCCGTCATTTCCCCCTGCTGGGCGTTTCGTTGCTCATATCGCTTGCCGGTTGCGGCCCAAGCGCCGAGTACCCGCCCCCGATGCCGGCCGAAAAGACAGCAGCGTCGCAACTGTCGAAACCCATCATGCTCAAGGACCTGAGCACCGGCATCAAGGCGGGGAAATCGGTGGCCGATGGCTATCTGGGTAAATGGAGCTATTTCGGCAAACCGCGCGTCGTCACCACCGAGCAGCTGGCTGACGGCACAGTGACGGCCATCACGGTCTTGCTGGAAGGGTCTGACTCATACCAGCTCCAGAAAGAGCTCGAGGAAAAATACAGCAAGGAAGAAGGGCATCCCGTCACATTCAGCTGCAACCGGGCGTACCGCCGCCTCCCCGCACTCGACAACTTGAGAATCGTCGATGAAAACTGCATTGTGTATCATGCCGATCAAATATTGCGCATTCATTCCCTCTCTCCGTATGACACAGAGATGATCAACAAATTGTGGTCCGCCAGAGCCCTGTTCTTCACCACCAAACTGACGCTGGTCGATGCCGGCCTTGAAACCAAACGCGAAGCCGCCATAGCGGCGGCGTCCGCCGAAAAGCACGCGGCCGAAGAAGCCAAGGCGAAAAAAGATCTGTAAGCGCACCCGTCGGGCGACTGCATCAGCATAAAGAACAGCATGAAAATCCTGAAAATCAGCGGCAAGAACCTGGCTTCGCTGGCCGGCGAATTTGAAGTCGACTTCCAGCAGGAACCGCTGGCGTCTTCCGGCCTGTTCGCCATCAGCGGCCCCACGGGCGCGGGCAAGAGCACCCTGCTCGACGCCCTGTGCCTGGCCCTGTACGACGCCACGCCGCGCCTGCTGAAGGTACTGGGCCGGGGCAGCGCCCTGCCCGACGTGGGCAAGGAAACCGTCAACGCCCAGGATACGCGCACCCTGCTGCGCCGCGGCACACCGGACGGCTACGCGCAGGTGGACTTCGTCGGCAACGATGGCGGTCACTACCGCGCGCGCTGGAGCGTGCGCCGCTCGCGCACCAAGGCCGAAGGGGCGCTGCAGGCCACCGCCATGAGCTTGCACCAGCTGCCCGCGCTGCAGCCCATCGGCGGCACCAAGACGGAGGTGAAGGAAGAGATCGAAAAACGCATCGGCCTGTCCTTCGACCAGTTTACGCGCGCCGTGCTGCTGGCGCAAAACGAGTTTTCCACCTTCCTCAAGACTGAAGACAATGAACGGGGCGAATTGCTGGAAACCCTGACGGGCAGCAGCATCTATACCGATATTTCCATGCGCGCCTTCGAGCGGGCGAAAAAGGAAAAGCAGGTGCTCGAACGGCTGGGCGAAAAGCTGGCCGACCAGCGGCCGCTGTCGCCGGAAGAGCGCAGCGAGACCGAAGCGTCAAGCGGCGCGGCCGAGACCGCCCTGCAACACATCGACTTGCGCAAGGCGGTGCTGGAATTGCAGCAGCGCTGGCACCAGGAGACGCACAAGCTGCAAACCCAGGTGACGGCCGCGCAAGAGACGCTCGATAACGCCGATGCCGAACGGACCGCCGCGGAAGAACGCCGCGCGGCGCTGGCGCAGTGGGAATTGCTGCAGCCGGCGCGGCCCCTGATCGACGACGTGGCGCGCCTGGCCAACGAGGTCGCCGGCACGGGCGCCGCGCTGGAAGCGTCGCGCGCGCAGGCGGCGCAGGCCGTGGCCAGCGAAGCGCAGCTGGCGCAGGCCGTGCAGCAGGCGGCAGCGGCCTTGCTTGCCACGGAAGCGGCGCAGCGCGATGCCGCGCCCCTGCTCGACCAGGCCAAGGCGCTCGACGCCGGCATTGCGGCGCACATGCCCGCGCATCGCCAGGCGCAAGATGGGGCCCTGGCCGCCGACCAGGCCAACGAGGCGGCGCGCGCCGCGCTGCACGCGTTGCAGCAGCGCCAGCACGCCGCGCAAGCGGAACAGGAAGCGGGCCGCCAGTGGCTGGCAGCGCACCAGCAGTGGCAGGCGCTGGCGCAATCGTGGCAGTTGTGGGATCAACTGTTTGCCCAGGCCGGCCAGGCGGCAGCGCAAGCCGATGCGGCCGACGCCAGCATGGCCGAGTCAAGACAGCAGCTGCGCCAGGCCTCGGACGCCACGCAGGCGGCGCAAGCGGCGCTGGCCAGCGCCGCTGCCGTGCTGACGGCGCGCGATGTCGAACGGCGCGCGGCGCTGGCGGCCGTGCAAGCCATCGATGGCCAGGGGCTGCAGGATCAGCGCGGCCAGCTCGAGACGCACGCGCGCACGTTGACCAGCGCGGAAAAGACCTGGAGCGAACTGGCGCGCCAGCAGCAGGCGCTGGCGCACTGGCAAGCGAGGGCGGCCCAGCTGGCGCAGGCCGCGCAGACGGAAAACATGGCGTTGGCGGCGGAAGCGGCGCAAACGGCGCTGCTGGAAGCGCGCCTGGCGCAGGCGGAAAAATCCTTGAAAGGCGCCGAGGCGGCATGCGCGGCCAGCGTCGAGCAGCTGCGGGCCAATTTGCAGGACGGGCAGCCCTGCCCCGTCTGCGGCGCGCTGGAACACCCGTACAGCCACGCCGACCACGCCTTGCAGGCGATGCTGGCCAGCTTGCAGGATGAGGTGCTGGCCTGCCGCGCGCAGGCGCGCGGCAATCTGGAGCGGCTGGCCACGCACAAGGCGGCGCTGGCCGCGACGGCACGCGAACAGGCGCAAACGGAGGCCGAACTGGCGGCCCTGCCGCCCGCCATCGACAGCTTGCTCGCGCAGTGGCAGCCGCACGCGGACACATTGGAACTGCCGCCGGCAAATGAGCGCGCGGACTGGTTCGCGCGGCAGCTGGCGGCCAATGCGGCCGGCTTGCAGGCACTGGCGCAGCAGGAAACGGCGCTGCGCCAGGCCGGCGTACGGCGCGAGCAGGCGCAGGCGGCGCACGAACTGGCGTCCAGCGAGCACGCGCGCTGCACAAGCACCGTCGCCGAGACGCAGGCGCGGCTGGCGCAGCTGCAAGCGCAGCAAGCGGGCAACGCCGACAAGGGCGAGACGGCGCGCGCCGCGCTCGACGCCTTGCTGGCGCAGCTCGATGGCGCGTTTGCCGACGCCGACGGCGCCGAGGACTGGAAAGACAGCTGGCGCGCCGGCCCGGCCGCCTTCCGCGCGGCGCGCGAAACGGAAAGCCGGCAATGGCTGAAACAGCAGGCAGACCAGGACCACCGCGGCCACGCGCTGGCGACCCTGGCCGCGCAGCTGGAAGCGGCACAGCTGGCTGCCGCCAAGGCGCAGCAAGCGGCACAGGAAGCCCACGCCGTCTTTGCCGCCGCCGACAAGCAGCGCACGACAATGCAGGCGCAGCGCAACGCGCTATGGCAGGGCCGGAGCGTGGCCGAGGTCGAGCGCACACTGGCAGGCGCCATCGCGGCAGCCAAAGAGCTGCTGACGCAGCAGCAAACGGCGGCGCAATCGGCCAGCCAGCAGCGCACGCGCCTGGAAGAAGCATGCGCGCAGCTGTCGCAGCGCCTGGCTGCCCTGCGTGAACAGGAACACGGCGCCAGCGCCGCCCTGTACGGCTGGCTGCGCCAGTTCCAGGATGCCCATCCGGCCCATGCGCCCGCCGACATGGACGCCTTGCGCGCGCATCTGGCCATCGCGCCGGACACCATGCGCGCCGAACGCGACGCCCTGCAAGCGATCGCCGACCGCCACACGGCAGCCGTCTCCGTGCTGGCAGAACGCCGGCAGCAGCTGGCAGCGCATGTGCAGCAGCCGCCGGAATCCCTGGAAACGGACGCGCCGGCGCTGCAAGCCGCGCTCGACGCGCTGCTGCTGGAACGCCAGGCGGCCAACCAGGAAGCGACCCGGCTGCGGCTGGCGATCGCGCAGGACGACGCGCGGCGCCACGGCGCGCAAGCGATGCTGGCGCAGATCGAGGCGCAAGCCGTCATCGAGCGGCGCTGGGCCAGCCTGAATGAATTGATCGGCTCGGCCGACGGCAAGAAATTCCGCAACTACGCGCAGCAATTCACTCTGGAAGTGCTGCTCGGCTATGCCAACGCGCACCTGAACCACCTGGCGCGCCGCTACCAGCTCGAACGCATCGACAATCCGAACAATCCGTCGCTGGGCCTGATGGTACGCGACCAGAACATGGGCGGCGAGCTGCGCTCCGTGCATTCGCTGTCGGGCGGCGAATCGTTCCTCGTCTCGCTGGCCCTGGCGCTGGGCCTGGCCTCGCTGTCCTCGAACCGCGTGCGCGTCGAATCGCTGTTCATCGACGAGGGCTTCGGCAGCCTCGATACGGAAACCCTGCGCGTGGCCATGGATGCGCTCGACGGCTTGCAAGCGATGGGCCGCAAGGTGGGCGTCATCTCGCACGTGCAGGAAATGACGGAGCGCATCGCCACCCGCATCCTCGTGCAGCCCGGTTCAGGCGGTAAGAGCGTGGTGACGGTGCGCTAAGAACACCTGTCAAAACCTACTGCGCGTCGCGGGTCGCGGTTTCCGATGCTCACTGCCTCGGCGGCCCCGTGCTTAGCACAGTTCCGCGTCTCAACCACAACCCACTTCCGCTCGCTACGGTTTTGTCAGGCGTTGTAAACCGCTAACGGCTGGCCGGCTCCCGGCACAGCCTGAGCATATCCCAACCTAGTTCGCGGCGGATCTGCTCGGGGTCGGGCGGGGGCCGGCGCTGTTCCAGCTCCGCTTTCAGCCACTTCCTGACCAGCTCCTTGGCGGGCTGTACAGGCTTTTCCTTGTCATGCTTGTCCATGGTGCTACCTCTTCAATGGCGGTCAGACGACCTCCTATATACGCTCAACGTCATGGCACGGATTCAGTTGACCTGCGCGTGGCGCAGATGCAACAACGTGTAACGATGGACGGAGTGCGTTAAAATCGCCGCCTTCGCGTAACTACCCGCTACGCCCCGCAACAGTTCAAGGAGCCCCATGAAAGCCGCCCGCAGCCTCACCTTCAAGTGCGTCAAATGTCACAAATCCATGCAGGTCTACCTGCAAAAAGTCTCCGCCTGCTCGCATATCCAGCCCTACCAGGGCATTTGCGCATGCGGCGAACTCAAGCGCCACGCCACGGGCCAGGCCGATGCCGTCAAGTCTTACCTGGAGTCGGCGGACGGTAGCTGGTCGCACCACCACTAATGGTTAAAGAATGGGGCACGGCTGCCGTTAACTGAGTACTTACTCATTCGGAATTTGTTCATGTCCCAGCTTCCCGCCCTCGTTCCCGGCTCGCGCCAGCCCGCCGCCAATACCCTGGCAGGGCAAACGCCGCCTAAAACGGGCGCCGGCCTGGCCGCTTCCCCCCTGATGCAGCGCACGGCGCAAGACGTGGTCGCGCTGTCGAAGAATGGCCTGGACCTGTCGGCCAAGGGACTGTCGCAACGGACCGATGCGCTGGGCAACGCCACCGTCGACGTGGCGCAGGATTTTCTCTCCAACATGACACGTCAGCTGTTCGGCGACGGCGCCACCGTCGCCTTCGATTCAGTCGACCTGCAAGCCGGTTCCAACTTCAGCAGTGCTGGCGCCAGCGTCTCGGGCGCAGGCGGCAGCAGCCGCGCGGCCGCCTTCAGCCTCGATGAAAACGCGCATTTCATCGGCAAGGGCAAGATCACGACGGCCGATGGGCAAACCTTCGACTTCGAAGTGGAAGTGCAATATCAATCGAACATCAGCGCGGGCGTCCTTGAGCAAACGCAAGGTGAAACGCCGGAAGCCACATCCTCCGAAGACGACGCCCTGCCCGCCAAGGAGTTGCCCGCCACGCACTTCGGCGGCAATCTGCACGACCTGTTCAAGCTGCTGGGCCAGCAATTGCAAAGCAATCTCTATCAGGGCACGTCCGATGGCGCCAGCGCCAGCGGCAAGGATGGCGACCTGGCAGGCAGCCTGAGCTTGCGTTTGCTCAAGCTGGTGCAGCCGGACGCGGCGGTCAAAGCCGACCAGAAAGCCGTGGAAACGACGCCGGAAGACCAGGCACGCGCCCGCGCGCTGGCACTCGCCTATGGCACGGACACTGCTAACGGCACGGCCAGCGACGTATAATGGAAGACGGCCTGCGCAGGCGACCATGCCGCGCGCCCCCTTCTATCGATTGAAATCCATGTCCGACACTTCTTCCCCTACCGTTCATCCGCAGATCCACTGGAGCGAAAACGGCGCCGAGCATTCGGCCCGCTGGCGCTCGGAAAGCGGCATGCCGCCGCCCAAGCGCGTCGTCATCGCCGATGACCGCACGACGGCCGACCAGGCTTACCGCCTGGCCTGCGAAGGCACGGCCATGCTGTGGCGCGGCGACTTCCAGAACGCGCGCCAGCTGCTGCAGGCGCTGGCGCGGCGCGCCGACCACAAGAACGACAAACCGAGCAAAAAGGCCAAGGCCGCCAAGCTGGCGAAACCCGAACCATCGGCCACGGAAGCCTTCCATCTGCACCGCCAGGCGCAGTCGCAGCGCGCACGCACCCTGGCCATGCTGCTGCTGCCTTTTGACGCCGACTACACGATCCCGCTGCGCCGCGCGCCGGACGTGAAACTGGCTTGCAATGAAGCGTATGGCCGCGGCGAGGAAGCGTTCGTCGCCTCGCTGCGCGAGCTGCTGGGCCTGATCGGCGCGCATGAATGGCGCCGCACGGGCGTGGACCTGCCGGCCCTGGGCCAGCGCATCCACCCGCATTACGGTGTATTCGCGCCCATCCGCGGCGAATACGTGGGCCTGGTGGCGGAAGCGCCGCTGCCCGCGCGCGCCAGCCTGGCCTTCGACATCGGCACCGGCACGGGCGTGCTGGCCGCCGTTCTGGCGCAGCGCGGCGTCAAGCGCATCGTCGCCACCGACCAGGACCCGCGCGCCCTGTCCTGCGCGCGCGAAAACCTGGCCCGCCTCGACTTGATCGACAAGGTCGAGGTGGTGCAGGCCGACCTGTTCCCCGCCGGACGCGCCCCGCTGGTGGTGTGCAATCCGCCATGGCTGCCGGCCCGCCCAAGCTCGCCGATCGAATACGCCGTCTATGATCCGGACAGCCGCATGCTGCGCGGCTTCCTTTCCGGCTTGGCCGACCACCTGGAACCTGCCGGCGAAGGCTGGCTGATTCTGTCGGACCTGGCCGAGCACCTGGGTCTGCGCCCGCGCGCGCAATTGCTCGAATGGATAGCGCAAGCGGGCTTGAAGGTCGTCGACCGCCTGGACGTGAAACCCACGCACCCGCGCGCGCAGGACGCCACGGACAGCCTGCACGCGGCACGCTCGCAGGAAATCACCTCGCTGTGGCGCCTGGCGGCGGCGTAATCGAGGGTCTGAAACCTGGCCATTGCGCATTGCAGCAAACCCCGCTATAATTCGCCTGCGGGGTGGAGCAGTCTGGCAGCTCGTCGGGCTCATAACCCGAAGGTCACAGGT